>NZ_JAAKSL010000007.1:0-200559 GCF_049173895.1 Aeromonas sp. 602200
AGAGCAACTATGCGGTGACCGGCCTCTATTTCTACGACAACAGCGTGGTGGAGATCGCCAAGAGCCTGAAGCCGTCGCCCCGTGGTGAGCTGGAAATTACCGATGTGAACCGTATCTACCTGGAGCAAGGCAATCTGTCGGTGGCGATGATGGGCCGTGGTTATGCCTGGCTGGATACCGGTACTCATGAAAGCCTGATTGAAGCGAGCAACTTTATTCAGACCATCGAGACCCGTCAGGGGTTGAAGGTTGCGTGCCCAGAAGAGATCGCCTATCGCCAGAAATTTATTACTACCGAGCAGGTTCGAGATCTCGCAGTGCCATTGGCAAAGAATGCCTATGGACAATATTTGTTAAGAATGGTTGCCAAAGCCTGATGTGATATAGGGGGGAGGGAAGATGCTCCCCCCATAAAAATTGAATCAAATGTGGATAGACAGATGAATGTAATCAAGACAGCGATCCCTGATGTGCTTATTTTTGAGCCAAAAGTATTTGGTGATGAGCGTGGTTTTTTCTTTGAGAGTTTCAACCACAAGCTGTTTGAAGAGGCCGTCGGATATCAGGTTAACTTTGTGCAGGATAATCACTCCAAATCGTCGAAAGGGGTATTGCGTGGATTGCACTATCAATTGCCTCCCCATGCCCAGGGCAAGCTGGTGCGCTGTGTGGCGGGTGAAGTGTTTGATGTGGCGGTCGATATCCGCAAAAGCTCACCGAGCTTCGGCCAGTGGGTTGGGGTTCACTTGTCTGGTGAAAACAAGCGACAGTTGTGGATCCCGGAAGGGTTTGCCCATGGCTTTATCACACTGACAGAAACGGCCGAGTTTTTATATAAAACAACGAATTATTATGCACCAGTGAGCGATAGAGGTATTGCATGGAATGATGCCTCGATTGGTATTAAATGGCCAGAATTAAACGCGGACATCCTTACCTCTGTAAAGGATAGTACTGCCAAGTCATTAGAGACCGCAGATCTGTTTATCTAAATTACACTCCCTGCACTACGGCAGGGAGTCTTTAGTTCGCTGAGATAATATGGCTTTATATACGGGTTCGAAAGGCATTCTGGCTAGAAAAAACAGTATTGAACCTATGCTTGGTTGCCCATTACGTCATATGGAAGGGGTTGTCTCTTTTTCTGAAAATGATGTTTTAGTTGGTTGGGGCCAAAAAGCCAATACCAGGCAGATTAAGCAGAAGGCACAAGCGTTAGGATTGCCCTATTGGCAGCTTGAAGATGGCTTTATCGGTTATATCGGCCATCCCGCCAGGGGGGGCAAGGCGGTCTCGCTGATCGCCGATCCGGTGGGGATCTATTACGATGCCCGCCAGCCCAGCCAGCTTGAGCAGTTGATTGCCACCCCGTGCGAGCCACAGATGTTGGCACGGGCCGAGCGACTGATCGATGAGCTGGTACGCCTCGGGGTCACCAAATACAACTGTTATGCCACTGCCCCCGGTCAGTCGATTGCCAGCGGCAGCGTGACCGCGCTCTCTGCTGTCGGGGACTATGGCGGCTTGCCATCAGGGCTTGCCACACGTCTGCAGCAGAGCGCCAAACCCAGGGTCCTACTGGTCGATCAGGTGGCGGGGGATCTCTCCATTCCGGGGGCGCTGGCCAGTGAAGCTGATTTTGTGGCGATGGTGGAGGCGGCGCGCCGCAATCATCCCGATGCGCGCCTGCTGCTGCGCACCCATCCCGATACTCGCCTTGGCAAGAAGCGCGGGGTGTTGGCCCGTCTGAACCTGGATGATGTGGAGATTGTGGCCGATCACTGCCATCCCCATGCACTGCTCAATGTGGTGGATGCTGTCTATACGGTGTCATCCCAGCTTGGTTTTGAGGGTCTGTTGCTTGGCAAGCCGGTCTATTGCTTCGGTATGCCGTTTTATGCGGGTTGGGGGCTGACCCATGACAGCAAGCAGTGTGAACGGCGCAACGTAAAAGTGTCGCTCGCCCAGCTGGTCGCGGCAGCCTTGATCCGCTATCCCCGCTATCTCGACCCTGTGCTGGGCCAGCGTTGCGAGGTAGAGGAGGTGATCGCCATTATTGACAATCAGCGCCGCCCCGCGCCGCGCTGGCGCAGGCTTTATCTGGTCGGTTTCTCGCTGTGGAAGCGGGCATTTATGCAGGCGTTTTGCCAGCATTTGGCCGATGAGTTGCGCTTTGTGCGCAAGCCACCCAAGCGGTTGACCGGTGACGAGCAGATATTGGTGTGGGGTAGCCGCCACCCCGATCTCGCCTCTGCAATCCGGGTCGAGGATGGTTTTATTCGCTCGAGGGGGCTGGGCTCCAATCTCTGTCGTCCCTCCTCCTTGTCACTGGACCCGGTCGGGATCTATTTCGACAGTCGCACTCCCAGCGGGCTGGAACAGTTGCTCAACTATCAGGAGTTGACAGAGGCGGAGGTCAAACGCGGGGATGCGCTGCTTGCCTTGCTACGGGAACACAGGGTCAGCAAATACAATGTGGGCGAGCCGCAGCACTACACCAGGCCCGATGATGGCCGTGAGCTGGTGCTGGTGGTGGGTCAGGTGGATGGCGATGCCTCCATCCTGACCGGGAGCCCCCATATTCGCAGCAACGAGCAGTTGCTGTGGGCGGTGCGAGCGGCCAAACCCGACGCTCATATTCTCTACAAGCCACACCCTGATGTGGTGGCGGGCAATCGTGGTGGGGCGATTTCTGCGGCCTGTCTGGCGGAGTGTGTCGATAGTCAGGTGCTGGATATTGGGCTCACCAGCCTCTATCCCCATGTGGATGAGCTGCATACCATGACCTCGCTCAGTGGCTTCGAGGCGCTGGTGCAGGGGGTCAAGGTGACGACCTGGGGCCAACCCTTCTACAGTGGCTGGGGGTTGACCACGGATGCCAATCCGCCTGCTCGTCGTCAACGTAGTCTGCCGCTGGCGGCGCTGGTCTATCTGACGCTGGTTGCCTATCCGCTCTATCTCGATTGGCAGACCGGGCTCTGGATAAGTCCGGAGCAGTTGATCCACCAACTGGCGAAGCAGGGACACTCATCGGCCCAAAAAGCGAGCCGCTGGCAACGCTGGCAGCTCAAGCTCGGTTACTTGTTCCAGACGCTCATGCAGCGCCCCTCTCTCTCCCCGTTTTTGAGATAAGTCGTCAATGAAGATTTTGTTACTGCAAGGCCCGCTTGGCCCTTTCTTTCAGACCCTGAGTCGCCAGTTGACCGAGGCGGGACATCAGGTGGTGAAGATCCATTTCAATGGCGGGGATGAGTGCTGGCCCTGTGCCGGAAAAAATCTGCGTTTTCGCGGGAAACCGGAGAGCTGGAACGCCTTTTTCCGCCGAGTGCTCAAGCAGCAGGGTATCGATACGGTGATCTGTTACGGGGACTGCCGTTATTACCATCTGGAGGCTGGCCGTATCTGCAAGTTGAAGCGAGTGCCATTCTGGGCGATGGAGGAGGGCTATCTCAGACCCGATTTCGTCACGCTGGAGCAGGGTGGGGTCAATGCCTTCAGCCCCTGGTATGAGCGGCGCGATCAACTTGCCCAACTGGATTGGCCTGTGCCTTATGACAGCTCGCTCAAGGTGGGCAAGACCTTTGCGGTGCGCGCCTGGTATGCCAGTCGCTACCACATCAACAAGTCGCTGTTCCGTTGGCGTTATCCCCACTTTGTGAATCACCGTCCCTGGAGTCTGGTGCAGGAGGCGATGGGGTGGGTCTGTGGCGCCATGGTGAAATACGGCAACTTGCGCCAGGATCGCGCCCTGCTCAAGGCGTTGCCGCAGCACGCCGGGCGGATCTTCTTTGTGCCACTGCAAGTGACCGAGGATTTTCAGATCCGGGAGCACTCTGACCTGAGCGGGGTGGAGGAGATGGTTGCGCAGGTGATCAACTCCTTTGCGGAGCATGCCAAACCCGAAGATGTGTTGCTGTTCAAGCACCACCCCATGGATCGGGGCTATGTCAGTTATCGTGCCCAGATAAACAGACTCATTGCGGTGCTTGGCCTTGAGGGGAGGGTCTTTTACGGTTATGAACTGCCGCTGCCAACCCTGTATCCCTTGCTCAAAGGGGTGATCACCATCAACAGCACGGTCGGTCTCTCTGCTTTGCTCCATGATGTACCCACCTTCTGCATGGGGCGGGCACTCTATGATATTGACGGTCTGACCACCAAAGGTTCGCTGGCCTCCTTCTGGCACTCGCAGAGCCCGGTATGTGCCGAGACATTCAAACGGGTGCGCCACTCCTTGCTCCATCTGACCCAGCTCAATGCCAGTTTTTACCGTCATCTGAAAATGAGTGCGCTGGCGGTCATGGAAAAAATGAAGCTTTCAGCGCCGAATATGCGTGATGAGCTTGTATCGCCGGAACGCCGTATGAGGGTGAATAATACCATGTGCCTTACATTACCCTGGCTGGCCACTCTCGATGGTATTAGCGACCCGTTTACATCTATCGGTTCAACCGCTCTGATGTTACTCGTTTGATGTCTGCCTATTTTTGATTTAGTGTGTTAGTGAGAGGTAAATAAAACCAGGAAGGTTAACATGAACATTCACGGTTGCTTGTTATCCATTGGACTCTTGGGGTTGCCGACTTTTTCCATGGCAGCTGAACATGATCTTTCACTTATTATTCACGGGGCATCAATACACAGTGATTGTTCGCAGGGAACAGGAAAAAAAAGCAAAACCTGTGACTTTAATGGTTTTAACCCGGGATTGGGATTGGCGTGGGTGTTCTTGGGTGACAACGACACGGGAAAACTTGCGCTGCGCGGCGGGCTTTATCGGGATTCTCTAGAAAATACAGCTGGTTATGCGGGTTTCTCTTATCGGAAAGAGTGGTATCTCACCGAACATGTTTTTGCTGGGGTAGGGGCGCAGGCTGGTTATCTCAACGGTTCGGGTATTGATGGTTTTGCCGCTTTGCCGATAGTGATACTGGGTTACAAGTCAGTTGCATTGGAAGTCGGTTATGCACCCAAGGTTGATTGGGTACCTGGGGGAGACCATGTCGCGGTCACCACCTTCTCATTGCGATGGACGCTGTAATATTAGCGAAATATGATCGCCATTACGCATTGTACTTTGTCATTTTGTCACGTTTTTTTAATACACATTTGTGGTGGATATAATCTGGCAAGCTGTGTGAAATATATTTCAGGCCAGATTTTGACTTGTGAGTCATAAAATGATGCCCCATTTTATCTGAGCAACAATTATTGTGGATTTATTTCAAGATGAGCTAAGTGGCATATTCATTTATCAATATTGATTGCATCTGGAACATTTAAAAATAAAAAGCCCTTCGCCATGGTGAAGGGCTTTTTGCTATCTGGCGTTAGCCGATGGGGTCGCCCCGCTCTGGCTTAGTAGCCCTGCTGGTGCACGTCCATCACGGCACGGCCGGACGGGTCGGCCATCTCCTTGAACTTGGCATCCCACTCCAGCGCGGTGGGGGTGGAGCAGGCGACCGACTTGCCGTAGGGCACGGTACGGGCGGCAGCTTCCAGCGGGAAGTGCTCGTCGAAGATGGCGCGGTAGAAGTAGGCCTCCTTGGTGAGCGGGGTGTTGATGGGGAAGCGGAAGGCGGCCGCTTCGAACATCTGATCCGTCACTTCCTGCTCCACCATGGCTTTCAGGCTGTCGATCCACGAATAACCTACGCCGTCGGAGAACTGTTCCTTCTGGCGCCATGCCACTTCGTGGGGCAGCAGATCTTCAAACGCTTCGCGCAGGATGTGCTTCTCGATCTTGCCCTTGCCACACATTTTGTCGGCGGGCTGCAGGCGCATCGCCACATCCATGAACTCCTTGTCGAGGAAGGGCACGCGACCCTCCACACCCCAGGCTGCCATCGACTTGTTGGCGCGCAGGCAGTCATAGAGGTGCAAAGAGGCAAGCTTGCGCACGTTCTCTTCGTGAAATTCGCGGGCGTTGGGCGCCTTGTGGAAGTAGAGGTAGCCGCCGAACAGCTCGTCGGAGCCTTCGCCGGAGAGCACCATCTTGATCCCCATCGCCTTGATGTAGCGGGCCATCAGATACATGGGCGTGGAGGCGCGGATGGTGGTGACGTCATAGGTCTCGAGGTGATAGATGACGTCGCGCAGGGCATCCAGACCCTCCTGCACGGTGAAGTGGATCTGGTGGTGGATGGTGCCGAGATGATCGGCCACCTTGCGGGCGGCGGCGAGATCCGGCGACCCTTCCAGCCCGACGGCGAAGGAGTGAAGTTGCGGCCACCAGGCTTCGCTCTTGCCATCGTCCTCGATGCGGCGCGCCGCATAGAGCTTGGTGATGGCGGAGATGACGGAGGAGTCCAGCCCGCCGGAGAGCAGCACGCCATAAGGCACGTCACACATCAGCTGGCGTTTGACCGCCGCTTCCAACGCGGCTTTCAGCTCGGCCTTGTCGCTGACGTTGTGCTCGACCGCGCTGTATTCCATCCAGTCGCGCTTGTACCACTGTTTGAGCTCACCATCCTTGCTCCACAGATAGTGTCCCGGCGGGAAGGTTTCGACGCTCTTGCAGACCGGCACCAGCGCCTTCATTTCGGATGCGACATAGAAGTTGCCGTGCTCGTCACGACCGGTATAGAGGGGGATGATCCCCATGTGGTCGCGACCAATCAGGTAGGCATCCTGCTCGGCGTCATAAAGGATAAAGGCAAAGATGCCGTTGAGATCGTCGAGAAACGCCGGGCCCTTCTCCTTGTAGAGGGCCAGCAGCACTTCACAGTCAGATTTGGTCTGGAACTGGAAGTCGACCTTGAGGGTCTTTTCCAGCTCTTTGTGGTTGTAGATCTCGCCGTTGACCGCCAGCACATGGGTGCGCTCGGGGTTGTAGAGCGGCTGGGCGCCATTGCCCGGGTCGACGATGGCCAGACGCTCGTGCACCAGAATGGCTTTGTCGGAGCTGTAGACGCCGGACCAGTCAGGCCCGCGGTGACGAAGTCGCTTGGACATCTCCAGCGCCGATTTGCGCAGGGCTACTGCATCGGACTTGATATCCAGAATGCCGAAAATTGAACACATTAGCGGTAATCCTCTTGATTTTTATATG
The DNA here is from genome assembly GCF_049173895.1 of Aeromonas sp. 602200. Taxonomy (NCBI): domain Bacteria; kingdom Pseudomonadati; phylum Pseudomonadota; class Gammaproteobacteria; order Aeromonadales; family Aeromonadaceae; genus Aeromonas; species Aeromonas sp. 602200. The sequence continues at coordinate 7,052 of NZ_JAAKSL010000007.1, forward strand.
AGCCCCCCACGTTTGGGCTCGAAATTCCATTTACATTCCTCGTCAGACACAATGCCTAGCGGAAAAACCTTTTGCAAGCGGGAAAACCGCAGAAAATCATGCCGTAAGCGTCAAGCGGATCAACAGGATAAGGGCTGCTGCAACGGGGCAGGGTGACGTGAACGTCAAGCCGAGGTGGGTTCGAAGATGACGTAGACCTTGCGACAGGGGGTAAGGGTCTCCCACTCTCCGACAAAACCGGCGGGAATGACGAATTGATCGCCGGGTTTGAGGGCCAGCTGGCCGCCCTGACTGTCGTGGATCACCACATCCCCCTCCAGCAGCTGACAATACTCGTACTCGGTGTAGTGGATGGCCCAGCGGCCTGGCTCGCAGCTCCAGAAGCCGATGTGAAACTGCTGGCTTGGGTCGGAGTAGTGGTTCCACACCGTTTGCGCCGGGTTGCCCGCTTTAATGCGCTCGGGGGCTGGCATCAGCGGGGTAGGGGCCGCCTCGTGGCGGTCGAGCAAAATCCAGTCGTTGAGGGTCTTCATGGTGCCTCCTTGGCTTCGTCAGATAGGAAAGCGGGGCCATCCCGGCCCCGCGTTTGTTCGTTTTATTAAACGAGGTTATGCATAACTTAAACGATGCATCCTCACTTGCCAAGGGCCGCTGGTCGACGACTCAAAGCGGCTGCAAGCGGCGGATCACATGGCGGGCAAAGCCGCTGCCCGCCTCGTTGTAGACGTTGAACACCGCATCCACCCCCTGCTCCTGCAGGGAGGCGATATCATCCTCGAAGCGGACGATGGCGGCGATCTTGCCGTTGAATCCATGGCTGCGCAGCTTCTCGATGGCGTAGAGGTTACCCGAGTGGTGGGGCATCGCCAGCAGCACCAGATTGACTTGATTGGAGAGCAGCACCTTGTCCCAGAAGTCGGTATCGGTGGCATCCCCCTCGATGACGTTCATCCCCTGGGCTCGCAGGGTGGGTAGCTTCTCGCTGTCGTTCTCCACTCCGAGGATGACGTTGCCGTATTTGTTCTCCAGCTCGAAGTAGGCCCCCTGACCGATCCGCCCCATGCCGAGGATGATCACCTCCGCATCGCCCAGCTCGATGGGTCTGTCTTCCGGATGGAGGTTGCTCGCCTGCAATCCCCGCAGCCAGTGGCCGATGCGATGGTAGATGCGCTCACTCTGAGCATTGAGCGGGGCAGAGATCATAAAGCTGGCCGCCAGCGCCAGCGAGACCGCCACCAGCCACTCGTGGGAGAGCCAGCCCGCCTTGGCGGCGATGGCGGCGACGATCAGGCCAAACTCCGAGAAGTTGGTGAGCGCCAGGGTCGAGAGCAGGGCGGTACGCACCCGCAGGTGTGCGCCGCTGTAGACCAGATAGTAGAGCGCGCTTTTGAGCGGCAGGGCCAGCACCAGCGCCAGCGCCAGCAACATGGTGTCGTGGGTCGGCAGACCGTTGAGGCCGATGGTGAGAAAGAAGCAGACCAGAAAGAGGTCTTTGAGGTTGAAGAGCGCCTTGGCCAATCCCGCCGCCGCCGGATGAGAGGCGAGCATCATGCCGATGATAAGGGCCCCCAGATCCGGTTTGAGGCCGACCACTTCAAAACCGGCTGCCCCGACCACCAGCGCCAGAAACACGCCGAACAGCACCTGCAACTCGCCGTGCCCGGCACGCTCCAGCAGCTTGAACAGCAGCGGGCGCAGCAGCGGCAGCCCCAGTACCCAGAGCGCCCAGATGCTGGGCCATTTGCCGCTGGAGAAGGCCAGAAAGGCCACGGCGAACACATCCTGCATCACCAGCACGCCGATGGCGATGCGGGCGTAGAGGGCATTCATGTCGCTGCGATCTTCCAGCACCTTGACTGCGAAGACGGTGCTGGAGAAGGAGAGGGCAAAGCCCAGCAGTAGCGCCAGTTTCCAGTCCAGCGAGAGGGCAAGTTCAAGCCCCAGTCCCTTGCAGACCAGCAGCACCACGGTAAAGAGCAGGGTGGAGAGCAGCAGGTGCAGGCTGGTGGTGCCCCACACATCGCGCCGCATCAGGGTCTTGATATTGAGCTTGAGGCCGATGGTGAACAGCAGCAGGGTGACGCCGAGATCTGCCACCTCGCTCAGGGCGGGGGTATTTTCATATCCCATGCCGTTGAGGATAAAACCGGCGGCTAGAAAGCCGAGCAGGGGGGGCAGGCCAATCAGATTGACTACCATGCCGCAGCCAAAGGCCACGGCGATCAGAATGGGTTCCATAACAGATCCTGCAAGGGCAGGAGAGACCTGCCCTGTTTAACGCTTGGGTGGTGATTAGACGATATCGATGTCGACCACGGAGTCGAAAATATGGTTCGGGCGAAACGGCATGCGGTCGATATCGGCGACCTTGCTCACCCCGGAGAGCACCAGCACCGTCTCGAGACCGGCCTGAAAGCCCGCCAGAATATCGGTGCGCAGGTTGTCGCCGATGATGATGGTGTCGTCGGAGTGGGCCTCCATCCGGTTGAGCGCCGCACGGATGATCCAGGCGCTCGGCTTGCCGACATAGAACGGCTTCTTGCCGGTCATTCGCTCGATGGGGGCGCACAGGGCGCCGCAGGCCGGGTGCATCATGGGGCCGTGGGTATCGGGGTTGGTGGCGATAAAGCGGGCCCCCTGATCGACGAACTTGGCCCCCTGTTGCATCATGGTCCAGTTGTAGTTGCGGGTCTCCCCCACCACCACGAAGTCGGGGTCTATGTCGGTGATGGTGAAACCGGCCTTGTAGAGCTCGTGGGTCAGCGCCCCTTCACCGATCACATAGGCCTTCTTGCCATCCTGACGCTTGAGGAAGTCGGCGGTACCCATGGCGGAGGTGTAGAAGCACTCCTCCGGCACTTCGATACCTGCGGAGCGGAAGCGGTTTTGCAGATCTTTCTGGGTCTGGGCCGGGTAGTTGGTGAGGAACAAGAGCTTGCTGCCCTGCTCCAGCAGGCGATGGACGAAACGGTCGGCACCGGGGATGAGATCGTTGTTGTGCAGGATGACACCGTCGATATCGCAGATGACGTTCTTCTTCATGAAAACTCCTTGTCAGGGCGTAGGCGAGCCGCCAATCGTTAAGATGTTCAATCATTTATGATTTTTGTGACGCCATTATAAGTCTGTTTGATGACAAGTCTCCCCTGTCTCGCCACTTCGGTGCACAATAAAGCTGCCGTCGGGTCAGTCTGGTGGAGGGGCTGACGCCGGATCACTTTGCTGATGGAGCCGTTGCCATGGACACCCCGATTCCCAAGCCAGTCACCCCCGAACACCTCACCGCCGCGCAATTTATCGCCGGACTGCCGAAACTGGAGCTGCACCTGCATATCGAGGGCAGCCTCGAACCCGAGCTGATGTTTGAGCTGGGCCGCCGCAATAATGTGCCACTGCCCTGGCCCGATGTGGCCAGCGTGCGCGCCGCCTATGACTTTGACTGCCTGCAATCCTTTCTCGACCTCTACTATCGCGGCGCCAGCGTGCTGGTGACCGAGCAGGACTTCTTCGACCTCACCTGGGCCTATCTTGAGCGTTGCGCCGCCGACAAGGTGGTGCATGTGGAGATCTTCTTCGACCCGCAGACCCACACCGCCCGCGGTGTCCCTTTTGCTACTGTGCTGGGCGGCATCGAGCGGGCGCTGCAGAGCGGAGAGCAGGAGTTTGGCATCAGCTGGCGCCTTATCATGAGCTTTTTGCGCCACCTCAGCGAAGAGGATGCCTTTGCGACGTTGGAAGAGGCTATGCCCTTCCTGTCACGCATTCATGGCATCGGCCTCGACTCGGGGGAGAGGGGCAATCCGCCGACCAAGTTTGCCCGGGTCTTTGCCCGCTGCCGCGAGCTGGGGCTGCCGGTGGTGGCCCACGCCGGCGAAGAGGGGCCTGCCGACTACATCTGGCAGGCGATCAACGAGCTGCAGGTATGCCGCATCGATCACGGGGTGCGCTCGGCAGACGATCCCGAGCTGCTGCGCTATCTGGCGGATACCCGGCTGCCGCTCACCGTATGCCCCCTCTCCAACACCCGGCTCAAGGTGTTCGGCAATATGGCCCAGCACAATGTGTTGCGGCTGCTGGAGCAGGGGCTCTGCGTCACCATCAACTCGGACGACCCCGCCTACTTTGGCGGCTATATGAATGCCAACTTTGTGGCGCTGGCCGATGGCCTTGGCGCGACCATGAGTCAGCTCTGCCGCTTGTCGCTCAATGCCGTTGAGGCGAGCTGGCTGTCTCTGGCCGACAAGGCGCGGCTGACCCGGGAGATCCGCAGTTATGCCGAGACTCACGGGGTGATCCTGCATTGAGTCAGGCGCCAATGAAGTCGAGATGACATACACTATATAAAGAGAGGCCCGCCATCACTGGCGTGCCTCTTTCGTTTCAATGGTCGGTGTGGTTATCGGGGCAGGTCAGCGTTATGCCACTCGCACCAGAAACTTCTCACCCTGTCCTTCACGCTTGAAGCGCTCGAGCTGGGTAGGCAGTGCCTCAAAGTCGCCGACCACCAGCGGCGGTAGGGTCAGCTCGCCGCTCGCCATCTGCGCCATCATGGCGACCCCGGCGGCGACCAGTCGGCTCCACTGTTTGTCCGAGCCAAAGGCGTGCTGGGCACCCAGTGCAATCTCGTGCAACGAATGGCAATGGGCAAAGGCGGGCAGCGGATTGTGCGGGATGCGCCCGAGCACAGTCACCATATGGCCGTAGTAGCCCAGCGCGGGCAGCAGGCTCTCTGCCTGTTGGCTGGAGACCAGATCGATGATCCCCTCGAACGGCTCGTTGCCGTTGGCCGCCTGCAAAGTGGCCAGCCACTCGGGATCCCGATAATCGGCCACCCCCTGCACACCTATCTGCTTGAGCCAGTGATGGTGGCGTGAGCTGGCGCTGGCAAAGACCCGCGCACCTTTCTGGAGGGCGAGCTGCACCGCAAAGCGGCCGACACTGCTGCCGGCACCTGTGATGAGCAGTGCTTCCCCGTGCAGGCGCGGCAGCTTGGCCAGTGCCTGCCAAGCGGTGAGGCCGGGACAGGGCAGGGCGGCGGCTGCCTCGTCACTCAGGGCATCGGGCACCGGCAGCAGGGCACGGGCGGGTACCCGGGTGTGGCGGGCAAAGCTGCCGTGGTGGCGCAGGTCGGTGTGATAGGCGACCCGGGCACCGAGACGCAGATGGCTGACGTTGGCGCCGAGGGCCATGATAGTGCCCATGCCATCGACACCGGGCACCTGACCATCCTGCCAGTTGGAGTGGCCATATTCGATCAGCTTCCAGTCCACCGGATTGAAGGCGATAACCCGGTTTGCCACCAGCACCTCGTCAGGGGCGAGCGGTGCCAGGGGCAGATCGGCGAGGGTCAGCTGGGTCGGTTCACCGGGGGCATGCCAGCACCAGGCTTGGGTGTGATTCATGGTGACTCCTTGTGAAAGCGAGGGGAGATAACAACGAGATCATTGCAACAGCAATATAGAGAAACTGCCACTGCTGCGAATGGGCAACAATACGGCAGGCCCCAACCTGTGGGGCCTGCGTTACATGGCTGGTTGGCCATCGGCAATCAGCTGCTGGTGGTTGCGTCCTAGGCCTGATAGACGGGGTAGTCGGTCAGCCCTTTCTCGCCGCCGCCAAACAGGGTGGCCGGATCGTGGGGGGCCAGCGGGTAGCCGTGGCGCAGACGGTTCGGCAGATCCGGGTTGGCAACGAAGGGGCGACCAAAGCCAATCATGTCGGCCCAGCCCGCTTCGAGGGCGGCGCGAGCCCGCTTGCCATCATATTTGCCGGCATAGATCAGGGTGTTGGGGAAGGCATCCCGCAGACCCTGCTTGAAGTTCTCCGGCATCAGGGGGGCATCGTCCCAGTCCGCTTCGGCGATGTGCAGGTAGACCACGTTGAGCTGGCCCAGCAGGCGGGCGGCGGCCAGATAGGTCTCCTGCGGGTTGGCATCCACGGTGCCGTTGAGGGTGGTGAGTGGCGCAAGACGCACCCCGACCCGATCGGCGCCGATTTCGCTGCTGACTGCCTCGGTCACCTCTTTGAGGAAGCGCAGCCGGTTTTCCAGCGATCCGCCGTAGCTGTCGGTGCGGGCGTTGGATTCGGAGTCGAGGAACTGGTTGATCAGATAACCGTTGGCAGCGTGCAGCTCGATGCCGTCAAAACCGGCGCTGATGGCGTTGCGAGCCGCCTGACGGAACTGGCCCACCACCGCATCGATATCGGCTTGGGTCATGGCGCGCGGGGTGACGGTCTCGACAAAGCCCGGCACATCGCTGCCGTTATCGACGAACACCTTGACGCCCACTGCGGGCAGGGCTGAAGCGGAGATGGGCTGGGCACCGCCGATGTTGTCCGGATGGGTGACCCGGCCCACGTGCCAGAGCTGGGCGAAGATAGTGCCTCCCTTGGCGTGCACGGCATCGGTTACAAGCTTCCAGCCAGCGATCTGCTCTGCGCTGTAGATGCCCGGCGTCCAGGCATAGCCCTTGCCCATGGGGTCGATTTGGGTGCCTTCGCTGATGATCAGGCCCGCCTCGGCGCGCTGGGCGTAGTAGCTCGCCATCATGGCGTTGGCCACATCACCGGGCTGACTGGCACGGGAGCGGGTCATGGGGGGCATGACGATGCGGTTGGCAAGGTGCAGCTGGCCGAGGCGCAGCGGGCAGAACAGGTGATCGTGGCTCATCTTGAGTTCCTCATGGTGGAAGTGAGGCCACTTTATGCCGCCATCTTGTTGTGAAAAAGAGGGGTAATTGCACAAGAGAATTGTGCTTGATGCAGCAATCAGTGCAACCCGCCAGGAAAGGAGGCGTTGAGGCATAAAGTTGAAGCATAAAAAAGAGGACCGTCTGGCCCTCTTCTGTTTTCTGCCGGTGGCTGGCTCAAGCCGCGGCGGGCATCACTTTCACCCGCTCGATGCGCCGCTCGCTCACCTCGATCACCTCGAAGTTGAGCTGCTGCAGTTGCAACTGCTGACCCGGGGTGGGCAGAGTGCCGAAGTGGGAGAGCAGCATGCCGGCCAGGGTCACGTACTCGTCGCTTTCGCTCACCAGCCCCTCATGCTCCAGCACCTGTTCCACATGGTGGATGTTGGTGCTGCCGTTGATCAGCCACCCTTCGCCATCGCGCACGATATCCGGGGTTTCGTCCTCGTCCGGCAACTCGCCGACGATGGCCTCCAGCAGATCGTGGGTGGTGACCAGCCCCTGGATCACGCCAAACTCGTCGGAGACCAGAATAAGGCTCCCCTTGGCTTTGCGCAGCTCCGCCAGCAGCTTAATCACGTTGATGGTCTGCGGCACGATAATGGGGTCGTTCTGCTTGGCCAGTTCGCTCAAGGATTGCCCTTCGTTCAAGGCAAACAGCAGGTCGCGCGCCTTGACCACCCCGATCACCTCGTCCAGATCCCCGTCACAGATAGGGAACAGGCTGTGGGGCTCGCGCTGCAGCAGGGCACGGATTTCGTCGCTGGAGTCGTTGATATCGATCCAGGCCATCTCGGAGCGCGGGGTCATGATGGTACGAATGGAGCGCTCGGCCAGCGACAGTACGCCGGTCACCATATAGCGCTCTTCCTCGCCAAAGCTCACCGGCGCTACGGCCGGGGCATCCAGATCGTCATCCGGTCTGTCCTGATACGCCTTACTGCCCATCAATTTGAAGATGGCGGCAGTGGTGCGCTCACGCAGGGGCTGCTTGGATTCGTGACGCATGGCGCTGCGCTGGGCCAGCTGGTTGAAAAACTCGATCAGCACCGAGAAGCCGATGGCTGCGTAGAGGTAGCCCTTCGGAATGTGGAAACCGAACCCTTCCGCCACCAGGCTGAAGCCGATCATCAGCAGGAAGCTCAGACAGAGCACCACCACGGTCGGGTGGGCGTTGACGAAGCGGGTCAGGGGCTTGGAGGCGAGCACCATCACCACCATGGCGATGGTCACGGCGGCCATCATCACGCCCAAGTGTTCTACCATGCCGACGGCGGTGATGATGGAGTCGAGCGAGAAGACCGCATCGAGCACCAGAATTTGGGCGATCACCACGCCAAAGCTGGCGTAGGCGCCGACCGGGCCATCATCCTGGGGTTTGGCTTCCAGTCGCTCATGCAGCTCGGAGGTAGCCTTGAACAGCAGGAACAGGCCGCCACCCATCAGGATCAGGTCCCGGCCGGAGAAGGGGTGATCCCACAGGTGCAAAATCGGGGTGGTCAGGGTGACCAGCCATGACATGACGCTCAGAAGCCCAAGTCGCATCAGCAGGGCCAGCGACAGGCCGATGACGCGTGCCTTGTCCCGTTGGGCGGGGGGCAGCTTTTTCACCAGAATGGCGATAAAGACCAGGTTGTCGATCCCGAGCACGATCTCGAGAATGATCAGGGTAAAAAGACCGATCCAGATGTGGGGATCCAGCAGCAATTCCATTATGTGACCTCAAAAAAACAGACAGAGCGAACAGTGAACAGGGCTAGCGAAAGCCGCAGCAGCAAGGCAATGGCGTTATTCAGAGGCGCTGGTTAAGCAGAAACAGATAGCTTTTGACGGGAAGAAACGAAGGGCAACTTCGGGGATTGTCCATGATGGGCAATAAAACCTCGGGTTAAAAATGAGCCCTGATGATAGCGGCTGGCGCCAATTTGGCAAGTGGGCGGTGTCGGGATGTGACGCAGCCGGTGGAGGCTGGCAGCCAGCCTCCACCGGTTATCGGGTTACAACCAGCGCTTTTCGCGGGTAAAACAGACCGAGAGCCAGGCATCGCCCAGGGTGTCGCCGAGGCGGGACCAGAGCTCCTGACGCAGGGCATCCTGACGCTCGACGGGCCACTCCTGACCCGGGGCGACCAGAATGTTGAGTTCGAGATCGAAGCGGCGACCGCTTTTCGCCAGATGGCTGTAGCACTCGACGCCGTGACGCTGGCGCAGCGCCTCGACTTCGTTCTCGACCAGCTGGGAGACATCCCCTCTGGGGGCGATTTTCAGCACTTCCCGCAGGTTGCGACCGAGCACCTTGATGGGAATGAGGGTGGCGCAAAGGGCCAGCAGCGAGACCAGCACCGGGTCGATATAGCGGTTGTATTGGCCGTAGCCGATGGCATCGAGGCCGATGGCGACCACAAAACCGATAAGCAGGGTGGCACTGAGCAGGGTATCCACCAGCCACTCCTTGGAGTCTACCCGCACCAGTTCGGAGTCAACCTGCTCGGCGACCTGGGCTTCAATCCGGTAGAGGATGGCGCAGAAGAAGGTGGAGACAACGGCATAGATGAGGGCATGACCGAGATCGATCTCCCGTCCCCCTTCAAACAGGGTAGTGAGGCCGTTGTAGAGTGCCGCCAGACAGAGCAGCAGAATAATGGAGCCGTTGATGACGTTGGCGATGGGCTCGAAGTGCGCATAGCCATACTGGAAGCGCGCATCGGAGGGGCGGGTGACGAGGTAGGCGGTGACCAGACCGAGGCCCGTCATGCCCATGCTGAACAGGGTGAAGATACCATCGAGCATGATGGCGTTGGAGCCAACGAACAGGCCGTAGCCGATGCCGAAGATGGCGAAAGTGATGCAGCCAAACAGCGACAGGGTGAGCGCCTGCTTCTCTGTGGTGACCAGCGTACTGATAACATGGCTGTGGTGAGCCATAAAAGTCCTCCTTTCAAATGGTTAATATTGCTACGCGCAAGCGGTTTTCGAGCTGATATACTGCCCGCTCACATGTGAGCGGACTGGCCTGACTGCCATTGACAGGCGGCTGGCCAGTCGTTGTCGCCGGGGTGCCGGCATCAAGCAAATAAGGGAACAAGGATTCATGATCCCGAGACTCGATTACCAGGACAGTTTGTCACCCACAACCCTGTCGTTCCTAGAGTTGCTAGGGCGCAGCGCCTTTCGTGGTGATATCGAAAAGTCTTATGCAAGCCGGTTGGCGATGGCGACGGACAACAGCGTCTATCAGGTAGTACCTCAGGCGGTTCTCTATCCACGCAGTGCGGACGACATAGCAGTGATGCTCAAGCTGGCGGCGGAGCCGGCGTACCACACTCTGAGTTTTTTCCCTCGCGGTGGCGGTACCGGCACCAACGGTCAGTCATTGGGCGGCGGCATTATCGTCGATCTCTCTCGTCATATGAACCAGATCATGGAAATTAATCTTGAAGAGGGGTGGGTGCGTGCCCAGGCCGGGGTGGTGAAAGACCAGCTCAACGCCTACTTGAAACCCCACGGCTACTTCTTCTCGCCGGATCTCTCCACCTCCAACCGCGCTACCCTGGGCGGCATGATCAACACCGATGCCTCGGGGCAGGGCTCGCTGGTTTACGGCAAAACCTCGGATCACGTGCTCGGCCTCAAAGCCGTGCTGGAGAATGGCGATCTGATGACTACCGAGCCGCTGACCGGTGAGCGACTTGCTGACAAGCTGGCGCTGGAGAATAGGGAAGGGGAGATCTATCGCACCCTCTATCGCATCGGCAAGGAGCGCCGCACCGACATCGAGGCGACCTTCCCCAAGCTCAACCGCTTTCTGACCGGTTACGATCTCAAGCACCTCTATCAACCGGATACCGACACGCTGGATGTGAGCCGGGTGTTGTGCGGATCTGAAGGGTCTCTCGCCTTTATCACCGAAGCCAGACTCAACATCACACCCATCCCGCGCTACCGTACGCTCGTGAACGTCAAGTACGACAGCTTTCCTTCGGCTCTGCGCAACGCCCCCTTTATGGTTGAGGCCCAAGCGCTGTCGGTGGAAACGGTGGATTCCCGGGTGCTCGGGCTGGCCCGCGCCGACATCATCTGGCATTCGGTGAAAGAACTTATTCAGGATGAGCCCGGCAAGGATCTGCAGGGGCTCAACATTGTCGAGTTTGCCGACACCGACGAGGCGGAACACAAGGCCAAGGTGGCGGAGCTGTGCCGCCGTATCGACGAGCTGCTGGCCAAGGGCGAGGCGGGGATTATCGGCTATCAGGTGTGTGACCACCTGCCGAGCATCGAAACCATCTACACCATGCGCAAGAAGTCGGTGGGGCTGCTGGGCAACGCCGAAGGACGCAAGAAGCCGGTAGCCTTCACCGAAGATACCGCCGTGCCGCCCGAGTCACTGGCCGATTTCATCATGGAGTTTCGCGCCCTGCTGGATGCCCACGGCCTCGACTACGGCATGTTCGGCCACGTCGATGCCGGTGTGCTGCACGTGCGCCCGGCGCTGGATTTGTGCGATCCAGAGCAGGAGGTGCTGCTGCGCCGCATCTCCGATCAGGTGGTGGCGCTCACCGCCAAATATGGCGGTCTGATGTGGGGCGAGCATGGCAAGGGCTTTCGCTCCGAATACAGCCCCGCCTTCTTTGGCGAGCTGTGGGAAGAGCTGCAGCGGGTCAAGGGGGCGTTCGACCCGGCCAACCGCATCAACCCGGGCAAGATCTGTATCCCCTACGGTAGCGGCGCCGAGCTGGTGTCGGTGGATGGCCCCAAGCGTGGCAAGTATGACCGCCAGATCCCGCTCGCGGTGCGCACCAGCTACACCCGTGCCATGGATTGTAACGGCAATGGTCTCTGCTTCACCTTCGAGACCGACTCCCCCATGTGCCCCTCGGTCAAGATCAGCCGTGATCGTCGCCACTCCCCCAAGGGGCGGGCGGGCCTGATGCGTGAATGGTTGCGTCAGCTGGCAGAGCAGGGCTTCGACCCGTTGGCGGAAGAGGTGGCGCTGCAATCCGGTGGTGTGCGCTTCAAACAGCTGGTGGACAAGGTGCGCAACAGCTGGGCCAAACAGCGCGGCGAGTATGATTTCTCCCACGAGGTGATGGAGGCGATGGCGGGCTGCCTTGCCTGCAAGGCATGTACCAGCCAGTGCCCGATCAAGGTGGATGTACCCGATTTTCGCGCCCGCTTTATGCAGCTCTACCACGGCCGCTACCTGCGCGCCCCCAAGGATTACTTCGTCGGCACGGTGGAGAGCTATGCGCCGCTGCTTGCCAAGGCGCCGAAGCTGGTCAACTTCTTCCTCGAAAAAGAGTGGGCCCAGAAGGCGACCGAGAAGAGCATCGGCATGGTCGATGTGCCGCTGCTCTCGGTGCCGACCCTGGCCGAGAGTCTGCACGACAACCGCGCCCGCTATTTTGATCTGCCGGGTCTGGAGCGGATGAGTGCCGAGCAGCGCAAGCAGGTAGTGCTCATCGTGCAGGATCCCTTCACCAGCTATTACGACGCCCCCGTGGTGCGCGACCTGGTGAAACTCGCCAGCAAGCTCGGGTTCCAGCCCTACCTGCTGCCCTTTAAACCCAACGGTAAACCCCAGCATATCAAGGGGTTCCTGCGCGCCTTTGCCCGCACTGCTGCCAACAGCGCCCAGTTCCTCAACAAGGTGGCGGCGCTTGGCATTCCCATGGTGGGGGTGGATCCGGCCATGGTGCTCTGTTATCGCGACGAGTACGCCAAGGCGCTGGGGTCGGCTCGCGGTGATTTTCAGGTGTTGCTGCCACAGGAGTGGCTGCTCTCGCTGCCGGCAGATCAACTGCCTGCTAGCGCCAACAAGGCAAAGAGCGAGGAGGGGGGCGAACCCTGGTATCTCTTTGCCCACTGCACCGAGAAGACCGCCAAGCCCTCCACTCATGGTGACTGGAGCACCCTGTTTGGCCGCTTCGGGGCCAGCTTGCAGCCGGTCTCAGTGGGTTGCTGCGGTATGGCGGGCACCTATGGTCACGACGTCAAACAGGTGGAGAACTCCAAGGGGATTTATGGGTTGAGCTGGGCCGACCCGCTCGCCCGCCTGCCCAAAGCGCGCTGTCTGGCGACCGGCTATTCGTGCCGCAGTCAGGTCAAACGGATGGAGGGAGAAAAGCTCAAACATCCATTGCAAGCCCTGCTGGAGCTGCTCTGATGCTGACGTTTCCCAAGCGGTTTCGGGTACCGAAGGCCTATCGGCACCCGCGTTTCTTGCTGTTACCCGCCACTCCCGCTCAGGCGGTGGTGGAGTTTGTCGCCATGTTGCGCGAGCGCGAGCAGCTCCATCAGCTGTTTCGCCCGAACGATCTCTGGCCCTCGGCCAATTTCAGCCTGAGCCAGCACGAAGGGGATCTGGAGTGGCAGCAGTCGGAGTTTCTGGCCAAGCGCTCCTTTGCCTATGGCCTCTGGAGCCCGGATCGGGAGCCACAATTTTGGGGCGGGGTTTATCTCTACCCCTCGGTGTTGCCAGAGGTAGCGGTGGAGCTCTTCTTCTGGAAGGTGGCCGAGGCGTCCATCACGGATGAGGAGCTGGAGATTCAGCTGCGCGAGTGGCTCGCCAGGGTGTGGCAGTGGCCAGACCCCCGCTTGCCGGGGCGAGAAGTGCCTTGGTCCGAATGGCCCGGCGTTACCTACCCCTGGTGACATCCCGCTTAAGGGCATGATTGTGTAACACGCAGCGCCGGGCGGGGCTGCGTTGTTACCACGTCACCTGATAACCAACAACTCATATAACAGAACCATGTTGCCGATGGAGGGCGTTTCACTCATATCGGTACGCATTCATCGCTTACATAAGGAGTCTGCTCGCAATGAGTCACGATATTGCGCCCATCTGGCGTAAACCCATGAGTCTGGAGGGGCTCAACGCCACCTCTCGCAACACCCTGATGGCCCATCTCGATATCGTCTACACGGCTTTTGGCACCGATTGGCTTGAAGCGACCATGCCGGTGGATCATCGCACTCACCAGCCCCTGGGCATGCTGCATGGCGGCGCATCCGTGGTGCTGGCGGAAACCTTGGGATCGATTGCCGCCAATATGGCTGTCGGGCCAGATAGCTACTGTGTGGGGCTGGAGGTGAATGCCAACCATCTGCGAGCCAAGCGGGAAGGGGTGGTGACCGGGCGTTGCACGCCGCTCCATCTGGGAGCAACAACCCAGGTGTGGCAGATTGAAATTCGGGACGAACGTGAGCGTTTATTGTGCACCAGCCGACTGACCATGGCGGTGCTCAAACACAAGCGGGGCAAGGACTCCAGCGAGGAGTGATCTGCAATAACGCACTATGAGTGCAAAATAAGCAAGCCATACTCGCCAGATCCCTCTATAATTGCCAACGTCTTGAGAGGCTTATCACATTTTTCAAGACAGCAGAACAAAGTGGCGCTATAATCGCCGCCTTTTTGCTATTCCGCGGTGTTAGCCGCCTGCCTTAATCTGGAAGAATCTATGTCTGATACCGAACAACTGCCCCTTTTTAGTGAGCTTGGACTGGCCGCGCCTGTATTGAAAGCGCTGCAGGACGTGGGCTATGAGCGCCCGTCACCGATCCAGGCCGCAGCAATTCCCCACCTGATGGCGGGACACGATCTGCTGGGGCAGGCGCAAACCGGTACAGGGAAGACCGCTGCTTTTGCCTTGCCTCTGTTGTCTCGTCTGGAAGCTGGTAACCGCAACACCCAGATCTTGGTGCTGGCGCCTACCCGCGAACTGGCGCTGCAGGTGGCTGAAGCGTGCCAACGCTATGCCCACCACATGCCTGATTTCCACGTGCTGCCGATCTACGGTGGTGCCTCCTACGAAACCCAGACCCGCGCCCTGCGTCGCGGTGCCCAGGTTGTCGTCGGTACTCCGGGCCGCGTGATGGATCTGATCCGTCGCAAGAACCTGGATCTCTCCGGCCTGAAAGCTCTGGTACTGGACGAAGCTGATGAAATGCTGCGTATGGGCTTCATCGACGACGTGGACTGGATCATGGAGCAGTGCCCGAGCTCTCGTCAGGTTGCTCTGTTCTCTGCCACCATGCCGGAGCAGATCCGTCGCGTGGCCCAGAAGCACCTGAAGCAGCCCAAAGAGATCAAGATCGCCTCCAAGACTGCTACCGCTACCACTATTCGCCAGCGTTACTGGCAGGTAACCGGTCTGCACAAGCTGGACGCCATGACCCGTCTGCTGGAAGTGGAATCCTACGAAGCCTTGCTGGTGTTCGTGCGTACCAAGAACGCTGCCGAAGAGCTGGCTGGCAAGCTGGCCGCCCGTGGTCACGCCTGTGAAGCGCTGCACGGCGACATCCCGCAGAAACTGCGTGAGCGTACCGTCGACAAACTGCGTCAGGGCCAGCTGGACATCCTGATCGCCACCGACGTGGTTGCCCGTGGTCTGGACGTTGAGCGCATCACTCACGTAGTGAACTACGACATTCCGTACGACACCGAATCTTACGTTCACCGTATCGGTCGTACCGGTCGTGCCGGTCGCAAGGGCGAGGCCATCCTGTTCGTGGCTCCGCGCGAGCGCCGCATGCTGCGCGCCATCGAGCACGCAACCCGTCAGGCCATCGAGCCGATGAAGATGCCGAGCACCGAGGACATCAACCAGCACCGTCTGGCCAAGTTCAAAGAGCGCATCCGCGAAACCATGATGGGCGAAGAGCTCGAGATCTACCACAACCTGGTAAACGAGCTGATCGAAGAAGATTCTGCCGATCCGCTGGAGCTGGCTGCTGCACTGGCCAAGCTGGTACAGGGCGACCAACCGCTGCTGCTGGATGACTCCATCCCGGATCCGCTGTTCAACAACAGCAACGATCGTGGTGGCTTCGAGCGTCGTGACTTCAACGATCGCGGCGGTCGTGACTTCGGTGACCGTGGCGATCGTCCGGCCCGTCGCATGCCGTCCCTGGAGCCGCGTCCGCTGAAAGACAACCCAGATGTGGAGATGGAGCGTTACCGCGTAGACGTGGGTGCCCATCACGGTGTCAAGCCGGGCCAGATCGTGGGCGCCATCGCCAACGAAGCGAACATCGAGAGCCGCTTCATCGGCAACATCGACATCGCTGACGACTTCTCCACCGTTGACCTGCCCAAGGGCATTAGCGCCGATGTGCTGGAAGTGATCAAGAAAGCCCGTGTTTGCCAGCGTCCGCTGCAGATCACTCGCTACACCGAGGTGCCGGCCGGTGGCAACACCAGCAGCCGTCCGCCGCGCGGTGATCGTCCGTTCCGTGGCGACCGTCCTTTCAACAAGGATCGCCGTCCGCAGGGTGACCGTCCGTTCAACAAGGATCGCCGCGAAGGTGGTTTCAACAAAGATCGCAAATTCGGTGGCAAGCGCCGCGAAAGCTGATTGCTGATCCCGTTATGAAGAAGGCCGCTCATTGAGCGGCCTTTTTTTGTGCCAGCCTCTCGCGAGGCGGTAAGGTGCTGGTGCGCCGAGGATAACAGGAAAACTGTGCTCAGAACCTTGTGGTGAGCGCTCAGGCTGCCATAAAGCTGTCATGCCGAGGAGATAGATGACGCCGACGTGGCATGCCTCACCATCGCCCTGAGGGGGGGTTGCTGGGTACCCGTCGCAGAGCGTTAGAAAAGGGGGGCATGCCGGCTAATGACACAAGGCGATGAGCAAGCCCATGCCCAACCAGCTGCTCCATGGGAAGTGCCGGGGAGGTGTTGCTCATACAGGCGATGGTCTGGCGAGAGTGCTCACCTGTTTTTGTCGTTGTTGCCGTTGTCGGCACCGATGTTTGTGTTTTCCGGAAAGCAAAAAACCGACCCTGAGGTCGGTTTTTTTAAATTTGGCGGTGAGGGAGGGATTCGAACCCTCGATACGTTGCCGTATACACACTTTCCAGGCGTGCTCCTTCAGCCACTCGGACACCTCACCAAATTTTCGTTCGCTGTGCTGTTGCGCTGGAACGGGGCGTAATTTAGGGGAAAGGACTGTGTGGGTCAACCTCTTTTCCCCTTATTTTTCATAATCTTTTCCGAATGCCTAACCCTTGTGCAGAATGCCGGTTTTTTAAACCGGATCAGGGCTTGTCGAGGATGATCAGACTGTCCGGCAGCTCGTTTTGATCCCGGGTGGCCGGGAAGGCGTCGGTCAGAATGGCGCTAACGCGCTCCACGCACTCCAGAAAACCCTGTTCGATCTCCTTGTTGCGCACTCGCGCCACGAAGTCGTCGATGATCTCCTGCCACTGGCCGTTGTCGATATGCTGGGCGATGCCGTCATCCACCAGTATTTCTACATAGTGCTCGGCGGCCGAGACGAAGATCAGCACCCCGAGCCGGTCGCGGGTGCGGTGCAGCCCTTGCTCGACAAATTGCAGGCGAGCCATCAGGGCCGCCCGGTGCTGGCGCACCTTTTTCGGGATGAGCCGCATCTTGATGGGGGTCCAGTGGAACAGCAGGCTCAGCAGCAGCCAGACCGACCACTGCACCAGCAGGATTTCGTACCAGCCGAGCCAGAAGCCGAGCTGGAACACCAGCAGCGGGGTGAGCATCGCCAGCAGCGCCGCCCAGAGGGTGGGAATGTAGCGATAGCCATCGCTGGCCGGGGCCAGCACGGTGACCAGTTCAGCATCAGTCTCTAGCTCCGCTTCGCGCACCTTTGCCTGAAGCGTGTGGAAGAACTGTTTAGAAATCATGATTTGTCTCTTTACTCCTGTTACCAGCCACCGGAGGCTCCGCCGCCGCCAAAACTGCCGCCGCCACCGCTGAATCCGCCGCCGGAGCGACCACCAAAGGAGCCGGCACCCAATCCACCAGCCATATAGGCCGACCGACGTCGTCCTCCCGGCCCACCGCCACCACCGCCGCGCAGGTTGTGGAGCACGATCATCGCAATCACCACCAGAATAAACAGCCAGGGGCCGCCACCGTTGTCACTCTTTGGCTGCTCGACCGGCTGATATTCTCCGGCGAGTGCCTTCATGATGCTCTGGCTGCCCGCCATGATCCCGGCCACCATATTGCCGCGCTTGAAGGCGGGCAGGATGCGGCCATGGATGATGTTGGCGGCGATGGCGTCGGGCAGGGCGCCTTCCAGCCCATATCCCACCTCGATCCGCACCTTGCGCTCATCCTGGGCGATCAGCAACAAAACGCCATTGTTTTTGCCTTTCTGGCCGATCCCCCAGTGGCGACCGAGCTGGTAGCCGTACTCCTCGATAGTCTCCCCATCGAGGCTGTCGACAGAGACCACCACCAGCTGGATACCACTGCGCTTTTCAAAGGCGGCCAGCTGTTGGGTCAGTTGATGGGCCTGTTTGCGGGACATCAGACTGGCTTCATCCACTACCCGTCCGCTCAGCGTCGGGAAGTCCGGTGCCGCTTGCAGGGCACTGGCCCAGAGCAGCAGACAGGGAAGAAACCAGCGCAGCATCATCTTCATTGGAAGCTGACCTTGGGCGCCTCATCGGCACCGGGTTTGGCACTGAAACTGGGTTTGGCCTCCAGATCCGAGTAGAGCAGCTTGGACCAGATAACGCCGGGGAAAGTGCGGATCTCGGTATTGAACTGGCGTACCGCCTCGATATAGTCGCGACGAGCCACCGAGATGCGGTTCTCGGTTCCTTCCAGTTGGGCCTGCAGGGCAAGGAACTGCTGATCCGCTTTCAGCTCGGGGTAGCGTTCTACCACTACCATCAGGCGGGAGAGGGCGCTGGAGAGCTGGTTCTGTGCCGCTTCAAACTCCTTGAGCTGGGCAGGATCGCTCACCTGCACGCTGCCGACCCGGGCACGGGCATCGGTGACCGCTTTGAGGGTCTCCTGCTCATGGCTGGCGTAGCCCTTGACGGTTGCCACCAGATTGGGAATGAGATCGGCACGGCGCTGATACTGGTTCTCAACCTGCCCCCAGCTCGCCTTGACCTGCTCATCCAGGGTCGGAATATTGTTCATGCCGCAGCCGGTCAGGGCGAGCAGCAGGGTCAGGGTCAACAGGCTCTGCGTGGTTCTGCGCCAGAGTGATGTGGCCATCTTGTTGTTCTCCTTTGGTATTTCGAGTCGATAGTGCGCCATGGATGATGTACGACCAAGAGTGCACCACCATACCAGCTTGGGGTCAGTTGCCACAACGCGTAGGTAGCTCAGGTCGCTTGTTGATGCCGGAGACCTTGGGCAGCTGGGGCTTGTCTTTTAGCCAGGATGCCAGCTCTTCCCCACAGCCATTGCCGGGCGGAATGGGAGCCTGGGGTTCACAATCGGGGCTGCCCACCGGGCAGCGCAGCCGCACGTGGAAGTGGCTGAAGTGGCCCACCCAGGGGCGTAGCTTGGCGACCCAGGGTTCGTTACCAGCCTGTTGGCAGACCGCGGATTTGATCACCGGATTGACGAAGATGCGGGCCACCTCGGGTTTGCTGGCCGCAAGCCGCAGCAGGGTGAGCTGCTGGGGGCCAAAGCGGCCCGGTAACATCTTGTAGCTGGGTTCGTCGATCAGTGCCCACTCCTTGGGGGCATCCTGCTCCCATTTGCTGATGGGGCGGTTGGCCATGCGAAACCAGATATCGGCGTCGAGTCCGGTCTGGTGGCTGCGATGGCCGGAGGTAAAGGGGCCGCCCTGGGCCATCGCCAGATCGGCGATATAGAGATCCGGCAGCCCGGCCATGCGGGTCTGGTTGGCTAGCGTCTGCAGATAGTGGATAAGGTCGGGGTGGCCGTAGTAGCGCAGCCGCTTGGTGCGGATCACCTGATACCCCGGCCCTTCGAGGGGCAGGGATACGCCGTTTTTCAGGCAACCGGCGGCATAACCGCCGATGGCTTCCGCTTGCAATACGGCCGCCAGCAACAGGGACGTCAGCATGTGCGTGCTCCTTGTCTTGCTTCGAGTCGGCTCAGCAATACGAACAGACTCAAACATATAAATAAATAGGCCGCGGCCACCAGCAGCCAGATCTCGTAGACCAGTCCGCTGGAGTTGGCCATCTCGGTGCCGACGAAGGTGAGCTCCTGTACCGAGATAAGGGAAACGATGGCGGTATCCTTCACCAGCGCAATGAGCTGGCCGGTGAGGGGGGGGAGCATCAGCAGCATGGCCTGCGGCAGGATCACATGGCGCAGCCGCACCCAGGGGGAGAGCCCGAGGCTCTGCGCCGCCTCCCACTGGCCACGGGGGATGGCGGCCAGCCCGGCGCGGACGATCTCGGCGACGAAGGCTGCGCTGATCATGCCAACGCAGAGGGTGCCTGAGATAAGGTTTTCCCAGCGGGCAGGTGGGCCAAACAGCGCCTCTTGCCACGGGGAGAGTGATACGGTGCCGAGCCAGCGGGAGAGGCCGCTCGCAGGCAGCAGCTGGTTGGCGATAAAGAAGTAGAAGATGAAGATAAAGACCAGCGGCGGCAAATTGCGGATCAGCTGGATAAACAGGGTCGCGGGCATCACCAGCCAGGGGCGGCGGCTGAAGGCGGCTACCCCCAGCGCAGTGCCGAGCAGCAGCGCCAGCACCATGCCGAGCAGGGCGATGCGCAAGGTGGTGAGCAGACCGCTGAAAAAGTACGGCAACTCGCCGTGAGGGCCAGGGGTGAACAGCAGATCGAAGGCCTCATGCCAGCGCCACTGATAGGCCACCCCGATGTGCAAGCGGCTGGCCAGCCAGAGGCCAGCCAGCAGCAGGATCAGGGCGATCGCCCCATCTAGCCAGTTGATGTTCCGACATGCCCCACGGACGATGCGCCGGATGGTCTCTTTTAGAGCAATCAGCATCAGGGATTGGCGACCTGTGCTTCCCACGCCAGCGACTTGAACCAGTAGTCATGGCGCGCCTTGAGCCAGCCATCGGCCTGACGGGCTGCGATCCACTCGTTGAACTGCTCAGCCAGGGCATCATCCCCCTTGCGCAGGGCAAAGCCTTCATCGCCTTGTGCCAACGGCTCGGCAAACGGCATAAAGAGGGCATCCGGGTGGCGCAGCGCCTCTTGCTCGGGTTTCGGGGAAGAGGAGAGGGCGCCGTGGGCGCGGCCGTTCAGCACCTCCTGAAATACCTGTGACTCGTCATCAAACTGGCGCAGGGTGGCCTTGGGGAAGTGTTCTTTTGCCACCTGTACCGGTGAGGCGCCACGACGTACCGCCAGGATCACCCCGCGCTGGTTGAAGTCCGCCACGGTTTTCTTCTCTTTGGCCATGGTGCTGGAGGCGGCCAGCTGCACCCCCGAATGGGAGTAGGCCTGGGTGAAGCGCACGCTCTTCTCCCGCTCGGGGGTGATGGTGAGGCCGCCGATGATGACGTCATACTTTTTCGCCAACAGGGAGGGGATGATGCCATCCCAGGCGGTAGGCACGAACTCTACCTGCCAGCCGTTATCTGTGGCGAGGCGACGGGCCACGTCAATCTCGAAACCGATCAGGGCCCCCTGCTTGTCGCGCATCGCCCAGGGGGCGAAGGTGGACATGCCGACCCGCAGGGTACCGCTCTGCTCGATCTGCGCCTGGGTGTCGGAGGGGGCAGTTTCTGCCAGTGCCGGAGTGAGCAGGCTTGCCAGCAGCAGGGCTGCGCCCGACAGGGTCGTCTTGAATGACAGATTCATGGTTAGCGTCCTTGTTGATCCGGATTCAGGTGACGGGCCAGTGCCCGCGAACAGGCTGACAGCGTCAGGGTTAACAGCAAATAGAGGGCAGCCACGGTAAACCACACCTCAAAGGTCAGAAACGTATCGGCAACCAGAGTACGCCCTTCGTTGGTCAGATCGAAGATGGCGATCACACTCACCAGCGCCGAATGTTTGATAAGGGAGACCAGCTCGTTGGTGAGCGGCGGCAAGGTGATGCGCACCAGCTGGGGCAGGATCACCTTGCGCAGGGTGATGGTTCGCGACAAGCCAAGCGACTGGGCTGCCTCCCACTGTCCTTTGGGAATGGCCTGTACGCCTGCACGCAGCACTTCGGCGGTGAAAGCGCCCTGATAGAGGGAGAGGCTCAACACGGCGCAGGCAAGGGGGGCCAATCCCAGCATGGGGCCCAGCAAGAAATAGAGAATATAGAGCTGCACCAGCTGGGGCGTGGTGCGCACCAGCGCCAGATAAGCGATGGCGAGCCATGGGCCGAGCCGGGAGGGGAGCAGCCGCAGGCTGACCACGCACACCCCGACCGCCAGAGTGCCCAACAGGCTGAGCAGCGCCACCTGCAAAGTGACCAGCAGGCCGTTTAGCAAGGGGCCGGCATAAAAGGTTCCCTCATCCCACTCGCCGAGAAAGGGCAACACCCGAGGCCACTGCCACTCATAGCCCATCTGGCGAGCGCCGCTATAGAGCGCCCAGCCCAGTAGCGCAGAGAGCATCACAGTGCCCGACAGCCAGCCAAGCAGGCGGGGGCGATTGAGCCTAGCCATGATAGCTGAGCACCTGTTCGAGGAAGGCTCGGGTTCGCGGGTGCCGGGGGGCGTTGAACAGCTGGGCGGGCGGGGCTGACTCGATGATCTTCCCCTCATCCATAAAGAGTACCCGATCCGCCACCTGACGGGCAAAGCCCATCTCGTGGGTGACGCAGATCAGGGTCATCCCCTCGTCAGCCAGCTCGCGGATTACATCGAGCACTTCGCGGATCATCTCGGGGTCGAGGGCGGAGGTGGGCTCGTCAAACAGCATCAGCTCGGGTTGCATACAGAGTGAGCGGGCGATGGCGACCCGCTGCTGCTGGCCACCGGAGAGCTGGTGAGGGTACTTGTCGGCCTGTGCCTGAATGCGCACCCGCTCGAGCAGCCCGAGCGCCCGGGCTTTGGCCTCCTGAGGGCGCAACCCCAAGGTATGCACCGGCGCCACCATCAGGTTCTCCAGCACCGTCATATGGGGGAAGAGGTTGAACTGCTGAAACACCATGCCAACCCGACCTTGCAGGCGACGCAAGTAGGCGGGGGTTACCGGCTCGCCAAACAGGAATAGCTGGCCGCCGTCGATCCCCTCCAGCCCGTTGATGGTGCGGATCAGGGTCGATTTTCCCGAGCCTGACGGGCCACAGATAACCCACTTCTCTCCCCGTTCAATGGTGAGATCGATGTGATGAAGAGCCTGAAAGTCGCCATAGAATTTGTCGACGCCACAAAAGCGC
Organism: Aeromonas sp. 602200; assembly: GCF_049173895.1. Taxonomy (NCBI): domain Bacteria; kingdom Pseudomonadati; phylum Pseudomonadota; class Gammaproteobacteria; order Aeromonadales; family Aeromonadaceae; genus Aeromonas; species Aeromonas sp. 602200. The sequence continues at coordinate 29,788 of NZ_JAAKSL010000007.1, forward strand.
ACACAGGGTTGCGAGCTGGTCAAGAAGCGGGTTCCACTCAGAATCATTTACGCCATGGTATTGATTTTATAGGGGGATGACAAAGAAAACCCCCTTGTCAGCATCCTGATGGCTATTCACAATGGTGCCATTTCGTGATGACAGGAGCTTTTCATGCGTATTACATCCTTGCTTGCCGATTCGCAGGTGCAGCTGTTGATGCCGCCAGCGGTTCGCTATCGCTGCGTCATTTTTCTGTTGTTGCTGGTGAGTTGGGGCGTGGTGGCAGCCTCCTTGTGGGATGGCTGGGGCGCCATGGCGCTGCTCAACTGGGTGTGCGTAGTCTTTGGTGGTATCACCGGGATCATGGTGTCGCTGCCCCGCAGCTGGCAGCCCTGGCGACTGGCGGAGCTGGGGTGGGATGAACAGCATATCTATCTGCTCAATGGCAACAAGGATGAGGCGCTGGCGCTGCCCCGCAGCCAGCTGGTGGCGCTCGAACGGGAGCGGCGAGTGGGTCACGACGGCCAGTGGCTCGACTTCAGCCTCGATCTGCAGCTGAGTGAAGAGGAGCTGGCTGCGGCCATGGCCTTGCTGGATCTCAAGGCGGGGGAGCTGCATCTGGTGAGCCCGTCTGTCTATCGCTTCGGCTTTAAACGGGCCTGGCACGGTCGCCGGATGCTGGCGCAACGGTTGTCAGATCTGCAATCGGCCTGAGTCGACTATTTTCTCGACAATTCCCGGCAAAGCTCAGATACTGCCAGTGACTCGAATTGATCTTGTCTGCACTGTTAACCCAAGAGATCAATCACTTGACGACAGTGTGGAGAAGGCCACGGCATGAAGCCATGGCAGGTCCGGCATAGGGGTTGTGCCCTTACCGTTATGCTGGGAATTGCATAGAGAAGGCACCTTGAATCGAGAGTGGATGGCATGAAGATTTACGTAGGAAATCTGTCGTACCGGATGACGGCCGACGAACTGAAAACCCTGTTCAGCCAGTTTGGACAGGTCGACAAGGTTGATATCATCATCGACCGCGATACCGGCCAGTCAAAGGGGTTTGGTTTTATTGAAATGCCGGTCAATGGTGATGCCGAGAAGGCCATCGCTGGTCTGCATGGCACTGAAGTCGGTGGCCGTACCATCACCGTCAACCAGGCCAAACCGAAGACAGATGCTCCCCGTGGTCGCCCGCAACAGCGCCACCGCTAAGGTGCCTCGGCAATAAAAAAACGGCATGGGTTTCCCCCATGCCGTTTTTGTTTCTGTACGTTTTGTTGTGATCAGGGGACGTCGTAACCGAGCGCCGCCTTGCGGATGCGGAACCACTGCTGGCGATTGAGGGCGATGGATTCGGCGGCCACGGCGGCAGCAATCCGCTCCCGTTTGCCGGAGCCAATCAATGGCAGCGGCTGACTTGGCAGCATCATTACCCAGGCGTAGACCACCTGCTCGATAGTCTGGGCGCCCACTTCCTGACGGATCTGCTCCAGTTCGGCACGCAGCGGGGCATAGGCGTCATCGCTGAACAGTCGGCCGCCGCCGAGACATGACCAGGCCATCGGCTTGATGCCAAGCTGCTGGCACTGATCCAGGGTACCATCGAGGGTCCCTTCCTGATGAAGCGGCGAGATCTCCAGCTGGTTGGTGACCAGCGGGAAGGGGAGGCGCGATTGCAGTAGCTCGAACTGACGGGCGGTGAAGTTGGATACCCCGGCGTGCTTGATCTTGCCCGCCTGTTTCAGGGTGATAAAGGCGTCGGCCACTTCATCTGCGTTCATCAGGGGATCTGGGCGGTGGATCAGCAGCAGGTCCAGATGGTCGGTGCCGAGCTTGCGCAGCGAGGCTTCGGCGCTGGCGATGATATGGTCCTTGCCGGTGTTGTAGTGGTTGAGAGCATGCTCCGGCTTGGCGGTGAGGGCGATACCGCACTTGGTGACGATCTCCATCCGGCTGCGCAGGGAAGGCTCGAGGCGCAGGGCGTGACCAAAGGCCTCTTCGCACTGGTAGCCACCATAGATATCGGCGTGATCGATGGTGGTGACCCCCAGATCCAGATGATATTTCATCAGATCGAGCAGAGCGGCCGGAGAGAGCTGCCACTCCATCAGGCGCCAGTAACCCATGATGAGGCGAGAGAAGGTGGGGCCTTGCGGATGCAGGGCGACACGGGATACAGACATGGTTGACTCCTTGAAAAACACGATGCGAAAACGATGTGCAACATAGATGACTGCGGGCATCTTGGCCTCATGTGGCTGGCAAAGCAATAATGGGCAGTTGCATGATTCGAACTTTGGTTCTGATCGCAGAGTAGGAGAGAGAGTTGGATGGAAGGATTTGCCGAGCGCTTGCAGAGCCTGATCGGGGAGATGAGCGTGAGCGCGTTTGCCCGCAAGGTGGGGCTCAGTGAAGCGCTGATCCGCAAATATTTGAAGGGAGCCGAGCCTGGCCTGGCGCGGGCCAACCAGATCGCCATGGGGGCCAACTGCTCGCTGGAGTGGCTGGCAACCGGCTGCGGTTATCTCTACCGTCAGGCGGAAGTGGTAGACAGGGAGGCGCTGGCAGCGGCGCAGCTACTGCTGGGCGAGCAGCAACCCGGGGTTGGGCTGCCCGATGAGGAGGCTCTGGTCACCCTGCTCGCCTATTACCAGTTTTTGCGCACCCACAAGAAAGCGGACGGTTTTCTCGACTTGGCGCTGGCGCGGGAGTTTGGTCGCCATCTGGGGGAAGCGTGATGAGGGGCATATTACCCTTTGGTCGTGTCACGGCCGGTTGATTATTCTGATACGCTCTAAGCAAGATAACTCTCCATGGAATGGGCGATGAGCTACTTGATCCTCGGAAGCGGTGCGCTGGGCTCGGCGCTGGCAAGAGAGCTGATGGCAAGGGGGGAGTCCTTCCTTCTAGCCGGGCGCAACTATCCCAAAGGGATCGAGATGGAGGACTTCTTCCCGCTGCCAGATGTCGATGCCATCTCGTTCGATGCCTTGTTTACCCTCTACGACACCGATCCTCTTCCCACTGTGGTGATCAACACCATCGGCCTGTTGCACGATGTCAGCTTTATGCCGGAGCGGCGGGTCGAAGAGGTGCACCCCAAGTGGCTGTGCGACAGCCTGCTGGCCAATGCCTGGCCAACACTGGCGCTGGCTGCCCGTTTCAGCCGGTTGATGGGCAATGACCATCCGCTGTGGCTCTGCGCCATCTCCGATCTGGCGGGCTCCATCACCGCCAATCTGGAGGGGGGACGTTACAGCTACCGGATGAGCAAGGCGGCCCTCGACATGGGGGTGAAAACCCTGGCCCTTGAGTGGACGCAGCGTTTCCCGCAAGCAGGGGTGGTGGCCGTTGCGCCCGGCTTGATGGACTCCCCGATGAATACCCCCTTTCTGAGCGAGTTGCCCGCGGATCAATTGCAGGATCCTGCCGAGGTGGCGGTGAAACTGCTCAATCTCATCAAGGGGTTATCATTGACTCAATCGGGCCAGCTACTGGCTCTCAACGGTCGGCCGCTGCCTTGGTAAATCCCGCCTGCGGGTTCTACGGACGTCTATTGGCTTCACATTCTGCTCATGCGCCCCTTGCCAAGCGAGGGGCGCATGGCTAACGTCACTCTCCTGTTTCAGGAGGGATCTCATGCGCTATATCGATTTACGAAGTGACACCGTCACCCAGCCTACTGACGCCATGCGTCAGGTCATGCTCCACGCCGAAGTGGGTGACGATGTCTATGGTGAAGATCCGGGCGTCAACGCGCTGGAGGCCCATGGGGCCAGATTGCTGGGCAAACAGGCGGCGCTGTTTGTGCCATCGGGCACCATGTCCAACCTGTTGGCGGTGATGAGCCATTGTCATCGTGGTGAGGGTGCCATCCTCGGCAACGCCGCTCACATCTATCGCTACGAAGCGCAGGGGAGTGCCGTGCTGGGCTCCGTGGCCCTGCAACCCTTGCCGATGCAACGCGACGGCACGCTGGCATTCGATGATATCAAGGCCGAGCTGGCCCCTGATGATGCCCACTTCGTCCAGACTCGCCTCATCTGTCTTGAGAACACCCACAACGGCAAGGTGCTGCCGCTCCCCTATCTGCAAGAGATGGGGGCATTTGTTGCTGAACGTGGCTTGAAGCTCCATCTCGATGGCGCACGGCTTTTTAACGCCGCCGTGGCCAGCGAGACCCCGGTCGAGGTGATCGCCGCGCCATTTGACAGCATCTCGATTTGTCTCTCCAAGGGGTTGGGCGCACCGGTGGGCTCGCTGCTGGTGGGCAGTCACGACTTCATCGCCCGTGCGCGCCGACTGCGCAAGATGCTGGGGGGCGGCATGCGCCAGGCGGGCATTCTGGCGCAAGCCGGTCTGTTTGCCCTCGAGCAGCACGTGACCCGTCTGGCCGATGATCACCGCCGTGCCAAGCGGCTGGCCGAAGGGTTGGCTGCACTGCCTGGCATCGAACTCGACCTCTCGCTGGTGCAGAGCAATATGGTGTTTCTGCGACTGCGTGAGGGGGAATCAGCCCCTCTGCTGGCCTTTATGAAGGAGCGGGGGATCCTCTTTTCCGGTTACGGTGAGCTGCGACTGGTGACCCATCTGCAGATCAACGATGACGATATTGAAGAGGTTATCGACGCTTTCACCGAGTATCTCGGGGCGCGTTGAGACGGCTTGGTGATGTAGCCGTTATCCCGATATTTGTTGATACCGAAACAACAGAGGGCGCCGCGGCGCCCTCTGTTGTTTGCAGCAAACTTAAGCCTGCCGCTGGCCGCTCATCAGCATGGCCTCATCGGTGGCGTCGTAGATCATCACCGCGATATGGGTCACCTGACCGCCGAAATCGGCCAGTGGTACCAGCGTCAGGTTCTGGAACATGTGGGGGGCCGAGCCGGTAATGGGGCGATAGTTGGAGAAACGCAGCAGGTAGGGCTTCTGTTCCCAGGTGCTGAAGGCGCGGTTGTTGAGCTTGAAGACCATGTTGGCCTTGCGCTCGAACCAGGCTCTGTCCACATCGGGGAAGAGCTCGAACAGTAGGCCATCGCGCACGTCACTGGCCAGTCGGCCGCTGTGGCTCTCCATAAAGCCGTTCCACACCTGTATCTTGTACTCCTTGTCAAGCACCACCAAGCCTACGTCCAGGTTCTGGACTATGTTCATCAACCAATGAAATTCACGGATTTCCATAGTCACTCCTAGAGCATGTGCATGATTTTGTTGTTCATGGTGGCGATGGAATCTTCGGTAAACAGCAGCAGCAGATCACACTGCACCGCGTAATCCTGGATCCGGTAGTTGATCTCGATGGCGAGCGTGCGGCGCCAGCGACTCTTGTTGGTGTGGATCAGTTCGTTGATGGGTCTGTGCTGGCCGAGCACCACCGGGTGTCCCTGACTGAAGGGGGTGTCGAGCTGGTTGGCATAGCCGCGCAGGAAGGCGCCTATCAGCACGTTGGCGGTATCCATCAACAGCTCCAGTTCGGCGGTGCGATCCAGCGTCCCCTGATGGTTCATCAGCTTGGCCAAATCTTTGAAGCTGGAGTCATGGAACAGGATCAGCGCTTCGCCGGCGATCCCCGCCCCGATAAACCCCTGACAGACGGCGGAGAGGGTATCCGAGTCGGCGGCGGCAGAAAGGGCCATGTGCAGCTCGGAGACCTCCAGCACGTTGACGTTGGGGATAGGCAGTACCACGAAGGCGTTGAGCAGACGAGCCAGCAAGTCGGCGGCCTGACCCATGGAGACGTTGGCCAGCTCCTGATAGACATCGCGGATTTCGGGGGTGATCTTGACGCCTGCATCGGCTACCACTCCGTTTGGCTGCTGCTCGGGGGCGCTTGGTTGACCGCTCGGGGTGGCACTCCAGAAATCATGCTTTTTGAGCAGGGCGAGCAGGGTTTCTGGGGCGGCAGGTTTCTTGATGAAATCGAGCGCCCCTAGCCCCATGACCCGTTGATAGGCCTCTGGTTGGATATCCCCGGAGACCACGATCACCTTGTTGCGTAGACCCTCCCGTTGGAGGGTCTCCAGCACGCCGTAACCGTCCATTTCCGGCATGGTCAGATCGAGAAAGATGAGATCCCCATGGCCCATCAGCACCTGTTCGATCCCTTCAAGGCCATTCGCCGCATAGTGCAAATCGACTTTCCAGTCAGCCGGTAGCGCTCGTGCCAGCTGTTTGCGGGCGAACCCGGAGTCATCACATATCAATACATTCATGGCGTTAGGCAGGCTCTGTTGGCAAGGATTGCTATAAGTGTGGCCCGCTAACAGTCAGATGCAATGTGGGAGGTTGTCACCCTGTGAAAATTGGTTATCCCATTGCCGGTTACGATAGCGTGCGGAGTATTTCTCAACAAATTCAGCGAACATCTTAACACGCAACGGGGCGAACTGGTGCTGGCAACACAACATGTAGAAGGGGCGATTGCCGGTCTGCCAGTCGGTCAGTACCGGTACCAGCTGCTCGTCATGGAGGAAGCTGCTCAGATAGTGCAGCGGGGCGTTGACTATCCCCAGATGACGCCGGGCTGCGCGCACGGCGGCCTGAGTCTGGTTGACGGTCAGTTTGGCGCTGCGTTTGATGCAGATGTTCTGGCCATCCTTGTCGGTCAGTTGCCAGTGCTGGTGTGGCCAGCAGTAGATGAGATCATGTTCTTCCAGCTGGCTGGGGTGGGAGGGGGTTCCCTTCTTGGTCAGATAGAGTGGCGAGGCAAACAGGCCGTACTCGATATGACCGAGACAGATCGCATTGGGCAGCGACTGGGGCAGCTCACCGTTGAAGAACACCAGATCCCGATCATTGTCGAACAGGTGCTGGTGATCATTGGTCTGGGTGATATCGAACTGTACCTCGGGATAGTGCAGCCCGAATTCGGCCAGCATATCGATGAGGATGGTGTTGGAGAGCGCGATCGGCGCGGCTATCCGGATAAGCCCGGTGATGTCTGCTTCTTTACCCCGGATCTCGCTGGTGGCCTGCTCGATTTGTGCAAGCGGTGTGCAGAGACGCTCGTAGTATCTGAGCCCTTCATCGGTAAGACGGAGTTTACGGGTAGAGCGATGTAGCAGGGAGCAACCCAGTTGCTCTTCCAGCTGGGAAATGCGTCGACTGATGGTGCCTGTTGGCATGCCCAGTGCGGCTGCAGCATGGGAGAATCCTCCCTCTTGCACCACCTTGACGAACAGGTAGAACTCTTCGATGTGCTTCATAAACGCTGTTCTGGGTGTAACAAGGGGGCAACCATAAAAAGAGCCTTATCGCTTGGCAAGGGTAATTCAGCGTTTAATTGATCTGGATTCGATTTCTACTGATACCAGTTTAAATTTTCAATTGTTCTCGAATGAGGATTATTTTCTGCGCCACAGTCATTGTTGCGAGATGTCACCCGTTAGCTCAAGAGAGAGAGGCGACATGGTATGACTACAATACGACCCATCCTCAGGAAAAAAGAGGATCGCGCTGGTCAAGAGCAGTTCTTTTTTTCGGCGATGTGAATGTGATGACAGTCGCATATTCATCATGCCGGTCTGGTGAAGGTAGATATTCGGTTTTGAGGTATTTAAGTTCCTTGTTAAGTCGCTATTTGGGGCCGGTTTTGCTCTTTTTTGTCTGTTTATTCAACGCACTGGTTAATAAATGAAAGTTTTACGAGGGAAATGCCGGCACTTTTTTTAGTTGACTTTTTTGTCAGTAAATAAGTGTTTGTTGTGAATCGTAAAAATGTTTTTTGAAGTATCCAGAGTGCAATTCTTAGTGCTTGTTTTTGCTGGGAAAAAAAGTTAAAAACGAACGAGGGATTTGTTCTGATTGACAGGAGTATTGGCTGAGTCCTTTTTTCTGTGGCTGGATTGGCTCTCCTGTTGTTGATTTCTGAAATCAGTTATCTGCTTTTGGCCATCGCGAGAAATAGTGGCCGAGAGGTGTTTTCACCTTGCATTCTGCATACGGCGGTTTGCCCATTTGTTTTCCGGTTCACCAGTGACCATCCAGCATGAATGACTTTGACCAGATGAATACGCTTGACGAACGGTTACTGAAGACAATGGATGTTCTGCATACCCCTATCTGGGTATATGACATCGAACATCACCATATTTTCTGGGCAAACCGCGCAGCACTTCCTCTCTGGGAGGCCACCTCCCTTGACGAGCTCTGTTCCAGGGATTTTTCGGCTGATATGGCCACAGCCATAGCGCTGTTGTTGCAACGCTACCTCGGTGATTTTCAGCAGGGGCGAAGTTACAACGAGTGGTGGACTATCTCCCCAAAGGGGGTCAAGAAGCAGATCTATCTACGCCTCTCCGGCATTCAGCTGGCTGGCCGTCTGATGATGATGACCGAGGCGGTGCTCGACTCCGATACCCTCTATCAGGAGTCCTCGCTGGCAACCGGTGATACCCTGGCCTGCCTGTTCGATAGCAATGGCGCGTTCGAAAGCGGCAACTATCACTTCGAGATGTGTTTCGGTCATCGGATCACCACGCTCTCCCAAGTTTTTTCCGGTAGTGACGACAGTTTTTACCAGAAGCTCTCCCGACTCGATGAAGTAGTGACCGAAGGGGAGTGCCGAACCCTCAAGGGGATGCGCTGGTTCCAGTATCAGTTCCGCTATATCCAGCAAGGAGCACGGATCCTGCTCACCATGCGCGATATTACCGATCGCAAACTCGAGGAGCTGGAGCATCGCCACCTCGCCTGGCATGACTCCCTGACCGGCCTGCTCAACCGTTATGGCTTGATGAAATCTCTCGAGGCCTATTGCGGGTTGGGGGAGCGTTTCGCGCTGGTATTCATGGATCTGGACAACTTCAAGCTGGTCAACGACAACTACGGCCACAAGGCGGGAGACCGCCTGCTGGAGCGGGTTGCCGGTCGCCTCAAACAGATTTGCCCCCGCGATGTTGAGCTGGCCCGTCTTGGCGGGGACGAGTTTACCGCGTTGGTTCCCTTGGGAAACCAGAGCGAACGAGCCCAGGATGTGGCCGATCAGATGCTCTCCCAGATGACCAAGCCGCTGCAACTGAGCGGTCTGCCGGAGGTAACCATCGGCGGCAGTATCGGCATTGCCATCTATCCCGATGATGCGGACGATGGTGATAACCTCATCACCCGCGCCGATATGGCCATGTATCAGGCCAAGCAGATGGGGCGGCTGCGCTGGCAGCGTTTTACCCCCAGCATGCAGCAGACCCTGCAGCGCAAGCTCAATCTCAAGCAGTTTCTGGCCAAGGCTATCGGTCGTCAGGAGCTGAGCCTCTGTTACCAGCCACAGGTCGATGTCGCCAAACGGCGTCTGATCGGTTACGAGGCGCTGCTGCGCTGGTATAACCCGGTGCTTGGCCATGTCTCGCCAGTGGAGTTTATCCCCCTTGCCGAAGAGATGGGGCTGATCCGCGAGATCGGCAGCTGGGTGCTCTCTACCGCGCTTGCCCAAATGGCCAGTTGGAAGAAGCGCCTCCATCACCGGGTGCCAGTCTCCGTCAACCTCTCTGGTTTCCAGCTCTCGTCGGCACTGCCCGGGCAAGTGCGCCAGCAGCTGGAGCTGCACGGGGTGGATGCCTCCCTGTTGACGCTGGAACTGACCGAAACTGTGCTTATGCTGGATATGAAGGGGTGCCTCGATATTCTCGATGACTTGAGTGAACTGGGGATCAAGATTGCCATCGACGATTTTGGTACCGGCTACTCATCCCTTGCCTATCTCAATCGCCTGCCCATCGATACGATCAAGCTGGATCGCTCTTTCGTGGTCGGCCTCAACCTGCCGGTGATCCGGGCGACCGCCGCCATGGCCACCAATCTGGGTTTGGGGATCATGGCAGAAGGGGTGGAGGAGCCTCACGAGCTGGCCGCACTGCAGACCCAGGGGTGCCATGTGTTCCAGGGATATCTGTTCAGCAAGCCGCTGACGGTGGCACAAGTCGAGGCGAGCGGTTTCGTGGTGGAGTGTCAGGTTGGGCGTTATCCACTGTTAGATGCCGTGATGGCAGAGTAACAAGTGTGCGTTAGACCACAACCTGGGATTTTATTCCGTAATATTTAATCAAAATTAATCATTATTTTGCGATCGGTCATGAGACGGATTGGCTGGAGTTGCTAGCATGCGACCTCATTTCTAGGGAAAGGAGTATTGCAATAATGAGTCATACTGCTGTCAATGACCGTCCGGCCAGCCCTCCCAAGGGTTGGCTGAACCGTTTCCTCAATGGCGTCGAGAAAGCCGGGAACAAATTACCCGACCCCGCCATGCTGTTCCTCTATGCCTTGCTGATCGTCTGGGTCGGCTCCTGGGTGTTGTCACAATTCCAGTTTGATCTGGTCAACCCCCGTACCGGGGAGGCGGTAGTGGTCAACAACCTGCTGACCGGTGCCGGTCTGGCCGAGTTTCTCTCCACTATGGTGACCACTTTCACCGGCTTTGCCCCGCTGGGGATCGTGCTGGTGGCTATGCTCGGGGTTGGGGTGGCCGAGCAGTCCGGTTTTATCAATACCGGTCTGAAAAAGTTGCTCAATGTGACGCCTGCCCGTTTCCTCACCCCCATGCTGATCCTGGTAGCGATCGTCAGCCACACCGCCGCAGATGCGGGTTATGTGCTGGTGATCCCCATCGGTGGCATCATCTTCCACGCTGCCGGACGCCATCCGCTGGCGGGGATCGCCGCTGCCTTTGCCGGTGTCTCCGGCGGTTTTGCCGCCAACTTCCTGCCCTCCGGCGGGGATGCGTTGCTGCAGGGCTTTACCCAGTCCGCCGCTCAGTTGCTCGATCCTGACTACATGGTCAACACCCTTTGCAACATCATCTTTACCGGAGCCTCTTCGCTGCTGATCATCTGCGTCGGCTGGTTCATTACCGAAAAGGTGGTTGAGCCGCGCCTCAAGCATGTGGCGCTCAACGAGGATCTGGAGAGTGCCGACGAGATGGGGCGCTACAGCGCGCAAGAGAGCCGAGCCTTCAACTGGGCCGGGTTTGCCATGCTGGCGGCTATCGTGCTGCTGGCGCTGGCGCTCTCCCCGAACGATTCCCCGCTGCGTGCTGCCGATGGCTCCCTGACTACCTTCGCTGCCCCCGTGATGAAGTCCATTGTACCGCTCATCTTCCTGCTCTTTATCCTGCCCGGGATTGTCTACGGCTTTGTCGCAGGCAGCTTCAAGAGCGGCAAGGATGTGATCGACGCCATGTCGGCCACCATGAACAAGATGGGCTCCTACATGGTGATGGCTTTCTTCTGCGCGCTCTTTATCAAGGCGTTTGGTGACTCCAATCTGGGCACCCTGCTGGCCCTCTCCGGTGCCGAAGTGCTCCATGCGCTGGCGCTGCCCGGTGAGGTGACTATCGTCGGGATGATCCTGCTCACCGCCAGCGTCAATCTGGTAGTCGGCTCGGCCTCCGCCAAGTGGGCGCTGATCAGCCCGATCCTGGTACCCATGTTGATGGCGGTGGGGATCTCCCCCGAGCTGACCCAGGCGGCCTATCGGGTCGGGGATTCTGCTTCCAATATCATCACCCCGCTGATGGTCTTCTTCCCGCTGGTGGTGGTCTATTGCCAGCAGTATGTGAAGAGCACCGGGATTGGCACTCTGGTCTCCATGATGCTGCCCTACTCACTGGCCTTCCTGGTGAGCTGGACCATCTTCCTGCTGCTCTACTGGGCGCTCGGCTTCCCGCTCGGGTTGCAAGCCCCTTACGTCTATCCGGCCCCTTAAGCTGGGTGTGCGAGGGAGCCTTGGGCTCCCTCGTTTTTTTCGCTATGGTGTTACCTCATTTTGGAGGTGCCATGAATCAGACCATCGATCTTATCCTTTCCCATCGCTCCATTCGTCAGTTCACTGCCGAGCCGATCGTCCCGCAGCAGCTGGATGTCATTCTCGCCGCCGCCCAGTCCGCCTCGACCTCGAGCTTTTTGCAGGTGACCAGTATTGTGCGAGTCAGTGAACCCGAGGCGCGTCAGCAGCTGGCCATGCTGGCGGGCAATCAACCCTATGTGGTGCAGGCGGCCGAGTTTCTGGTGTTCTGCGCCGATTACCATCGTCACAGCCAGATCGTGCCCGAGGCCCAGACCGGTTATGCGGAGCAGTTGCTGATCGGGGCCATCGACGGCGCCCTGATGGCGCAAAATGCTCTGCTGGCGGCGCAGTCGCTGGGGCTGGGCGGGGTCTATATCGGCGGCATTCGCAACCATCCTGCCGAGGTGAGCGAGCTACTGGGCTTGCCCCATCAGGTGATCCCGCTGTTTGGCCTCTGCCTTGGCCACCCTGCCCAGCAGCCGGAGCAGAAACCCCGCCTGCCCAGGGGATTGGTGGTGCATCAGGAGCGCTACCAGCACGAGCTGGATCGCGACCTGCTGGCCCGGTACGATCAGCAGATCGCGGACTACTATCAGGCCCGCAGCAGCAACAACAAACAGCAGACCTGGAGTAGCCAGATCCGCGCCATTCTGGGCAAGGAGTCCCGCCCTTTCATGCTGGGATTCCTGCAATCGCGGGGCTTTAACCTCAAGTAATGGCGCTGATGGGCGATACTATGGGAGTGATGACCACCATGGTCATTTTCCCGTGATCCTGAAATCTTTCCCTGAGACCGGGTATACAGCTTGGCGACAAATCGTGGGCAAGGGGGGATCTACAGGCTACCTTAAGTAGATAAGCTGTTGTAGGATCACGCAATTGGATTGGGACAGGGGTTTGGACATCCTATGATTTTAACTTTGGTATTGCTGTCTATCGGCGCGCTCCTGTTTTTGGTTATCGCCTATAACGTGGTACAGCAATATAAGCAGAAGGCGGAGGCTGAAAAGCGTCACGCCGTTGCCAGACACAAGACGGTAGCCGACGAGACCGAAGAGGTACTGCTGAACGTCAATCTGGTGCCTTTCTCCAAAAACATGGTGTTGCTGTTGCAGCACCGGATCCTTGATGCCTATCGCGCCATCGCCCAGGTGATGCCCAACAACCAGATCAAGCAGCGCATCGCCGATGTGCAGATCCAGATCAAGAACGTGCAGGAAAATTACAGTGCGCAGGATGAGGGGCACTTCAAAACCCCCGAGTCTGATCGTCAGGCGATCCAGATGTTGCAGCTGGTAAAAAAGCTACGTGCCGTACTGCGTGTCGAGCACAACAAGGGCAAAATTGATCCGCAGGGGTTTGCTCAGGAAGATCGTCGTCTCGAGCTGATGCAGCTCAAAATCAACATCTCGAATCTGGTCAAGCGGGCGATGGATGCCCGCATTCAGGGCCAATATGGTACTTGCCGCCAGCTCTATACCAAGGGGTTGTCGGCAATGGCCAGCATTGGCGACAAGGATCCCTATCTGTTGGCTCGTGAAGAGGATATGCGTCAGGGGCTCAAGGAGCTTGAAGAGCTGCAGCAGCAAAACAGCGCGCAGGATCTGCAAAACATCAAGGACAAGGAAGCCGACGAGCTCGATGTCCTGTTTCAACCCAAGAAGAAATGGTAAGCATGTCCCACCCACTCGATTCCACACTGGGGCCAATGGCCCCATTTGTTTCTCAGCTGTTGACCGAACTGGCCGCTGCTGGCGTCACATTTTCCCAGCCAACGGTCGATCACCTCTGTTATCGGGCGGCGACCTTGCAGGAGTACCGCGCGCTGTGTGCTGTATTGGCTGAAGCGGGCTCCTTGCTGGTGGAGGGGATGATCGGCGGTCGCCCGATTGCCACTTATCAGTTGCATCAACCACTGCTGGCTGGTGAGGTGCAGGTACCCTGTATCGAGCTGGCGGCGCCGAAACCGGGGCGCATCCATCAGGCAGGACTGGAACATATCGAGCTGGTGGTTACTTCACTGCAGGATCTGGTAGCGCGCTATCCCGAGTTACCGTTCAAAACCGGCAACATGCAAGATACCCGCAACCCCGATATCGGCATGATGTTGCCCTCCGGACAGATCAAGTTTCATCTGCGCTCGCTGGCTGAGGTGATCGCCGAAGAGGTGGCGACCGGTGCTGTGGTCGCGGTGCCTGCGGATTATTTCGATCAGGAGTGATCCTGCTCTAAATGCGGTGCGAGCCTGACAGGCTCTTGAATAACGCAGTAAAAGGGGTCACCGGTGTGACCCCTTTTGTTATCTGGCGGTGCTGGGTTGCGAGATCGCCATCTGCTCGTAGGTGACCCTGTTTGCGCTGAGCCTGTTACCCGTGTCGGTGGGGTTGCTGGGCGGGCAGTGGCGATTGGCTTCGCTGCTTGAGACGGCCGAGCCAGAGGCTCAAGCCCGCCGTCAGGATGAGGACCAGTTCAATTCCCATGACCAGACCGCCCAGCTCGCCTTGCTCCCAGAAGGGGTGCAGGTAAAGCCCACCCAGACTGGCTCCCAGATAGTAGGCCACCAGATAGAGGGAGGAGGCGAGGGCGCGGTTGTGTTCGACATGATGACCGACCCAGGCGCTGGCGCAGGCGTGTGCCAGGAAAAAGCCGAAGCTGGAGATCAGCAAGCCACTCAGGATCCCGAGCAGGCTAGCTTGCAGCAGCCACAGACTCCCGAGGGCCATCAGGGCGATCCCGACCAGCAGCATGCGTTGTGTCCCCCAGCGATTGGCAAATCGGCCACTCAGAGAGGAGGCTACAGTCCCCGAGAGATAGGTGAGAAACAGCATGCCGAGCCACTGGGTGGGCAGGGAGAAAGGGGGCTTGGCCAGCAGGAAGGTGAGATAACTGAACTGGTTCAGAAACACCATAAAGTTGAGGCCGCCAATCAGATAGGCCCCTACCAGCAAGGGATTGGTCAAGTGTTGCTGCAAGGCGCGAGCAAATTGGCCGCGAACGGGGGCGCTCGCCACAAAGCGGGTCTGATGGGGCAGCAGCCAGAAGACCAGCGGCAGCAGTGACAGGCTGATCACACCGATCCCCAGAAAGGTATGCTGCCAGTCGCCAAACCAGCCCGCCAGCAGGCCGCCGACCACCCGACCGGCAATGCCACCGAGGGAGTTGGCGGCAATATAGACCCCCACCGCCGAGAGCAGCGCCCGTTTGCTGAACTCTTCCCCCATATAGGCAATCGCGGTCGCGGGCAGTCCTGCCAGCAGCGCGCCCTGCAGGATGCGCAGCAACAGCAGGGAACCAAACTGCTCAACCAGCGGGATCAACAGTGAGAGCAGGATCGCCAGGGTGAGGGTACCCAGCATGACCTGCCGACGGCCATGGCGATCCGCCAGTCTGGCGCAGATCAGCAGGGAGGCGGCGAGGCCTGCAGTGCATCCTGCCAGGGTCCAGCTGGCCGAGAGGGAGTTGACCGAGAAGACCTCGGCAATCAGGGGTAACAGGGGATGGGTCTGGTAGAGGTTCAGAAACACCAGAAAAGAGCCCAGGCTGAGGGCCAGGGTTGCACGTATCCACTCGCGACTTCCAACTTCAATCATTGCGTATTGTCCTGACTGCTTTTGGTCAGAGTAGAGTCCTTGCGGTTATAAATATAATATATTTAAGTTATCCATCTCATAAGATGAATTGATACATGGATCTGAAACAGCTCACCTATCTGCTGGCGGTCAGGGATGCCGGCTCATTTACCAAGGCAGCCAACAGTCTGCATGTGGCACAACCGGCCATCAGCATGGCCATCGCCAAGCTGGAACAGCAGCTCGAGTTGCGACTGTTTGATCGACAGGACCGGGCGGTACGGCTCACCCCTGAGGGGGAGGTGCTCTGTCGCCATGCCGAGCGTCTGTTGCTGCAGATGCATCAGGCTGAGGCCGAGATGGCCGAGCTTAAGGGGTTGGAGCGGGGGGAGGTGCGGATCGGGATCCCCTATATGATGGGCTCCTACTATTTCCCCCCTCGTCTGATGGCCTTCAAGCATCGCTATCCCGGCCTCAAGATCCGGGTCGAAGAGGCCGGCACCCGTGAGCTGCTCAGCCGGATGGTGGATGGTTCCCTCGATCTGGCCATTCTCATCACCAGTGATCTCCCCCCCGCCATCGAGGGGGCACATCTGTTGAGCGAAGAGATGTTGATGGTGGTGGGGGACGATCACCCCTTGCGCGGCGAACCGGCCGTCACCCTCTCGCAGTTCTTTGCTCAGGAGCTGGCGCTGTTTCGCCGTGGTTTCTATCACCGGGAGCATATGGAGGCACTGGCCCAGAGCCTTGGCGTTGAACCCGATATCGCCTTCGAGAGTAATCTCATCCCTCTGCTCAAGGCGGTAGTGCGGCAAGGCTTTGCGGTGACCACTTTCTTGCGGATGGTGCTGGAAGAGGAGCCGGATCTGAGCGGCGTACCCTTCGACCCGCCCATCTATCTCGATCTCTGCGTAGCGTGGCGGCGTGGTGATCCGCTCTCCATGGCCAATCGTGCCTTGCGTGATTTCCTACTCAAGGATCGCCCGGCCTGATGGCTGCGGGCCATTTCTGAAAGTTTGTTACTATTAATGGTGGGTTCGCTTGAGGGCTACACCATGAAACTGCAGCAATTGCGCTATATCGTCGAGGTGGCCAACCACAGGCTGAATCTGTCGGCCACCGCCGAGAGCCTCTTTACCTCCCAGCCCGGGATCAGCAAACAAGTGCGGATGCTGGAGGATGAGCTGGGGATCCAGATCTTCGAGCGCAGCGGTAAACACCTGACCCAGATCACCCCCATCGGTCGGGATGTGATCAAAGTGGCCGCCGAGGTGTTGGACAAGGTCGCCACCATCAAAGTGATGGCTAGGCAGCATGTGCATCCGGAGAAGGGAACTCTCACCATTGCCGCTACTCATCTGCAAGCCCGTTATATTCTGCCCGCCATCCTCAAGGGTTTTATGGCCCGCTTTCCCAAAGTTGCCGTAACTGTGATGCAGGGGAGTGCGACGCAGTGCCGCGCAGCCGTGCATGATGGCTCTGCCGATCTGCTGCTGGCGGATGAACCGGAGGAGGGGAGCGAGCTGCTCATGCTCCCCTCTTTTCAGTGGCAACGGGGCTTGGTGCTGCCCAAGGATCATCCGTTGGCCAAAGCAACATCGCTGACCCCGGCTGAGCTGGTGGAGTTTGCATTGGTGACCGATGGAAGGGCTCTCTCCACAGCTCAAGGCACTGATTGCGCTCATGCCGAGAGCCGGATCGCCTGCTGTGCGAGCGACAGCGATGTGCTCAAGACCTATGTCAGACAAGGAATGGGCATCGGGATGATGGCAACTTTTGCTTGGGAGCCCCAGCGCGATGGCGATCTGGTGCTCAAAACGGCGCCTTGGCTACCAGGCGGTGTGGCCGCTATCGGGTTGCGCAGAGGGGCATTTTTATGCGGCTATCTCTACGATCTGATTGAACGTCTCGCGCCGCAATTGACCCGGGAGCGGGTCGATCAATACTGCGCGGCCCGCACTGGCGAAGAGCTTGAAGCTCTGCTGGTCAATCTGACCGTACCACAGCGATAGCCAGGGTTGATGTGTGGTCGATCCAAGAAAAACGCCTCCGAATAGGAGGCGTTTGACTATCTGGTATTCGTCAATGCAGGCTCATTTTTTGAGCATGTGATCCAGCTTGTTGGCCTTGGTCGACAGATAGAACTCGTTGTGGGGATTGCGCCCTTCCTGCAACGGTACCCGTTCGGCCACCGGAATACCGAAGGATTCCATCGCTTTCATCTTGCGCGGGTTATTGGTCATCAGTTTGAGAGACTTGACCTCAAGCTGCTTGAGCATATCGGCGCAGATGGTGTAGTCGCGCATATCGGCGGCGAAACCAAGGGCTACGTTGGCCTCCACGGTATCGGCACCCTGATCCTGCAGGTGATAGGCGCGGATCTTGTTGAGCAAGCCGATGCCACGGCCCTCTTGACGCACATACAGCAACACGCCACGACCGGCTTTGGCGATATTCTCCATGGCCGCCTGCAACTGGAAACCGCAGTCACAACGCAGGCTGAACAGGGCATCGCCGGTCAGGCACTCTGAGTGGATCCGGCCCAGCACGGGCTCGTCACCTGTAATGTCGCCCATCACCAGTGCGGCGTGGTCTTTGCCTGTGCCGGTTTCCTGAAAACCTACCAGCGTGAAGGTGCCCCAGGGGGTTGGCAATTTGGATTTGGCCACGAGGGTAACGCTGCTCATAGGTTGCTCCTTACTACTAACGGCTCAAAAAAGGGGGCCAGTTTAGCGCGCCTTGTCAGGAACGACCATAAGAACAAGTCCCTGCATTGCTTAATGAAATATCCAAATGAGATACAAGCACAGCTGTCCGGCGGGGTTTTGGCCCTTTGTGCGGATTGATGACTGCCCGGCTCACCACATTCGGGTATAATCGGCGCCCATTAACCCACCCCTTCGGGATGGGAGCAACACAGTGCAGGAGAGAAGTTATGCCTCAGATGGCCCCCGTAATGACAATTGATGGCCCCAGTGGTGCAGGTAAAGGCACCTTGTGTCAGCTGCTTGCTGAGAAGCTGGGTTGGCACTTGCTGGACTCGGGCGCCATCTATCGGGTGTTGTCCCTGGCCGCCCTGCATCACGATGTAGAGCTGGACAGTGAAGCCTCACTGGTGCCGCTGGCCGCCAATCTGGATGTGCAATTTCAGGTTGAGGGCGATCTGGTCAAGGTGATCCTGGAAGGGGAAGATGTCTCCCGCACCATTCGCACCGAAGAAGTGGGTAATGCTGCCAGTAAAATCGCCGCCTTCCCCCGGGTGCGCGAAGCATTGTTGCGCCGTCAGCGGGCATTTCGTCAGGCCCCGGGTCTGATTGCCGATGGTCGTGACATGGGTACAGTTGTTTTCCCCGAGGCCGAGGTAAAGATTTTCCTCGACGCCAGTGCCGAAGAACGGGCCCAGCGTCGCTATAAGCAGTTGCAAGATAAGGGCTTTGATGTTAACTTTGAGCGTCTTTTAACCGAGATTCGGGAACGTGACGATCGCGACAGAAATCGCGCTACTGCACCCCTGAAACCGGCAGAAGATGCTCTGGTGGTAGACTCTACCGCCATGACCATAGATGAAGTGCTGGCAACAGTGCTCACCTATGCAGAGCAACAACTTGGTGATGCCAGCGCAAGCTGACATCCGGTCGTCTGCACCAAGGATGGCGCAGATTATTTAAAACAGCCCCGCTTGTGCCGGATTGCAAGTGGATGTTTCATTTGTGACATAAACAATGATCGAATCTTTTGCTCAACTCTTTGAAGAGTCCCTGAACGCCGTTGAAACCCGTCAAGGTTCCATCGTCAAGGGTACTGTCGTTGCTATCGAGAACGGTTTCGTACTGGTTGACGCCGGTCTGAAATCCGAGTCCGCTATCCCGGCTGAAGAATTCAAGAACGCCATGGGCGAGCTGGAAATCAACGTCGGCGACACCGTTGACGTGGCTCTGGACTCTATCGAAGATGGTTTCGGCGAAACCAAGCTGTCCCGCGAAAAAGCCAAGCGCCACGAAGCCTGGCTGCAGCTTGAGAAGGCTTACGAAGAGCAAGCTACCGTTATCGGTATCATCAACGGCAAGGTCAAGGGTGGTTTCACCGTTGAACTGAACGGCATCCGTGCCTTCCTGCCGGGTTCTCTGGTTGACGTGCGTCCGATCCGTGACACCGCTCACCTGGAAAACAAAGAACTCGAGTTCAAAGTCATCAAACTGGACCAGAAGCGCAACAACGTTGTTGTTTCCCGTCGTGCCGTGATCGAGACCGAGAACACCTCCGAGCGCGAAAGCCTGCTGGCTAACCTGCAAGAAGGTCAAGAAGTTAAGGGTATCGTCAAGAACCTGACCGACTACGGTGCATTCGTAGATCTGGGCGGTGTTGACGGCCTGCTGCACATCACCGACATGGCGTGGAAGCGCGTTAAGCATCCTTCCGAAATCGTCAACGTTGGCGACGAGATCGCTGTCAAGGTTCTGAAGTTCGACCGCGAGCGTACCCGTGTATCCCTGGGTCTGAAGCAGCTGGGCGAAGATCCCTGGGTTGCTATCGCCAAGCGTTACCCGGAGACCACCCGTCTGTCTGGCCGCGTGACCAACCTGACCGACTACGGCTGCTTCGTTGAAATCGAAGAAGGCGTTGAAGGCCTGGTACACGTATCCGAGATGGATTGGACCAACAAGAACATCCACCCGTCCAAGGTTGTTAACGTTGGCGACGTGGTTGACGTGATGGTTCTGGACATCGACGAAGAGCGTCGTCGTATCTCCCTGGGTCTGAAGCAGTGCAAATCCAACCCGTGGCAGCTGTTTGCCGAAACTCACGCCAAAGGCGACCGTGTTTCCGGCAAGATCAAGTCCATCACTGACTTCGGTATCTTCATCGGTCTGGATGGCGGCATCGACGGCTTGGTTCACCTGTCTGACATCTCCTGGAACAACCAGGGCGAAGAAGCCGTGCGTGAATTCAAGAAAGGCGACGAGATCGAAGCCGTTGTTCTGCAAGTGGATCCGGAGCGTGAGCGCATCTCCCTGGGTGTCAAGCAGATCGAAGAAGACCCGTTCAACAAGTACCTGGCTGACAACAAGAAAGGTGCTATCGTGAAGGGTAAGGTTACCGAGGTTGATGCCAAAGGTGCCGTTATCGAACTGGCTGATGGCGTAGAAGGCTACCTGCGTGCCTCCGACGCTGCTCGTGACCGTGTAGAAGACGCCACTCTGGTGCTGTCTGTTGGTGACGAAGTTGAAGCTAAATTCATGGGCGTTGATCGTAAGAACCGCACCGTAAGCCTGTCTGTCCGTGCTAAGGACGAGGCTGATGAGCGTGTTGCTATCGATAACCTGAACCAGCAAGAAGAAGTTGTGTTCAGCAATGCTATGATGGAAGCGTTCAAAGCCGCCAAGGGTGAGTAATCCTTGATGCAAGAAAAGGGCGGCATTGCGCCGCCCTTTTTTATCCTGGCAAAATGAATATTGCATGTGATCGGGGAAGGAGATTTAACGTTATGACCAAATCAGATCTCATCGAACAACTGGCAGCCAGCCGCATGCATATGCCGGCCAAGGATGTCGAAGCCGCCATCAAGGAGATCCTTGAGCAGATGGCGTCGACCTTGCAAAACGGCGACCGGATTGAAATCCGCGGATTTGGCAGTTTTTCACTGCACTATCGTGCGCCCCGTGTGGGCCGCAACCCCAAGACTGGGGACAAGGTTGAACTGACCGGGAAATATGTCCCGCACTTCAAACCTGGCAAAGAGTTGCGCGAGCGCGTCAACATCATTGAATAATGCAGAAATGGGCATACCTCGGGTATGCCTTTTTTCTTTTTGGCACCGATTCCTGTGCCAATCGTCTTGTTTCTTAAACTCTTTTCCCATTCACTCTAGAGTCTGCCTGCGATTTTAAGGATAATCAGCCTCTCATTAGATACTGACAGGGAGCTCTTATGAAGCGTATTTTGGCCCTCATTCCGCTGGTGCTGGTGTTTGTTCTGACCCTGGCGCTGGGCTCACAAAATGGCCAGCTGGTTCAGTTCAATTACCTGATTGCTCAGGGTGAGTTTTCGCTTGCCATGCTGTTGGGCTTCTTCTTCGCTGGCGGTTTTTTGCTGGGCTGGCTGGTATTCGGCCTGCTGTTCCTGCGCCTGAAAATGCAAAACCGCACCCTCAACCGCACCATGCGTCGTCAATCCCGCGAGTTGGAGCTGGCCCGGTCACCGGGTAAGGAATAATGTTCCTCAATGCTTGAACTGCTTTTCCTGCTGTTACCCATCGCCGCCGGTTATGGCTGGTACATGGGTCGCAGGAGTGTTCGCCAGGACACCCAAAAACAGAGTAACCAGTTTTCCCGCCAGTATGTGGCGGGCCTCAACTATTTGCTGTCCGATGAATCCGACAAGGCGGTGGATCTCTTTATCCAACTGCTTGAGGTGGACAGTGAAACCATCGAAACACACCTCTCCCTCGGCAACCTGTTTCGCCAGCGTGGGGAGGTCGATCGTGCCATCAAGATCCACCAGAACCTGGTAACCCGCCAACTGACCCGGGAGCAGCGACAGCTTGCCCTGCAGGAGCTTGCGCGCGACTTTTTGGCTGCTGGTCTGCTGGACCGAGCTGAAGCGCTCTGGAATGAGCTGTGCGATGACAGCGACTATGAAGAGACGGCGCTGGCACAGCTGTTGATCATCCATCAGCAGTTGCGGGATTGGGATAAGGCCATCGATGTGGCGGTTCGTCTGCAAAAATTCCAGGGCAAGAAGCTGGCCGACCCCATCTCCCATTTCTATTGCGAGCAAGCCGAGATCGCGCTGCGTGAGGGCAATAAAGGGGAGGGGCTGGCCAAGCTCAAACGGGCGCTCAGTATCAATCCGGCATGTGCCCGAGCCAGTTTGCGCCTCGCTGAGCTCGCCATGGCAGAGGGGGAGTATGAGCAGGCCAGCAAGGAGCTGCTGCGGGTGTTCGAGCAGGATATCGACTTTGCCTCCGAGGCAATGCCCAAATTGCTCGAGTGCTATCAGCAGTTGGGGCGCACGCCTGCGTTGATCCCGCTGCTTGAGAAGGCTGTGGAAGATCACGCCGGTGTCAGCGTGACCCTGGCCCTTGCCAAGCTGGTTGAAGAGCGTGATGGCCTGAGCCAGGCCCGTTCGCTGGTGTTGCGTCAGCTGCGTCGTCATCCGTCGATGAAAGGTTTTTACCAGCTGGTGGGTTTTCAGCTGGCCAGTGCGGAAGAGGGGCCTGCCAAGGAGAGCCTCGAACTGCTGCAACAGCTGGTCGGCGAGCAGATAAAAATCAAGTCAACCCACAAGTGTCGGCAGTGCGGCTTTGCCACTCACTCGTTGTTCTGGCAGTGCCCGTCTTGTCGCCAGTGGGGTTCCATCAAGCCGATCCGTGGTCTGGACGGTGAATAACAAGCAATAGGATGTGAGATGCAAGATCCCAAAGTACTGGTAGCGCTGGATTATCAGCACGAGGCAGATGCCTTAGCGTTCGTTGAACGTATCTCTCCGGCCCAGTGCCGTCTCAAGGTAGGCAAGGAGATGTTTACCCTGTTTGGCCCGCAGTTTGTACGCCAGCTGGTGGCCAAGGGATTCGATGTCTTTCTGGATCTGAAATTTCACGATATTCCCAATACCGTTGCCAAAGCCGTGGCAGCCAGTGCCGAGCTCGGTGTCTGGATGGTCAACGTGCATGCCAGTGGTGGTGAGCGGATGATGCGTGCCGCCAAAGAGGCGCTGCTGCCTTATGGCGACAAGGCGCCATTGTTGATCGGGGTGACCGTACTGACCAGCATGGAGCAGTCCGACATGATCCCTCTTGGTCTGGATGTGAGCCCTGCCGAGCAGGTGATCCGGCTGGCTACCTTGACCAAGGCATCCGGCTTGGATGGGGTTGTCTGCTCTGCCAACGAGGCCCATGAGCTTAAAGCCTTGCTGGGTGATGAGTTCAAGCTGGTGACCCCGGGTATTCGCCCGACCGGTTCCGCGGCCGGGGATCAGCGCCGGGTGATGACACCCAAAGCGGCGGTCGAGGCGGGGTCCGATTATCTGGTTATCGGTCGCCCCATTACGCAGGCTGCCGATCCGGCCGCCATGCTGGCCAGCATCAATGCCGAGTTGGTTGGTGCGTAACAGGCTCACCCAGTGATACACGGTGCAGGCCGAGCAACAGGCCTGCACCGGCCCCGATAAGATGAGAGCCGATGTGTACCCTGGCATTGATCAGGGTGGAGATCGGGCTCTCTCCTGCGTTGTAGAAGTCCATCGCCAGCTTGAGCCCCATCCCTGCCAGCAGTAGCCAGCCCGATGTGCGGCGTCCGTGGTGAATATCCTGCATTGCCCCCCAGACAAACAGGCCATGCAGCGAGCCGGATAGCCCCATGTACCACTGGGTCTGCGGGCACCACCACCAGATCCCCAAGCCCACGGCCAACCAGAGCAGCAACATCAGCAGCGGCAGGCGAGCCCCACCCAGATAGTCGCGAAACAGGCTATAGAGGATGGCGAGGCCGCCCAGATTGAGCAGCAGGTGCCACAGATTGGTATGAGCCAGATTGCCTGTTATGATCCGCCACCCTTCGCCCCCGGCGATCAAGGGCCGATCGAAGGAGAGCTGAAGATTGGGAACGGTAAAGAAGAGTAGCAAGCTGGTGAGAGAGAGCGTGATAACCCAGAGCAATCCAGATTTGTCTGACAACATGAAACAGTCCAACGACAAGAACAGTCGATACTGTACACGTTGCACCCGAGCCCTCAAAGCCTGCATGTGCGATTATATTGTGCCGGTTGACAATCACACGCCCCTCTACATCTTGCAGCACCCCAACGAGGTGGCACATCCCAAGGGGACCGCGGCACTGCTGGCGGCCTCTTTGCAACAGTGCGAGATCCATGTGGGGGAGGACTTTTCCCGCGATGAGTGGCTCAATGTGCTGCTGGCTGACCAATCCCGTCGTTATTATTTGCTCTGGCCGGATGAGGATGCCATTTCGCTGACCGATCTTCGCCAACAGTGGGAGAGTGAATCCTCTGGCTCCGCATCAGTCGCCTTTATCTTGCTTGACGGCACCTGGCGCAAAGCCTATCGCATGTTGCAGAGCAACCCGGCACTGGCCTGCTTGCCCCGCATCTGCATTGGTGCCATTGCCGGTCAATATGCCATTCGAAAGAAACCCTTTCCCGATGCCCTCTCTACCATAGAGGCGGGCTATCACCTCTTGTCCCGGTGGGAGGGGAGGCCGGAGCGCTATGCGCCCTTGCTGACCCTGTTCAATCGGTTGAATACCCAGTGGCAGGACTTTGCCGAAGGCCGCCGCGCGTGACAATTCAAGGAGTTATCAAGATGAAAAAAGCAGTCGTGGTTTTCAGCGGTGGTCAGGACAGCACTACTTGTCTGGTGCAGGCATTGGCCCGGTATGATGAAGTGCACGCCATCACCTTTGACTATGGCCAGCGCCATCGGGAAGAGATCGACACCGCGCGCCGTCTGGGCAGTGCACTGGGGATCGCCGCCCATAAGGTGATGGATGTGACGCTGCTCAATGAGCTGGCGGTCTCTGCCCTGACCCGTGACGACATCCCGGTCAGCTGCGAGCTGCAGGATAATGGCCTGCCCAACACCTTCGTGCCGGGTCGCAATATCCTGTTCCTGACCCTGGCTTCCATCTATGCCTATCAGGTGGGCGCCGAAGCGGTGATCACCGGTGTCTGCGAGACCGACTTCTCCGGCTATCCCGATTGCCGTGACGAGTTCGTCAAGGCCCTCAATCAGGCGGTGTCGCTGGGGTTGGATCGCGGCATCCGTTTTGAAACTCCCTTGATGTGGCTCGACAAGGCCGAGACTTGGGCACTGGCGGATCACTATGGTCACCTCGACACGGTGCGCCAGCAGACCCTGACCTGCTACAACGGCATTGCCGGTGACGGCTGCGGCACGTGTCCTGCGTGTGAACTGCGCAGTCGCGGCCTGAACAACTATCTGGCCGACAAGGCGGGCATCATGGCCAGACTGTTTGAGAAAACCGGGCTGGGCGAGAAAAGCGCAGAGTGAGCCTGCGTCTTGCCGTGGCTTGGGGTATAATCCGCGACTTTTGCAACAAGCCGTGATCGAGATGCACTACCCAATCAACGAGATTTTCCAGACCATCCAGGGGGAGGGCATCTTTACCGGCCTGCCCGCCATCTTTGTTCGCCTGCAGGGTTGCCCGGTGGGCTGCCCCTGGTGCGATACCCGTCATACCTGGGTTGTTGATCCGGCTCGTGAAGTGGGCAAGGAGGCGGTGCTGGATCGCTCCAACGAATCCGATTGTTGGAGCCAACTTAGCACCGCGCAGATTATCAAGAGCTTTACCGACCTGGGTTATCAGGCGCGCCATGTGGTGATCACCGGTGGCGAGCCCTGCCTCTATGATCTGCACGAACTCTCGTCAGCCCTGCTGGCGGCGGGTTATCAGGTGCAGATTGAAACCAGTGGCACCAGCGAGATCAAGACCCATGAGCAGACCTGGGTGACCGTCTCCCCCAAAATTGGCATGAAAGGGGGGCTGCCTGTGCTGGTCTCGGCGCTGGAGCGGGCCAACGAGATCAAGCATCCGGTGGCCACCGAGCACCATATTGAAGAGCTGGATACGCTGCTCGCTACTGCTACCCTGCGCCCTGATGTGGTCATTGCCTTGCAGCCGATCAGCCAGAAGCCAAGGGCCACCCAATTGGCGATGGATACCTGTATCGCGCGTAACTGGCGACTCTCAATCCAGACTCATAAATATCTGGATATCGATTAATATGGATTGGCTATCCGACGAACAGGTACTGCTGACCCTGACCAACAAGATGCCTTACGGTAAATATCAGGGGCGGCGTATCATCGATATTCCAGAGCCCTATCTGGTGTGGATGGCGCGCAGCGGTTTTCCGGTGGGTAAATTGGGCCAGACGCTGGCGTTGGCTTACGAAATCAAACTCAATGGACTCGAATCCATGATTATTCCCATTATTAACAGGATGTCGGTATGAGAATATATACGAGGCAGGGCGACAAGGGCATGACCCGGCTGGCCGATGGTATCCAGTTGCCAAAGGATCATTTGCGGGTCGAGACCTACGGTTATATCGATGAGCTCAACTCCCATATTGGCTTGCTGATTTGTGACGTCCCGCCGCAAGAGCTCTGCTTATTGGCTGATTTACAGCTGTTGCAACAGGAGTTGTTTGATCTGGGGGGGGAGTTGGCATTCTCCAGTGACGCCCAGAATGAATCGATTTGGCAGGTTAATGCCGCCTGGACAACTCGCCTTGAACAGCAGATAGATCGTTATAGTGAGCCATTGCCACCGCTGCGCCAATTTATATTGCCGGGTGGTTCCCGTGCCGCGGCGCAAGCGCATGTGGTGCGTACTCTGGTGCGTCATTGCGAGCGCTTGCTGCTGACATTGAGCCGGGAAGAGCGGGTCAATCCCGAGGTGCTGCCCTATCTGAACCGGATGAGTGACTGGTTCTTTACCGTTGCCCGCTATCTCATCTGCGTAGCAGGGGATCGTGAAGTGCTGTGGGTCAAGGCAGCAGATCGCCCGCAATCGGCTATCTGATATTTCACGTTTAAGCGGCAATAAAAAACCTCGCCTTGGCGAGGTTTTTTATTAGCAACGAGATTGAGATCAGATAGCAAAGTCTTCCAGTGATTTGCCTGCTGCCACTGCGCTGGCAATAGCCGAAGGCATACGGCCCTGGCCGGTCCAGGTTTTCTCTACGCCATTATCCTGATAGCGATATTTGGCAGGACGTGGCGCCCGCTTGGCTTTTTCTGATTTGCCGGGGTTGGTAGCGACAGCGCTTACCAATTCTGCCGGGTCAATACCGGCTGCTTTCAGCATTTCGCTATATTCGTTAATTTTCCGCAGATGCTCTTCACGGGCCTGACGCTCAGCAGCTTCATCCTGCTGACGTTCAGCAACGATAGTGGAGAGTTTTTCCAGTGCCTCTTCCAGTTGTTCCAGAGAAAGCTCGCGGCAGGTCGCACGCAGACTGCGGATATTAAGCAGTACCTTTAAAAATTCATTCATAGGAGTTACCACGTCGAGTCAGAGAAAAATATTATGTTCCAGCTGATTCTTGCTTGGTGATTTAAATAAGTCAAGCCGGGTTAAATATAATATCCGTGGGGAACATCAATACAGATATTTAATATGGCCTGCAATAGGCTTGGAGATTGGATGCCAATGAAACCGCAGTAGGTGAAAATAGCGTCAAAGCTGGCGTTGTTGCATCATTTGACTACCATTTTTCGACCTTGATATGTTTGTCATGACTATTTAATCAAAAAACTTGCTATAAGCTGCCATCTCGATAAAATGTGCGGCGAATACCTTTAAGTAGAGGCGCGCTGCCTATGAGTATTTGTGCGGAGGGTGATGCCTGTGATGCACAAGGAAAGGAGTCAGCGCCGAAGTGGCCAGGCCATCATACCGGGCTGCTGGTTCTGCATCTAATAGGTGCAGGACTGCCATAGTCATCCACTATGGAGCGCTACCTGAAGGGGCTGAGGAGTATGACCTCCCCATAGGTTTTGTTTCTTTAGATCCTCTCGGTAGATCTCCACCTGTAATCTTTAGGTGCAAAGAGATCATGGACATTAGTCATTTCGCCGACTCCGGTTGGTCCGTTCTTCCCCCCCTGTTGGCTGTCGCGCTGGCGATCATGACCCGCCGCGTGCTGCTGTCCCTTGGTGTGGGCATCGTCACCGGCAGTTTGCTGCTCAATCAGTTTTCACCCCTCGAATCCCTGCATTACATGTTGAATACCGTGCTCAAGATCTTCTGGGTCGATGGCGCGCTCAATCGTGACAACGTCAACATGATCCTGTTTATGCTGCTGCTGGGTGGCCTCATCAGCCTGATGAGCGTCTCCGGGGCGACCCGTGCCTTTGCCGAGTGGGCCGAGCGTCGTGCCAAGACCCGCAAGGGCGCCAAAGCCCTGACCGGCATGATGGTGTTTGCCTTCTTTATCGATGACTTCTTCCACAGCCTGTCGGTGGGGGCAATCTGCCGTCCGGTGACCGACCGCTTCCAGATCTCCCGTGCCAAACTGGCCTATCTGCTGGACTCCACCGCGGCGCCGGTCTGCGTGCTGATGCCCATCTCCTCCTGGGGCGCCTATATCATCGCCCTGGTGGGCGGCATCATGGCGGCCCACGGTCTGACCGAACAGAGCCCCATCGCGGCATTTGTCGAGATGATCCCGATGAACCTCTACGCCGTCTTCACCCTCATCATGGTGCTGGTGGTGATCGCCTGTCAGCTCGATATCGGCCCGATGCGTCAGCACGAAGCGTGGGCGCTGGAAGGCAAACTGTGGGATGAGTCCAAGGGCCGCCCCATCGGTCTGGATATGGAGAGCCCGGAGGAGAGCAACGGCGGCATGATCGACATGGTACTGCCGATCCTGACTCTGACCGCTGCCACCATCTATTTCATGATCGATTCCGGTGCTGCGGTGCTGAGCGAGAAAGGGCTGCCATTCAGCGTGCTCGGCTCGTTCGAAAATACCAACGTCGGTTCTTCGCTGGTCTACGGTGCCCTGTGCAGTCTGGTGGTCTCCATCGGTCTGGCGATGCGCCTGAAGCTGGGAGCCAAGAACTGGATCAAGGCCGCGCCGCAAGGCGTCATGGCCATGCTGCCAGCCATCAACATCCTGCTGTTTGCCTGGACCATCGGTGCCGTGGTGCGCGACGTGGAGACCGGCAAGTACCTGGCTTCGCTGGCTAACGGTAACCTGCCGATCGAAGTGCTGCCTGCTGTGGTCTTTATCCTCTCCTGTGCCATGGCGTTTGCTACCGGCACCAGTTGGGGTACCTTCGGCATCATGCTGCCGCTGGCCGGTGACATGGCCGCCGCCAGCGACATCAGCCTGATGCTGCCGATGCTAGCTGCGGTACTGGCTGGCTCGGTGTTCGGGGATCACAGCTCACCCATCTCCAGCACCAGCATCCTCTCTGCTACCGGTGCCGGTTGCCATCACATCGATCACGTGATGACCCAGCTGCCCTATGCACTGGCCATCGCCTTCGGTGCGGCCATCGGTTACCTGGCGATGGGCTTGATGCACTCCAGCCTGGCCGGTTTCAGTGTCAGCGCACTCTGGTTCGTGCTCTTTACCGGTTATCACCTGAAAAAGGCCAAAGCGCGGCCAGTGCTGGCCACCGCGTAACATTTATAGAGCAAGGGGCCCGCGGGCCCCTTGGTTTTGTCAGGGGCTTTGGTTAGCATGCGCCCCATAAATTCAGTTTCGGAACAGTATCATGGCTTCACTGCACTACAAATTTGCCACCATGAATTCAGGCAAATCCACCCAGCTCATTCAGGCGCACTTCAACTATCTGGAGCGGGGCATGCATCCTCTGGCGATGACACCAGCCATCGATGACCGTTTCGGGGTCGGGGTGATCAGTGCCCGGGTTGGCCTTGAACTGAAGGTGGACGTGTTCAGCGACAGCTGTGATCTGTTTGAAATGGTGAAAGCGCGCCATGCGAAGAAACATATCGATGTCTTTATCGTGGACGAGGCCCAGTTCCTGACCCGTGA
Source organism: Aeromonas sp. 602200 (assembly GCF_049173895.1). Taxonomy (NCBI): domain Bacteria; kingdom Pseudomonadati; phylum Pseudomonadota; class Gammaproteobacteria; order Aeromonadales; family Aeromonadaceae; genus Aeromonas; species Aeromonas sp. 602200. The sequence goes on from NZ_JAAKSL010000007.1 coordinate 59,676, forward strand.
GCAGGTCTACCAGTTGGCCCGCATCGTCGATGAGCAGGATATTCCGGTGATGGCCTATGGCCTCAAGACCGATTTTCGCGGTGAGCTGTTCCCGGGCTCCTACCATCTGCTCTGTCTGGCCGACAAGTTTGAAGAGCTGAAGAGCATCTGCTGGTGTGGCAACAAGGCTCACATGAACTCCCGGGTCAACGAAGCGGGGCAGGTGATGCGTGATGGCGAACAGGTGGAGATCGGCGGCAACGATCGCTATGTGTCGCTCTGTCGCAAACACTATCTCGAAGGTCGGGCTTACAAGTAATTCGGCTGCGATATTTCAATCGTCGAGCAGGGCGCCAATCTGGCGCCCTTGTTCTTTTCCTGCGTGCTTCTCTGCGGTTCAGTCGATCTCGATATCCACCGGCGCAATGATGGGGTCGGCCACCGGCAGGCGTTGAAACAGCTGGCGAAAATGGTGCTGTACCCGGCCTATATCGACCAGTGACATGCCGGAGGCAAAACCGAACCAGACATAGAGGCCGGTGAGATCGCGAAACATCGGCGGCAAATAGCGGGGAGCGGCGATCAGCCCCTCCAGATAGTGCTGATAGAGCACCGGAATGTCATCCAGTGTCACCTTGCCGACAAACAGCATTGGCAGGATCTCGGGCACCCCTTCCAGCACGGCGCTGCGGATAAAGTTGACCGTCTCCACATAGCCACGCACGTAGGAGAGATCCTTGGTAAAGCAGGCGCCGCCGCCCACCATGCCGCCACGAAAGACCCGCTGGGTGATCTTGTAGGCATCGTGCTCGCTGGTGCCCTGCTGCACGAAGTGCTGAAACACCTCGATAAAATCGGCGCCGCGCTCGGCCATGTCGATGGCCATCACCCGATCGGAGATACGCTTGGCCCGATCCGGAAAGGAGCTGAAGGTGAGGGTCTCTATCAGAACGGCCAGCCCCTCCTGACAGGCGGTGATCCGTGGTGAACCGGCGCTCAGCCAGGTGGCATAGGGCTGCTGGCGACCGTTGAGGGTGGTGCCTACATGAACCCACCCCTCGTGCACCTCCAGCACCTGCAAGTCCAGCTCGGAGAAACGGGCGTGGGAGTTGAGCTTGATGTAGTCGCCACCGGCCGCTGCATCGGAGACAATCCCATCGCTCAGCTTCACCTGCACAGTGCCGTCACTGAAGTAGCTCGACAGCTTGCCCTGCAGTTTGGCGACCGCGGCTTCTCCTTCGAACTCCTTGGGGTAGGGGCGCACCAGATGGCGCGCGCCGGGCAGGGAGAATATATCGCACAGGCGGGCGCCCAGCTCCTTGAGGGTCTTGCGATCCCCACGCAGGTGATCGCTGGCAGAGCCATAAAGCAGCTGGCTGTAACGCTGAAAATCGGGTTGGCCGCGCTGGCGCAGCATCTCGATCACCACCATGTACTGATCGACCGTCTCTTGCAGGATCCGGCCAAGATCGTCCTGTAGCCCCAACTTTCTGCGGATCCTGTCCCGCAGCTCCTTGAGCTCCAGATACTTGTTGCGCGGATCGAAGCCGAGGGGGAGGGCATCATAGAAGTGCCTGTCGATAGCGGGCAGCTCCCTGCCACCGCTTGCCAGAAAGCGATCCTGCAGATGGCGTGGCCATTTGATGGCATCCAGAATGCGGATGGGTTTTTGCAGGGTGAGCAGCTCATCCGAGAGTGATTTCAGATGAAGGCGATACTTTTCTTGGATTGTCATGGGGCCCCCTGTGGGGCAAGCGTCGTCGTCGATTTGGCTGAGTATATGCATAGCGCTTGCCAAAAAGAAGCGAGCCGCAGGGTTATCGGATTGGCGTGCTTTTTGTTGATAGTAAATTGGTTTAGACTGCGCCCCTTGATCCCAATCTTGTCGTGGAAATGATGAATATCCCCAGCTCCGAAATGATAATGCGTTGGTTGCAACAGGCTCGTATCGAGCACTATGTCTGCGACCAGTGTCACGGTATCCACATTGTCTCTTTGCAGTCGGTCGACGGTATTCAGGAGAGCCGGATCTTCGTGGAAGAGGAAGGCCTGCTGTTCTCCTCCGAGCTGGAAGTGCGCCCCTCCGCAATGCTGCTGCTGGTTGCCGAACTGGGCCGACTCAATATGCAGTACCCCTCCCTCAAGGTGTTCCTCGATATCATTGATGACAACCTGCCGCGACTGGTGGTCGGCCACACCGTCTTTACCAAGGCCGGACTCAGCGTCGAGCAGTTCCTGCTGTTCGTGCAAAGCACCATCGCTGCCACCCACGAACTGGTTGCCGAATGCGAACGTTCCGGCTTCCTCAACCTGCCGGAAATCCAGGTCGCACCGGAATCTGTGCATTAAGTGTTCGAACGGTTCGCCGGGTGAAAAAAGCCGTTGACGCGGGCGGGGCTTTCCCCTAAATTACGCCCCGTTCTAGCGCAACAGCGTAGCGAACACTGTGTTGGCTGAACACGTTAAACCACAGACCAAAATTTGGTGAGGTGTCCGAGTGGCTGAAGGAGCACGCCTGGAAAGTGTGTATACGGCAACGTATCGAGGGTTCGAATCCCTCCCTCACCGCCAAATTGCAAAGCCCTGATGGAAACATCAGGGCTTTTTGCTTTCTGGCGCAATCCCCGTGTGGTTGCTGGCATAGGAATGCAAATCTTCGTTCTTGATAGCGCATCTTGCTGAACCGCTTGGGCAATCGCAGTGAAAAGCCTCGGTGACTTTGACGCCACGGCCAACCCATTGGTCGATCCTTTTAAAGTTGCCGCCCAATTCAGTAAAAGGGCCTCTCGCAAGAGAGGCCCTTTTCATTGCTCGCTGATTTGCCCTGCTCGGTACTTAAAAGGCATTCCGTGGTGATACCGGTTAATGCTCCACAGTCAGCGGATCCGGGGGCAGGTTCAGATGCTTGGTGATGGTCTGATAGAGCTGGGGGTAGTTATCGTCAAAATGGTGTCCTCCCGGCAGGGTGACGCTGATGACGTTGGGTTGGTTGAGACGGGGGCAGAGGCGGTCGCCGTCATCGTCATCGGCTCCTTGCAGGCAGAGCATCGGTAGATCGCGGATGGTCTTCACCTGCGGTTCGGTCGGATAGCTCCGCGCCTTGTGGGTCAGCATGTCGCTGACGTGGATCTCGAAATCCGAGCTGGTGGAGGGGGAGAGCATCACGGCCCCGACCAACCCCTGACGATAGTGCTCCGGCAACCGGTTGATGACGAAGGGGACAATCTCGGCACCAAACGAGAAACCGACCAGCAGCCAGCGGGGGCGCTGCCAGCGAGTCTGGTAATCATCGAGGATCCGCTCCAGATCGGCGGTCACCTGCTCCGGGGTTTTCTTCTTCCAGTAGTAGGTGAGGGAGCTCCAGCCCACGACCGGCATGCCGTTCAGCTGAAACTGGGCGCTCAGCCCCTTGTCGAGGGCCGCCCAGCCACCATCGCCGCTGAGAAAGATCACCATGGGGGTGTCGGATGACTGCTTGACCGGCAGCTCAATCAGGCTCAGGTCATCCTTGACCGGGGCGGCGTGCGCCGCAAAAGATGAAACGGGCAGTACGAGACTGAGTAACAGCAAAATCAAGGCTCTCATTGGCCATGCTCCTATTTCTTGAGCAGCCCCAGCGGGCCGCGGCTAATCAGGGTGATCAGGTGAGTCAGGGTTCTGGGCAGTACCAGCTTGCTGCTGCAGAGCAGGTAGCGGGGTTCCCAGCGGGGCGAAAATTTCTCCTTGTAGCGTCTGAGCCCCTGGAAGTTGTAAAAGCGGCTGCCACGGACGAACAGGGTATTGCCAAGGCGGGCCCAGTAGCTGCCGAGCGGGTGATCGTTGAACCCAGACATGGGGGCCATCCCCAGATTGAAGCTGGCGTACCCCTGCGCCTTGCCCCACAACAGCAGTTCGACAAAGAGAAAATCCATGATGGGGGCGGTGCCGGTATCCAGGCTGTAGCGCATCAGATCGATGGAGAGCGTCTCCTTGTTGTCGCTCACCCAGAGGTTGGCAAAGCCGACGATCTGCCCCTCGTGCCACACCAGCGCAGCCGGGCTCAAGGTCAGGTAGTCAGGCTCGAAGCGGCCGACCGAGAAGCCCTTCTCCTTGCCCATCTTGCTCTGCAGCCAGGTATCGGAGACGGTCTGCAATCTGGGCAGCAGGGGGGCCACGGCACTGGCCTCGACCACCTCGAAGGTCAACCCTTCCCGTTTGCCCTTGGCGTGGCTCTGGCGCAGGTTGCGCAGGCGGCTGCCCGCCAGATCGAAGGTAGCCAGATCGACCATCGCCTCTTCACCGAGCTTGAAGGGGATCAGCCCCAGCTCCAGATAGAGCGGAAGATAGCGGGCCGACACCTGATAAAAGACCGGATTGGCGTCGTGCTCGTCGCACCGCTCGCGAAATTGCCAGAGCAGCTCTTCGATCTGCTCGTGGTGGCCGATCGGATCCCCCATCACAATCCAGCTGTTGCCCTCGATGCCATACATCAGGAAGGCGTCGCCGGCGGGATGGAACAGCAGGGACTTGTCCTGCAACTGGGCCAGATAGCCGTGGATCCCCCCTTCGCGCACCACCAGCTCGTGAGCGCGCGCCAGCGTCTCCTTGTCCGGCTTTTCACCGACCACGCGCAGCGGTGCAAGCAGCTGGGCAACCCCGGCCACGGCCAGCACGGCCACCACGCTCCCCATGGCGCGCAGGCCGCGGGCAGCCCCGCCGTGGGGCGAGAAGTGGAACCAGAGGGCGTGGTCATACTCCACCTGACGGTAGGAGAAGAGCAGCAGCCACAGGGCTCCCAGCAGCACGGCGCCGACCGAGATGAGCCAGCCCGGGGTGTACTGGGGATAGAGCAGCGACCCTTTGCGATAGAAGAGAGAGCGGCAGGGAGTCATGATCAGCAGGAAGCTGCCGAGCAGCAGGGCTGATTCCCAGTCCCCCCCCTTGAGCAGGGAGAAGGCGATCCCCAGTGCCAGCAGCAGCTGGGTGATGCGAAACGCGGCGTCATGACGGCGATAGAGGCTGCGCGCCAGCAGGATCAGGAGAATACCGCTCACGCTGCTGAGCACGTGGGAGAGCTCGAGCAGGTGGAGCGGCAGCACTTGCAGCCACACCTCGATGTGGCTGCGCATGGTCGGGATCATGCCCGAGCAGAGCAGCAGGCTGCCGGCGGCGAAGGTGCCGACGCTGATCAGTGCGGGCAGAAACTCCTGAATGGCGCTCATGATCCCCTGCAACCGCTGCCAGCGAGCCTTCTGCTGCAACATCTCCTGACTGGTAAAGAGCAGCAGGGCGCAGAGGAAAGGCAGCACGTAATAGATGCAGCGGTAGAGCAGCAGCGAGGCGAGCAGCTTGTCGGCCGGCAGGTAGTGGGCCAGCAGCAGGCTCATGCTCGCTTCGAACACCCCTATCCCGCCCGGCACGTGGGCCAGCACCCCGAGGAAGCTGGCCAGCACGAAGGCACTGAGCAGCACGGGGTAGGGGACACTATCTGCGGGTAACAGCACAAACAGCACGGCGGCGGCGGCCATCCAGTCCGCCAGCGCGACCAGCAGCTGCAGCAGGCGTACCTTGATCCCGGGTAGGAGCAGGCTGTGTTCGCGCCAGGAGAGACGGTGTGTGGGCCAGCAGAGGTAGCAGGCCACCAACAGCAGAGCCATCATGCCCGCCAGCCTGAGCAGGGTATCTGCCCACTGCGGCCAGTCAGGCAGCAGCTGTGATACATCGCAGGTCAGTAGGGCGCCACCTCCCCACGCCAGCAGGCCGAGGAAAAAGGTGATGGAGCAGAACAGCACCACGCGGGCCACTTCTCCGGTGGCGAGCCCCAGTGCGGAGTAGAGGCGATAGCGTACCGAGGTACCGGTCAGCAGGGCAAATCCCAGGGTGTTGGAGAAGGTGTAGGTGATAAAGGAGGTGATGCTGACCTGTTGCCAGGGAAGGCGCTTGCCCAGCGCATGGAGCGCCAGCATGTCATAGCTACAGAGACAACCATAACTGAGCAGGGTCAGCAACAGGGCGCCCGCCAGTCGCGGCAGGGGTTGGGACCAGATAGCCACACGAATATCGTGCCAGTGCCATGCCTGAGTCAGGTGATACAGCACGGTCAGTGCGGTGCCGAGCAGCAACAAGCTGCACAAGGGGCCTAGCCATTTAAGCAGATGACGCCACATGCCATGTTCCTGTGGTCATTGACCGTTTCCCGCAAAGGGGGAGCCGGGTCGTGGATCCGGTTTGGACGAGGGAGGTGCTCGTCAGGAAAATTTCGGGAAGAGATGGAAAGGGAGGCGTCAGCCTCCCTCTGTGCTATCCAGTGACCGGTTGGATCACTTGGTTTTCGGTGCGACTTTGACGGCAGGGGTCTTGGCGTGGGTGGCTTTATGGTGTTTTTTCACCACCTTGGTCTGGGTCGCCTGCGGCGCGGCTGTCTTGGTCGGGGTGGCCGCCATGGTGAAACCGGAGGTGAGGGCGAAGACGGCAGCCAGGGTCAGGGGAATGATCTTTTTCATGTTCAATTTCCTTATTCGGGTTGATGTTATGGAGCGTTCTCCATGACAGTCATCCTATGACGGTTGCAGCGGCCCTTCAGTGAGCGGTTGGTGACGGTTTGTATCCAAATGTACAGGCAGGGTGAGGCAGAAGCGGGCGCCGTGGTCACTGGCCAGCAACGCCACATCCCCCCCGTGATGACGGGCAATGCTGCGCACGATGGCCAGCCCCAACCCGGTGCCGCCGGTGCGACGATCCCGGCTCTGATCAAGGCGTACGAACGGCTCGAAGATCTGGGGCGCCAGCGCCGGATCGATCCCCGGCCCATTGTCGCTCACCTCCAGCAGATAGTTCTCCTGCAGCCGCGAGATGGAGAGGGTAACCTCGCTCTCGGCGTAGCGCAGGGCGTTGCTGATGAGGTTCTCCACCGCGCGCGTCAGCAGACGCTGATCGCCGCACCAGGGCATGTGGCGTGGCGGCAGATCGAGGGTGAGCCTCTTCTCGGGTGCCAGCGCCTGCCAGTCGCCAAGATGCGCTTGTGCCCAGTGGCTGAGTTCAAGCTCGTCGCGCTGCAACGGCAACTCGGGTCTATCCAGCCTGGCGTAGGTGAGCATCTCTTCGATCAGGGCGTCCAGCGCGCCCAGATCTCGCTCCAGCGCCTGCTGCTCCTGCTCGGCAGGGGCTGGAGCGAGCATGGCAAGCCGATAGCGCAACCGGACCAGCGGGGTGCGCAACTCGTGGGCGATGGCATCGGTCAGTTGCTTGCGGCTGGCAATCATGGCCTGCAATTGGGTCGCCATTTGATCGAAGGTGCGTCCCACCCGGGCCAGACTGCTGCCCGGTGGCAGATTGGTTCGGCAGGAGAGATCCCCATCGCCCACGCGACGTGCGGTTTGCTCCAACTGTTGCAAGCCGCGCCAGTGGGGACGCAGCCACAGAAGGATGGGCAGGCCGAGAGAGAGGCCGATCACCAGCAGCAGCCCCACATCGACCCAGTGCAGCTCATGCAGGTAGGAGAGGTAGGGTACAGGGCCGACAATCAGCACCCGGTCGGTATCGGGGATGCGCTGCAGGAAGGTGTCATCCTCCTCGACGATGATAATGTTGCCGGCAGCCAGAAAGGCCTGATCCTCGCTGGCCAGCGGCTGGCGCACCAGCTCGCCGATCTTGAGGGGGAGGGTAAACTGACTGCTCTGCTCGGCCAGTCGATCGGACCAGCGCTCTGGCGGGGTTCTTGCCAACTCGCCGGTCAACAGGCCAAGAGAGCCCTGCATCATGCGTTCGAGATAGCGATCACCCGCCCGTTCGGCGGTCACCTGATAGACCACTCCCACCAGCAGGATGGCCAAGGTGAAGCAGCCGATCAGCAACAGATAGAACTGGATAAAGAGACGGCGCATGGCGGTGCTCCCGAAAGAGGGTTATTCCCAGGCGTGGGGGACGAAGAGGTAGCCTTTCTGGCGCACCGTCTTGATCCGGGTCGGGTTGTCGGGGTTATCACCCAGTTTGCGGCGCAGGCGGGAGATGGCCACATCCATGCTGCGATCCTGACCGTCGTACTCCCGGCCGCGCAAGCTGCGAAAAAGGGCTTCCCGACTCAAGATTTGGCCCGCGTGGCAGGCGAGCTCCCACAGCAGATCAAAGTCGGCGGTCGAGAGAGCAATGCTCTCGCCATCGAGGCGCACATCTCGCCCCGGACCATCCACCCGCAGCAGACCAAATTGCAGTTGCTGGGGAACGCTGCTGGTGGCGGCCGGTTGGGTTGATGCTTGCTGGTGCTGGCGAAACTGCACCCGAAGTCGGGCCAGCAGCACCGGTGGTGGTGTCGTTTTGAGGATGTAGTCGTTGGCGCCCAGCTCCAGACTCAGGATCTGGTTCATGTCGCTATCCAGCGAGGTGAGCATTACGATGGGGCCGTCGAAGCGTGGCCGCAGATCCCGACAGAGGGACATGCCATCTTGCCCCGGCAACATGATATCGAGCAGCACCAGATCGGGCTGTTCGGCCTCGACCCGGGCCAGCGCCATGTCCCCTCTGGGCTCGAGGATCACGTCCATATCGTGGCGACCGAGCCAACTGCTGATGAGCTGGCCAATCTCGGGATCATCTTCGACAAAAAGAATGCGTTGCATAGAAAAGCTCCAACGGGAAGCAGGAGAGAAGAAGAGCGATCAGCATATCAATGGCGCCTGGGAAATACAGAAAAAGAACCAGACAGGCTGATGTGTGGGGGAGTGTGGCTGTGTGTATCGATGGGGAGGCGCACATCGTGACAAATGGGCAGAGCCGCGTTTATCGATCTAGAGGATGATGGCCTTGCAGACAAGGTAAGGCGCTGTCGAGCGCAAAAACAAAAAAACCGGCCAAGGCCGGTTTTTCGCGGAGCAGACCAGAAGGTCACTGCACCAAGTCGATGGACATCACCTTGCGGCGATTATCGACAGAATAATGGGGTGGCTGATGGGGCTCGAACCCACGACAACCGGAATCACAATCCGGGACTCTACCAACTGAGCTACAGCCACCACTGAAATTTTCATCAACGCTCGCCAATCCAGAAGGATTGGGGAACATCAATGGCGCGCCCTGCAGGATTCGAACCTGCGACCCACGGCTTAGAAGGCCGTTGCTCTATCCAACTGAGCTAAGGGCGCTTTGTATCAACACGTCTTGAGGACGAGTCGATGAACATGGTCGGTGATAAAGGATTCGAACCTTTGACCCTCTGGTCCCAAACCAGATGCGCTACCGGACTGCGCTAATCACCGAAAATCCCTGACCAGCATATCGACATGAGTCGTACTGGGCAACGGGCGGGCATCATAGCCAAGCGTAAGGGCCAGCGTCAACGACTTTTTCCCCCAGTAAATTCAAGTGCCTACTTATTGCCCGCTACAGGTCTGGCGTGCGTCTGCCGCTAACATCCCGGCTAAAAAAATGCGACAATGCGCGGCAGTTGAACACATGGTGAGTGGAGAACGATGTCTGCCAAAATCATAGATGGAAAACAGGTTGCGCAAACGATTCGCAGCCAGGTCGCGGCGCAAGTCCAACAGCGGTTGGCGGCAGGGAAACGGGCTCCAGGGCTGGCAGTCATTCTGGTGGGGGCGGATCCAGCCTCTCAGGTCTATGTCGGCAGCAAACGTCGGGCGTGCGAGGAGGTGGGTTTTCTCTCCCGCTCCTATGATCTGAGTGCAACCGCCAGTCAGGAAGAGCTGCTGGCGCTGATTGACCAGCTGAATGCGGATAGCCACGTAGATGGCATTCTGGTTCAGCTGCCGTTGCCGGATCACTTTGATACCACTCAGGTGCTGGAGCGGATCCAGCCTGACAAGGATGTAGATGGATTTCACCCGTATAACGTCGGCCGTCTGGCCCAACGTATTCCGGCGCTGCGCCCCTGCACTCCGAAAGGGATCATGACGCTGATTGAAACCACCGGTGTCAAAACCCATGGTTTGCACGCCGTTGTGGTCGGCGCGTCCAACATAGTGGGGCGTCCCATGACCCTCGAATTGTTGCTGGCGGGCTGTACAACTACGACCTGTCACCGTTTTACGCGGGATCTGGAAGAGCAGGTTCGCCGTGCCGATCTGTTGGTTGTCGCAGTCGGCAAGCCCAACTTCATCCCGGGCGAGTGGATCAAACCGGGGGCACTGGTAATCGATGTGGGCATCAACCGCTTGGCTGATGGCTCGCTGGTCGGGGATGTGGAGTTTGAGACGGCGCGCAGCCATGCCTCCTTCATTACCCCGGTACCCGGTGGCGTGGGCCCGATGACGGTCGCCAGCCTGATGGAAAATACCCTGATCGCCTGCAGTGAATATCACGACTGATCATGGCTGGTGATAACCCTGTGATCCCGTGAGGAGGCAGGGTTCGCCAGAAATCTGACAATAAAAAACCGGTTGCTCAGAGAGGAACCGGTTTTTTATTTATCCAACGGGTGTTATTTACATATTTTGTGCTTCGTTTGGCACAATCACAGAGGCGTGATTTCCTTTCGGCCCCTGTTGCAGTTCAAAATTGACAGCCTGACCCGCTTTCAGGGTCTTGTAGCCCTCCATTTGAATCGTGGAGTAGTGAGCGAAGATATCCTCACCGCCCCCTTCCGGACAGATAAACCCAAATCCTTTTGCGTTGTTAAACCACTTAACTGTGCCGGTTGCCATACTTCTACATCCTTTTATTGATTACCCAGAAGTCGTTGAGTAACCTGCGCCAGCCCTTTATAACTAGGGACATGGGCCCATAGCAGACGGGCACAGATTAGCAAGTAACCAATCTAGTCTAACTTTTGAGCGAGTCAAGAAGTTGTTAACAGCTGATGTGATCTGGTTAACAAGTCTATTGACAACCTTGTGTTAGACGGTAGTAATCTAGAGGTACCAAAGCGCGATTATGAGCAAGCAGAAAGAACTCTTTGCTAATGAAAAGATTGCAGAAGCAGAGAAAACAAAGCTGCAGCCGCCACCCATGTATAAGGTTGTGTTGAACAACGATGACTACACGCCCATGGAGTTTGTGGTGGAGGTGCTGCAAAAGTTCTTTGGTATGGATTTGGACAAGGCGACTCAGGTCATGCTGAGTGTGCATTATAGTGGTAAGGGTGTCTGCGGCATGTTTACCGCAGAGATCGCCGAAACCAAGGTTGTCCAGGTCAACACCTATGCACGTAACAACGAACATCCACTGCTCTGTACTATGGAAAAGGCTTGAATCTGATGACTTGATGGCGAGTGTGACACCACATTGTAGCTGTACTAGGGGAGGTGCCTATGTTGAATAAAGATCTAGAAAAGACGCTGAACGAGGCTTTCAAACTGGCCCGTGACGAGCGCCACGAATTCATGACCGTCGAGCACCTGTTGTTAGCCCTTCTGGATAACAGTTCAGCCCATGAGGCGCTGAGCTCCTGTGGTGCCGATGTCGAGCAGATGCGCAAGGAGATCCGCGCATTCATCACCCAAACTACTCCGCTCATACCGCGCGACGATGAAGATCGTGAAACCCAGCCGACACTGGGCTTCCAGCGCGTGTTGCAGCGTGCCGTCTTCCATGTGCAATCCTCCGGCAATACCGAAGTCAGCGGCGCCAACGTGCTGGTCGCTATCTTCAGTGAGCAGGAGTCACAAGCTGCCTATTTCCTGAAAAAAGCCGAGATCAGCCGTCTTGACGTCGTCAATTTCCTCTCCCACGGGGTGCGCAAGGACAGCAAGCCTGATCTCGGCAGCAATAACAATCCCGAGTCTGATGATGATGTCTCGGCCGCACAGATCGAGAGCTTTGCCACCAACCTGAACCAGCTGGTGCTGGAAGGGCGCATCGATCCGCTCATCGGTCGTGATCAGGAGCTTAATCGTACGATTCAGGTGCTCTGCCGTCGTCGCAAGAACAACCCGTTGCTGGTGGGTGAAGCGGGCGTGGGTAAAACCGCCATTGCCGAAGGTCTGGCCTATCGCATCGTCAAGGGGGATGTCCCCGAGGTGATTGCGGGCAGTACCATCTATTCGCTGGATATGGGTTCTCTGCTGGCGGGCACCAAATACCGTGGTGATTTCGAGAAGCGCCTCAAGGTACTGCTCAAGCAGATTGAGCGTCAGGAAGGGGCCATCCTCTTTATCGACGAGATCCATACCATCATTGGTGCCGGTGCTGCTTCCGGTGGTCAACTGGATGCGGCCAACCTGATCAAGCCGCTGCTCTCCAATGGTTTGCTCCGCTGCGTGGGATCCACCACTTATCAGGAGTACGCCCAGATCTTCGAGAAAGACCGTGCGCTGGCCCGTCGCTTCCAGAAGATCGATATTGTCGAGCCAACTATCGATGACACCACTCGCATCTTGATGGGGCTCAAGAGTCGCTACGAAGCCCACCACGGCGTACGCTATACCGCCAAGGCGATCCGTGCAGCTGCCGAGCTCTCTGCCAAGTACATCAATGATCGTCACCTACCCGACAAGGCGATCGATGTGATCGACGAGGCGGGCGCCGGTCAGCGGTTGCTGCCTGCGAGCAAGCGCAAGAAAGTGATCAATGTGCAGGAAATTGAATCCATTGTGGCCAAGATCGCCCGCATTCCGGAAAAATCAGTCTCCTCTTCAGATAAAGAAGTACTGAAGAACTTGGAACGCAATCTGAAGATGGTGGTCTTTGGTCAGGATAAAGCCATCGAGGTGCTGACCGATGCGATTCGCCTCTCTCGTTCAGGTTTGGGTAACGAGCGTCGCCCGGTTGGTTGCTTCCTGTTTGCCGGTCCTACCGGTGTTGGTAAAACAGAGGTGACCCAGCAGTTGGGCAAGGCATTGGGTGTCGAGATGCTGCGCTTTGATATGTCCGAGTACATGGAACGCCATACCGTATCTCGCCTGATTGGTGCGCCTCCCGGCTATGTCGGTTTTGAGCAGGGTGGTTTGCTGACTGATGCGGTGATCAAGCATCCTCATTCCGTTGTGTTGCTTGACGAAATTGAGAAAGCTCACCCGGACGTATTCAATCTGCTGTTGCAGGTGATGGACAACGGCACCCTGACCGACAACAACGGGCGCAAGGCGGATTTCCGTAACGTGATTTTGGTCATGACTACCAACGCCGGTGTGCAGGAGACTCAGCGCAAATCGATTGGCTTCCAGCAACAGGATTTGAGCCACGATGCCATGGCGGTGATCAACAAGACCTTCAGTCCGGAGTTTCGTAACCGGCTTGATCACACCATCTGGTTCAACCATCTCGATATGACGGTGATCCATCAGGTGGTCGACAAGTTCATTGTCGAATTGCAGGTTCAACTGGATGCGAAGGGAGTCTCTCTCGAGGTGTCCGAACGTGCCCGCCACTGGTTGGCAGAGAAGGGATATGACAGAGCCATGGGGGCTAGACCGATGGGTCGGGTTATCCAGGAGCACCTCAAGAAACCCCTGGCCAACGAGATCCTGTTCGGTTCACTGGTTGACGGGGGAATAGTGAAGGTTGAGTTGGTAAATGACAGCCTCAGCTTTGATTTTCAGGTCAATGTTGAAGCTGTTTCCCACTAAGCGTCAGTGATCAGAAAACGACAAAAAACCCCAACCGAAAGGTTGGGGTTTTTTGCTGAATTCCTGGCTTAGCGAGAGCGGAAAACAATACGTCCCTTGGAGAGATCGTAGGGAGTCAGTGCTACCGTTACTTTGTCTCCAGTCAGGATACGAATGTAGTTTTTGCGCATCTTGCCTGAAATATGAGCGATAACCACGTGACCATTCTCCAGTTCCACACGGAACATGGTATTGGGCAGGGTTTCGAGAATAGTGCCCTGCATCTCAATACTGTCTTCTTTAGCCATTGAATCCTCTTGATAAGCCACAACAAAAAACCGCTGGATCATGCCGGATTTAAGGCTATGTGTAAAGTTTACTCGGGCTTGGTGTCGATATTTTTCCATTCCCCCTGAATTAACAGCTCGTGAGGGAGATAATTGCGCTTGTAATTCATCTTGCGGCACGCCTCTACCAGATAGCCAAGATAGAGCCAGCTTCGCCCGGTTCGCCTGGCCAGATCGAGCTGGCAGAGGATGGCAAAGGTGCCCAGGGAGCGATCGGCATAATCCGGATCGAAGAAGGTGTACATGGCGCTCAAGGAGTGGGGGAGCAGGTCTGTGGTGGCGACACCGATAAGGCGGTCCTCTTTGCGCATCTCCAGGTAGAGCGGCGGCATCCAGTCACAATGGAGAAACCCGCGATACTGGCTGCGGTTGGGGGGATACATACTGCCATCGCGATGGCGTTCGCGGATATAACGTTCGTAGAGCTGGTAATACTCGGGCTTGTCATCGTAGCTCAGGACGATCTCGATATCTTTGTTGAGCTGGCGGATCCGCTTCTGGCCGCGGCTGGGGCGAAAGCGCTCGCTGTGAATACGAAGGGACTGGCAGGCATGGCACGCCGGGCAGTGGGGGCGATAGATATCGTTGCCACTGCGGCGAAAACCGGCAGTCAACAATCGCTCGTAGCCGTTGGCGTTGAGCAGATTGTGATCCATCAGTACCAGCAGTTGCTCCTGTTCATGGTCCAGATAACTGCAGGGATGCTTGGGAGTCAGCCCTACTTTAAGGATCACTTCTTCAGTCATAGGCTGATCTCCCCCTCTTGCCAGCAGGAAGCCAACAGTGGTTGATGGCCAAGGCGCGCCAGCTCGGCCAGAAAACGGGCCCTTGGCCACTCCTCGATACCCAGGGTCGCCAGAAACGGGTTCTGCATCTGGCAATCGATAAGTGCTCCACCATGGCGTGAAAAGTGGCGACAGAGTGCCACCATGGCAAGTTTGGCGCCGTTATCAATCCGGCTGAACATGGATTCACCGCAAAACAGTCGGCCGATAGAGAGGCCATACAGTCCCGCTTGCAGCTCTCCCTCCTGCCAGATCTCGATAGAGTGGGCATGACCCAGTTGGTGCAACTGCTGGTAGGCCTCGATCATGGGTTGGCTGATCCAGGTGCCATCGGCAGTGCGACGAGGGGCGGCGCAGGCGGTAATGACTTCATTAAAGGCGCGATTGACGGAAATATCGAATGGGGTACGGCGGATAATCTTCTGCAGTGTCCGCCCCACATGGAGTTGGTCGGGACGGATCACCCCACGGGGATCCGGTGACCACCACAGGGTCGGTTGGTGGGGTTCATTCCACGGGAAGATCCCCTTGTGGTAAGCTGCCAGCAATCTGGCAGGGGAGAGATCCCCGCCGATCGCCAGCAAGCCGTTGGGCTCTTCCAGCGCATGGCTGGGGTCGGGAAACCAGCAAAGCTCATCATCCAGTTGGGTAAGATAGCGAGACATAAGGCAACGAGGTTCATAGATGAAGGCCATTATCCTGATAGTATCCAGCTTGCTCTGCTTTGTCACGGCGCCCGCCGGGGCGGAGGTCTACCAGCGCAATACCGTGCGGCCGGTCAATCAGGTGGTGTTTGGTCAGGTCGAAACGGTGCGCAATATTACCCAGCGCCAGATCCTGGAGTCAGAGCACTCTGGCTGGAAGACGCTGGGTGGTGCCGTGTTGGGCGGCCTGCTGGGCAATCAGTTTGGCGGCGGTCATGGCCGTGAAATCGCCACCGCCGTTGGCGCGCTCGCAGGTGCTGCGGCTGCGCAGCAATACCAGTCCGAGGGAACAGTGGTGGAAAACAAGCTGGTGGAGCTGCTGATCCGCAACGAGCAAAATGCCCTTATCAACGTGATCCAGGATTATGATCCCGCCATGGTTTTTACCAATGGGGACAAGGTGCGCATTCTCTACTTCGATGATGGGGTGCGGGTCGACAAGACTTACTGACTTTCGATAGTCATTGTGATGGGGAGACTGTGGCAGGAAAGGAACCCGCAGACTCTCCTGTTGGAAAGTCTGTCGGGCGGTAATACACGGGACTGATGCCCTGAGGATTCAGATAGCTGTCTCTTGAGAGACTATCTTGTCGCGACCGGTGTTCTTTGCCTGATAGAGCAGCCGATCCGCTACGCTCAGCGCCTCGTCCATGGATATCCGCCCGACGCTGATCACGCCGTAACTGGCGCGAACAAAGAGCGGGGTTTCCGGTGACAAGGGTTGCTGGCGCAGCTGCTGACGCAGCCCTTCAAGACGCTTGATCAACACGGGGACGGTACAGTGAGGCACCATCATGGCAAACTCCTCTCCGCCAAATCGGGCGATCATGGCATCGGGGAAGAACTGGGTCAGTAGCCGGGTCAGATGGCAGAGCAGTTGATCGCCGATGGCATGGCCCCAGTGATCGTTGACCTGCTTGAAGTGATCCACATCGAGCACACAGAGTGCCAGAGGCGTCTGCTGGCGCTGATGCTCTTCAAACCATTTTTGCCCTTCGTTGAACCAGTAACGTCGGTTGTAGAGACCGGTCAGGTAGTCGCGATTGGCTGACTCCTGAATGCTGTTGAACTGCTCGAGGGCTTCCAGATTGTGGCTGACCCGACACTGCAGCTCTTCCGGCTCGAACGGCTGGTTGAGAAAGTCGTTGGCGCCCTGCTTGAGATAGCGAGCAGAGAGACCGCGCTTGTCCGAGACCGAGATCCCGATAATCGCGAGCTGCTGCTTGCTGTATCGCTCTCTCAGCATCCGCACCAGACTGATGCCATCGATATCCGGCATATAGTAGTCGACCAGTGCCAGCCGGATGTCCGGGTGTTGCTCCAGCATCGCCATCGCTTCACGGGCATGACTGGCCTCATGCACCTGCAACAGCTGCTTGCGCAACTGGGCCATGGTGCGGTGACGGGAGGTGCGTGAGTCGTCGACCACCAGCACTTCGATGGACTGGTTGAGATAGAGGCGGTGCACCAGACTGACGGCATATTGCAGCGAGTGGCGCGAATCCTTCATCACATAGTCCAGCACGCCGGTTTCCAGCCAGGCGGCACGTTTATCCTCGCTGATGTCGGCAGTGAGGATCACCACCGGCAAACCTCGAGCCAGCAGCTCGTTGACCGCTTCGCCACGGGGCGCATCCGGCAAGGTCAGGTCCACCAGCGCGACCACATACTCCTCGCCCCGACAGTGACGAGCGCCTTCGAGGGTATCGAAGGCGTCAATCTCGAGGCCTGTCTGCTGGGCAATGGCCTGAGTCAGCATACGGCGGATGGTCAGGCTATCTTCGACAATCAATATCTTCTGTTTCATTAGACTCCTTCAAATAAAAAAGGCATACCGACTGGTATGCCTTATATCACAACTGCGCTTATTTATTGCGCGTCGAGGTAGCGTTCGGCATCGAGGGCTGCCATGCAGCCGGTACCGGCAGAGGTGATCGCCTGACGGTAGTTGTGGTCGGCCACGTCGCCGGCAGCGAAGACACCTTCAATGCTGGTCTGGGTGGCAAAACCGTCGAGGCCGCCACGTACCTTCAGATAGCCGTTTTGCATCTCCAGCTGGCCATCGAAGATCTGGGTATTGGGCTGATGGCCGATGGCGATGAAGACGCCCATCAGCGCCAGCTCGCTGGTGCTGTTGTCCTGAGTGTTGCGCAGGCGCACACCGGTGACCCCCATCTGATCGCCCAGCACTTCGTCCAGGGTCTGGTGGGTGTGCAGCACGATGTTGCCGCTCGCAACTTTGTCGTGCAGACGCTTGATCAGGATCTTCTCGGCACGGAATTCGTCGCGGCGGTGGATCAGGTGCACCTTCTTGGCGATGTTGGCCAGATACAAGGCTTCTTCAACTGCTGTGTTGCCGCCGCCGATCACCGCCACTTCCTGATTGCGGTAGAAGAAACCGTCACAGGTGGCACAGGCGGAGACGCCGCGACCCTTGAAGGCCTCTTCGGAGGGCAGACCTAGATACTTGGCGGAGGCGCCGGTCGCGATGATCAGGGCATCGCAGGTGTATTCGCCGTTATCGCCCTTGAGACGGAACGGGCGCTGAGTCAGTTCGACACTGTTGATGTGATCAAACAGGATGCGGGTATCGAACTTCTCTGCATGGGCTTTCATGCGCTCCATCAGGGCAGGGCCGGTCAGCCCTTCCGGATCACCTGGCCAGTTCTCCACTTCGGTGGTGGTGGTCAGCTGACCCCCTTGCTGCATGCCGGTGATGAGCAGGGGATTGAGGTTGGCGCGGGCGGCATAGACGGCCGCGGTGTAACCGGCCGGGCCTGACCCTAAGATCAGCAATTTGCTGTGAGTGACTTGGCTCATGATGTCATTTCCGGGATGTGATGAGTTTGCGCGATTGTAGGTAATTCGTGATCCGGGGTCAAAGGCTGGTGAGTCGATTGCACTAATCGTGTTCACAAGGGGTGACATGCAAAATAAAGGAATAAAAAAACCGCCCATCGCGGGCGGATTTTCACTCATCTCCAACTGGCGCAGGCCAGCGCAGATCAGTTCAGCAGGGTCAGGGGATCCGTGTAGGCAAGGCCATGCGCCACGGCCACTTCCTTGCAGGTGAGCTTGCCCTCCATCACGTTGAGCCCGTGCAGCAGGTTGGGATCGTTCAGCAGTGCCTGACGATACCCTTGCTGTGCCAGCTTGATGATAAAGGGGAGGGTGGCATTGTTGAGCGCCACGGTCGAGGTGCGGGCCACCGCCCCTGGCATGTTGGCGACACAGTAGTGCACCACCTCATCGACGATATAGGTCGGATCCTGGTGGGTGGTGGCGTGGGAGGTTTCCACACAGCCGCCCTGATCGATGGCCACATCGACGATGGCAGAACCCGGCTTCATGCGCGCAATGTGGTCACGGCTGACAAGTTTTGGCGCAGTGGCACCCGGCACCAGCACGCCGCCGATGACCAGATCGGCCGCCAGCAGATGGCGCTCCAGCGTCTCGCTGTTGGAGTAAACCACCTTGGCCGCTCCCTGGAACTCGTTATCGAGACGGCGAAGGGTATCGACGTTGTTGTCGAGGATGGTCACATCTGCGCGCAGGCCAATGGCCATGCGGGCTGCATTAGAGCCGACCACGCCGCCACCGATGATCACCACCTTGGCCGGTTCGACACCGGGTACGCCGCCGAGCAGCACACCGCTCCCACCGCGCGATTTTTCCAGCGCCTGGGCACCCGCCTGAATAGACATGCGACCTGCGACTTCCGACATGGGGGCCAGCAGGGGCAGGCCGCCACGGCCGTCGGTGACGGTTTCATAGGCGATACAGATGGCGCCGCTTTTCAGCAGGGCTTCGGTCTGGGGCAAGTCTGGCGCCAGATGCAGATAGGTGAACAGGGTTTGACCCGGACGCAGCATGGCACATTCGACAGGCTGAGGTTCCTTGACCTTGACGATCATCTCGGCTTTGGCGAAAACCTCTGCTGCAGAGGCCAAAATTTCGGCTCCAACAGCGATATAATCTGCATCGCTGAAGCCAATGCCGTTTCCGGCACCGCTTTGGACGAAAACAGTATGGTTTCGTGCTGTCAGTTCACGTACACTGGCCGGAACCATGCCTACGCGGTATTCATGGTTTTTTATCTCTTTAGGTACACCGATAATCATGCTATCCCTCGTCTATAGATTGGTGTTTCATGTTGCCAAAATGTTAACCAACATTTGCGCCTAGTATATTCAGGTATTGACAGGATTTGTGACCATAATTATAAAATGAATGGTGATTCTTACCAAAAAATAGCCAAAGGATGGAATAAAATGATGGAAGCTAAGAGTCGGCTAAAGGATTTGGACAGGATTGACCGCAACATTCTTAATGAACTGCAAAAGGATGGCAGGATTTCGAATGTTGAGTTGTCCAAGCGAGTTGGCCTGAGTCCTACACCGTGTCTGGAACGGGTTCGTCGCCTCGAGCGACAAGGTTATATCGAAGGATATGCCGCTATTCTGAACCCTCATTATCTGGACGCATCTCTGCTGGTGTTTGTAGAGATAACCCTCAATCGCGGGGCGCCTGATGTGTTTGAACAGTTCAACAAGGCTGTTCAGGTGCTCGAAGAGATCCAGGAGTGTCATCTGGTTTCCGGTGACTTCGACTATCTGCTCAAGACCCGAGTCAGCGACATGTCGGCTTACCGCCGTCTGTTGGGGGAAACCCTGCTGCGTCTGCCCGGTGTCAATGACACCCGCACCTACGTGGTGATGGAAGAGGTCAAGCAGAGCAGTCGTCTGGTGATCAGCACCCGATAAAGCAGGTTATGCCGTGGTATCTTTCCCATATGAGACACCATGACAGTCAGAAACGAGCGGCCGGTCCGCTCGTTTCTTCTTGTAAAGATAATTGCAAATATGGCCCCGTCCCATCAGGCTCTGGCTGACAATCGATGGGCTTTTCGGGGATACTAGGCCCCCTTATTTCCTGCATTACATGTTTTTAGAAAGGAGCCGGAGTTTGGCCGATAAAAAGCTGTTTACTCCTTTATCAGGTACACAACGGATCTTCGAAGCCGTCTTGATCGCCATCACCCTGATGGCTGCTTATCTTCTGCTTGCCCTGTTGTCCTATCATCCCGCTGATCCCGGTTGGTCCCAGACCTCCTGGCAAGGGGAGGTGAAGAACCTCGCCGGTAGTGCCGGTGCCTGGCTCGCCGATATCACCATGTTTACCTTTGGTGCCTTCTCCTATCTGGTGCCGCCGCTGGTGGTGCTGCTGGGCTGGAGTCTGTTCTGGCGCCCGAGCCGTCTGCTTGATGTGGATTACCTCACCCTTGGGGTGCGGATCATCGGCTTTATCCTGACTGTGCTCGGCATGTCGGCCATTGCCAGCATGAACTTCAACGATATGCAAAACTTCTCCGCCGGTGGTCTGGTGGGGGATGTGATCGCTTCTGCCGTGGTGCCGCTGTTTGGCGGCGTCGGGGCCAACCTGATGCTGCTCTGCTTCGTGGCAACCGGCATCACCCTGTTTACCGGCTGGTCCTGGCTCACCATCGTCGAGCAGATCGGCGCGGCCTGTACCGGTTCGGTCAGCGCTGTTTACCACTTCCCGACCACCCTCGGCCGCTGGCTGACCGGTGGCTGGCGTCAACCCCGCAACGAGGGGCCGGATCCCTTGCTGGAAGGCGGGGTAGGGGCCATCGCGTTTGATGACGAGGAAGATGAGCCGCACACCAGCTGGACTCGCAAGCCCAAGGCCAAGAACCAGAAGGCTGCCGCCGAAGAGTGGCTGCCGGAACTCGACGACGATACCTTCGAGTTCGATCCCCAGTTTGATGATGAGGATGACGAGCCAGCTCCGGCTGCCAAACCGAAACGTGCGGTGGCGGCTGCGAATGGGCGCCGTCAGCCGGTACTGGCTGTGGCCGATGATGATGACGATCTGGATCTGCCGTGGGCCGAAGGGGACGACGAGGTCGCCGCGCCGGTAGCCGTCGCACCGACCAAGCCCAAGCGTCGTCCGCAATCTACGCTGCCGCCGTTGCCGAGTATCGAGCTGCTAGACAGACCGCCAGCCAAGACCCAGATGATGAGCAAGGATGAGCTGGACCGCATGGGGCGTCTGGTGGAGGCCAAGCTTGCCGACTACAACGTGCAGGCCAAGGTGGTGGGTGTCTATCCGGGCCCGGTCATTACCCGTTTCGAGCTGGATCTGGCGCCGGGCATGAAGGCGAGCAAGATCACCAACCTCTCGCGCGATCTGGCCCGTTCCCTCTCTGCCAGCAGCGTGCGGGTGGTTGAGGTGATCCCGGGTAAGACCTACGTCGGTATCGAGCTGCCCAACCGGGTGCGTCAGACCGTTTACCTGCGCGAAACCCTCGACTGCGATGCCTTCCGAGATAGCCGCAACCCGCTCACCATGGGCCTGGGTCAGGACATCGCTGGGGAGCCGGTGGTGGTGAACCTGGCCAAGATGCCGCACCTGCTGGTGGCCGGTACCACAGGTTCCGGTAAGTCGGTAGGGGTCAACACCATGATCATCTCGATGCTCTACAAGTCATCCCCCGATGACCTGCGTTTCATCATGATCGACCCCAAGATGCTGGAACTCTCCGTCTACGAAGGGATCCCGCACCTGCTGACCGAGGTGGTGACCGATATGAAGGACGCCGCCAACGCTCTGCGCTGGTGCGTGGGGGAGATGGAGCGCCGTTACAAGCTGATGTCTGCGGTCGGGGTGCGCAACCTCAAGGGCTACAACGACAAAGTGCTGGCTGCCATCGAGGAGGGGGAACCTCTGCTGGATCCGTTGTGGCGCCCGGGTGACTCCATGGATCAGATGCCGCCGGAGCTTGAGAAACTGCCCCACATCGTGGTGGTGGTGGACGAGTTTGCCGACATGATGATGATCGTCGGCAAGAAGGTGGAAGAGCTGATCGCCCGTATCGCCCAGAAGGCGCGGGCCGCCGGTATTCACCTCATTCTGGCGACCCAGCGTCCGTCGGTGGATGTCATCACCGGTCTTATCAAGGCCAACATCCCGACCCGGATCTCGTTCCAGGTATCGAGCAAAATCGACTCGCGCACCATCATCGATCAGGGGGGCGCCGAATCTCTGCTCGGTATGGGCGACATGCTCTACATGCCGGCCGGTACCTCCAACCCGACCCGGGTACACGGTGCGTTTGTCGATGACCACGAAGTGCACAAGGTGGTGGCGGATTGGAAACTGCGCGGCGAGCCGAACTACATCGAGGAGATCCTCTCCGGTGAGTCGGGTGGCGAAGGTGGCAGCGGCGAATATGGCGGTGGTGGCGATGAAGAGCTCGACCCCCTGTTCGACGAAGCGGTTGCTTTCGTGGTGGAGTCCCGCCGTGGCTCGACCTCCAGTGTCCAGCGCAAGTTCAAGATTGGTTACAACCGGGCAGCCCGTCTCATCGAGCAGATGGAGAATCAGGGCATCGTCAGCTCACCGGGTGGCAATGGTCAGCGCGACGTGCTGGCACCGCCGCCGGTGCGGGACTAAGCCTCACCGTTTCTTACTATCCCTGGCCATGCCCTCCGCGGGCGTGGCCTTTTATCGAGAGCGTCTTTATGAAGAGCGTGATGAAAAAACAACTGTTGATGGGTACCGTGCTGCTGATGGCCAGCAGCCAGGTGTGGGCCGATGCGGCCAGCGATCTCAAACAGAAGCTGGCGGGGGTGAGCCTCTTCTCTGCCAAGTTTGCCCAAACCGTCTATGACAGCAAGGGCAAGGAGCTGCAAAAGGCCAGCGGCGATCTGGTTGTGCAGCGGCCAAACCGTTTCAACTGGCACACCACCTCGCCGGACGAGAGCCTGATCGTGGCCGATGGTCAGGATGTCTGGGTCTATGATCCCTTCGTCGAGCAGGTGACAGCCCTCAAGCTGAAAGATGCGGTGCTCAACACCCCCTTTATTCTGATCGCCGGCAATGACGACAAGTTCTGGAAGAACTATGACGTGACTCAGGAGGGGGATGTCTACACCGTCACCAGCCGCAACAAGGATGAGCTGATCGCCTCCTTCCGAGTCACCTTCGACAGACAAGACAACATCAGTCGTTTCGATGTGAAAGAGGCGCAAGGGCAGTGGAGTGAATTCACCCTGAGCAGCTTCAACCGCAAGCCGGTGCTCAAGGGCAACGAATTTGTTTTCAAGATCCCGAAGGGGGTCGAGCTGGACGACCAGCGCTAATGAGCAAGCGGTCGTTGGATTGCTCGCCACTGCCCCAGTCAAAGGCGAGTGGCGTGACGCTGGGTGGTCAATACAGATGAGCAACTTGTCGCTGGATTTCTCATCGGACTTTCGTCCGCTGGCGGCCCGGATGCGGCCGCAAAACCTCGACCAGTATATCGGTCAGCAACATATCCTGGGGGCTGACAAGCCCCTGCGCAAAGCCATTCTGGCGGGTCACTGCCACTCGATGATCCTGTGGGGGCCGCCCGGTACCGGCAAGACCACGCTGGCGGAGTTGATGGCTCACTACTGCCAGGCGGAAGTGGAGCGACTCTCTGCGGTCACCTCCGGTATCAAGGAGATCCGCGCCGCCATCGACAAGGCGAAGGAGAACAGCTGGCGCGGAGTGCGCACCATCCTGTTTGTGGATGAGGTGCACCGCTTCAACAAGAGTCAGCAGGATGTGTTCCTGCCTCACATCGAGGATGGCACCATCACCTTTATCGGTGCATCCACCGAAAACCCCTCGTTCGAACTCAACAACGCACTGCTCTCACGAGCCCGGGTCTATCTGCTCAAGCGACTGGAGGAGAGCGATATTCTCGCCATGCTCGATCAGGCGATGACCGATCCCCGTGGTCTCAATGATCCGGCACTCACCTTCGCCCCCGGCGTCAAAGAAGCGCTGGCCAAGGCGGTGGATGGGGACGGCCGCAAGTCCCTCAACTATCTGGAGCTGTTGGCCGACATGGCCGAAACCGACAGCACAGGGGGGCGGGTGATCGACAGTGCCCTGCTCGCCGCCGTGGTGGGGGAGCACGTGGCCCGCTTCGACAAGGGGGGCGATCACTTCTACGACCTCATCTCGGCGGTGCACAAATCCATTCGCGGCTCGGCGCCGGATGCGGCGCTCTACTGGTATGCCCGCATGGTGAGCGCCGGTTGCGATCCCCTCTATATAGCCCGCCGCTTGCTGGCGATTGCCTCGGAAGATGTGGGTAATGCCGATCCGCGCGCCATGCAGGTCGCCCTGTCGGCCTGGGATTGTTTCCATCGGATCGGGCCGGCGGAAGGGGAGCGGGCTATCGCCCAGGCGATCGTCTATCTCGCCTGCGCCCCGAAAAGCAATGCGGTCTATACCGCCTGGAAGGCGGCGCTTCATGATGCCAAAAACCTCCCTGACTTCGAGGTGCCGGTACACCTGCGCAATGCGCCGACCAAACTGATGAGCGATCTGGGCTATGGCGCCGAGTATCGCTACGCCCATGACGAGCCGGGCGCCTATGCCGCGGGCGAGCAGTATTTCCCGCCCGAGCTGGCGGGCAAGCAGTACTACCAGCCCACCGATCGCGGCCTTGAAAAGCAGATTGGCCAGAAGCTTGATTACCTCCATGAGCTGGACAGGCAAAGTCCGCAGCAACGGGGCAAATAGCCCCTTTGTTACCCCGCGTGGCTGAAAATTGGTCAGGCGTTTGAATATGCAGGACGGTTTGCGTGCCAAAGTCGGTAAAAACGACACAAATAGTCCCTGTTCGGGCGGGGGGGCGGTCTGCTACACTGCCCGTCTGACCCCGCTTGTCTTGGCCTTGCGCCATCTTCTTGATCTCGAAGGCCTGTGATAGTTAAGGCCCGATTCTGAAGACGATTGGGGTGCGCCAACCGATGTTAACTTCCGGATCTGTTTCCCAGCCCGTCATGATGACTCAGGCCCAGATCCCATTTTAAAAAAGTAGGTAAACCATGCTGGATCCCAAATATCTGCGCAGCGATATCGAAGAGGCTGCCGCTCGTCTGGCGACACGTGGCTACGTTCTGGACGTAGCGGCTGTCAACGCTCTGGAAGAGAAACGCAAGGATCTGCAGTCCCGTACCCAGGAGCTGCAGGCCGAGCGCAACGCCCGCTCCAAATCCATCGGTGAAGCTGCCCGTCGTGGTGAAGATGTTGCCCCGCTCAAGGCCGAAGTGACCAAAATCAACGACGAGCTGGAGACCAGCAAGGTCGAGCTGGATGCCCTGCTGGCCCAGCTGAAAGCCATTGCCGACGCCATCCCCAACCTGCCGAGCGAGACTACTCCGGTGGGCCGTGACGAGAACGACAACGTGGAAGTGCGCCGCTGGGGTACCCCACGTGAGTTCAGCTTCCCGGTACGCGATCACATCGATCTGGGCGAAGCGGCCAAGGGCGTTGACTTCAAGAATGGCGTCAAACTCTCCGGTACCCGTTTCGTGGTGATGAAGGGTCAGATTGCCCGTCTGCACCGTGCCCTGGCTCAGTTCATGCTGGATTTGCACACCCAGCAGCACGGTTACACCGAGTGCTATGTGCCCTATCTGGTGAACCCGGACAGCCTCTATGGCACCGGCCAGTTGCCGAAATTTGCCCAGGACCTGTTCAATACCGGTATCGAAGGTGAAGGGGAAGAAGAGGGCAAGCTGCGCAAGTTCTCCCTGATCCCGACCTCCGAAGTGCCGCTCACCAACATGGCCCGTGACGAGATCTTTGACGCCCAAGAGCTGCCAATCAAGATGACCGCTCACAGCCCCTGCTTCCGCTCTGAAGCCGGTTCCTACGGTCGTGATACCCGTGGCCTCATCCGTATGCACCAGTTCGACAAAGTCGAAATGGTTCAGCTGGTTCACCCGGAGAAATCCTGGGATGCGCTGGAGGAGATGGTGGGTCACGCCGAGAAGGTGCTGCAACTGCTGGAGCTGCCGTATCGCGTGATGGCGCTCTCTACCGGTGACATGGGCTTCTGCGCTTCCAAGACCTACGATCTGGAAGTGTGGCTGCCGGCCCAGAACACTTACCGCGAGATCTCCTCTGTCTCCAACTGCACCGACTTCCAGGCGCGCCGCATGCAGGCTCGCGTGCGTATCGACGGCAAGCCGCAGCTGCTGCACACCCTGAACGGCTCCGGTCTGGCGGTGGGGCGTACCCTGGTTGCCGTGATGGAGAACTACCAGCAGGAAGATGGGCGCATCGCCATCCCGGCTGCGCTGCAATCCTACATGGGTGGCCTGACCCACATCGGGTAAGCTCACGCCGCTGACCACAACGCCATGGCATTGCCATGGCGTTGTGCATTCTGGCGCCGATCAACCGTTTTAGTGCTGAAAAAATGCGGCTTTTCGGCGTCGCTTTGAACAGTTAACACATTTTTATCAAGCAATGCGCAATCGTTTTTGTTAGACTGCGCCGCAATTTCGCAGGACATCTTTTTCTATGGTCTGGATTGATTACGCCATCATCGGCATCGTCGGTTTCTCTGCTCTCATCAGCCTGGTGCGCGGCTTCGTCAAGGAGGCTATGTCTCTTGTCACCTGGTTCGTCGCCTTCTTTATTGCCAGCCATTTCTATCCCGATCTCGCCGTCTATTTCACCTCCTTCTCCGACGCGCTGGTTCGCAACGGTCTGGCCATCGCGGCGCTGTTTGTGGCGACCCTGATCCTCGGCAGCGTGGTCAACTATGTGGTGGGCCTGTTGGTGGACAAGACGGGTCTCTCCGGTACCGATCGGGTGCTGGGTGTCTGCTTCGGTGCAATTCGCGGGGTGCTGATCGTCAGTGCCCTGCTTTTTTTCATGGATACCTTCACCAGCCTCTCCCAGAGCGACTGGTGGGTGGCGTCCAAGCTGGTGCCGGAGTTCAAGCCGGTGATCCAGTGGTTTTTCGGGTTCATGTTGAACTCATCCAGTTTTCTTAAACAGGTATAGTGACTTCGAGGTAGCAAAGACATGTGTGGTATTGTCGGTATAGTTGGCACCACCCCCGTCAATCAGGCCCTCTACGACGCCTTGACGGTGTTGCAGCACAGGGGACAGGATGCCGCCGGGATCGTGACCATTGATAGTGGAAACTTCCGGCAACGCAAGGCCAATGGCCTGGTGAAGGACGTGTTTGAAGTGCGCCACATGCAGCGTTTGCAAGGGAACATCGGCATAGGTCATGTCAGATATCCCACCGCAGGCAGCTCAAGTGCCGCAGAAGCCCAACCTTTTTATGTGAACTCTCCCTACGGCATGGTGCTGGCCCATAACGGCAACCTCACCAATGCCAAGGAGCTCAAGGAGCAGCAGTTCAAGGTCGCCCGTCGTCACATCAACACCACCTCCGATTCGGAAGTGTTGCTGAACGTGCTGGCCCACGAACTGGATCGCTGTGACAAGATGGCCCTGCGCCCCGAAGATATCTTCGCCGCGGTGCGCAGAACCCATCAGCAGATCCGCGGTGCATATGCGGTGGTCTCGCTGGTGATTGGCCATGGTCTCATCGGTTTTCGTGATCCCAACGGCATTCGCCCACTGATCCTCGGTCGTCGTCAGGACGAGCAGGGCCAGGTGGAGTACATGCTCGCCTCCGAGAGCGTGGCGCTCGACGCCATCGGTTTCGAGACGGTGCGGGATATTGCGCCGGGTGAAGCCATCTACATCACCGAGCAGGGCCAGCTCTTCTCCGAGCAGTGTGCGGAGAACCCGCAGATGAGCTCCTGCATCTTCGAATACGTCTACTTCGCTCGTCCCGATTCGTGCATCGACAAGGTCTCGGTCTACGCCGCCCGCCTCAACATGGGTCGCAAGCTGGGTCAGAAGATTGCCCGCGAGTGGGAAGATCTCGATGTCGATGTGGTTATCCCCATCCCCGAAACCTCCTGTGACGTGGCGCTGGAGATCGCTCATACCCTCGACCTGCCATACCGTCAGGGCTTCGTGAAGAACCGCTACATCGGCCGTACCTTCATCATGCCGGGCCAGACCCAGCGCAAGAAGTCGGTGCGCCGCAAACTCAACGCCATCAGCTCTGAATTCAAGGGCAAGAAGGTGTTGCTGGTGGACGATTCCATCGTGCGTGGTACCACGTCCGAGCAGATCATCCAGATGGCCCGTGAAGCGGGGGCAGCCAAGGTCTACTTCGCCTCGGCGGCGCCGGAAATTCGCTTCCCCAACGTCTATGGCATCGATATGCCCACCGCCAACGAGCTGATCGCCCACGGCCGTGAAGTAGAAGAGGTGTGCAAGCTGATTGGCGCTGACGGTCTGATTTTCCAGGATCTGGAAGATCTGGAAGCCGCCGTGCGGGAGATCAACCCGGATCTGCGTCACTTCGAGACCTCGGTGTTCAATGGCCACTACGTCACCTCCGACGTGGACCAGTCCTATCTGGATCACCTCAATGCCCTGCGCAACGATGACACCAAAGCGGTGCGTGAATGGCAGGAAGGCACCAGCAATCTGGAAATTTTTAACGAAGGTAGTTAAACGTTTGCGGTTTTGCCGGATGGGATAGCGAGATGGGGGCCTGTTGCCCCCATTGTCGTTTTTGCCTCACACAGGCAGAAGGGGGAGGAGATATCTGTTTGAAAAACATCCGCTTATCTTGCCGGATATGGGCATGGTCAGCGGGATCCGCTAGCATAGGCGGCAACATATATGACCGATACGCTTTTAACCGGCGTGTTTAACAAACGAGAGTTCAGATGGATGATCTGCTAGCCCCAGTGCGCCAGTTTTTGCAGTGCGAAACCCCGGATGAGTGGGTGGAGATGGCGCGGGATCCTGCCCGTTTGCCAACCCTGCTTATCGATCACGCCAACTGCGAGACCAAGGCCGCACTCACCGCCCACAGTCTGGTGCGCCGCTACTGCCTGCCCAAGGGCAAGCGCCATCTGCTGCCCAAGCTGGAGTTTTATCGCGAGCTGGATGCCATCCCGGAGAAGGCCGAGATCCTGGGCAAACGCAGCATGGGAGAGTCTGATCGCACCGTCTTTGCCGAGCTGGAACGCAATCCGCTGCTGTTTCCCATGGTACGACTCATTCAGGAGGAGCTGCATCACTTCGAGCAGGTGCTGGAGATCATGCAGGCCCGCGGCATCGAATACGGGCCGGTGACGGCCTCCCGCTATGCCCGCCAATTGATGCAGCATGTGCGCACCCATGAGCCGGCCACCATAGTCGACAAGATGATCATCGGCGCCTATATCGAGGCCCGCTCCTGCGAGCGGTTTGCCAAGCTGGCGCCCCATCTGGACGAAGAGCTGAGCCGCTTCTATGTCTCTTTGCTGCGCTCCGAAGCGCGTCACTATCAGGATTACCTGAGCCTGGCCGAACAGTACGCAGGGGAGGATATCAGCGAGCGGGTGGCCTTCTTTGGCAAGCTGGAAGCCGAGCTAATCTGCTCGCCGGATCCGCAGTTCCGGTTTCATAGCGGCCTGCCTGTCACATCTGACAGTTGTTGACGCACAGGGGGCAAACTACTATTGCCCTGTTCCTACTACGAGCGACAAGTAGTTACTTTTGAGCGCAATTCCCGGCCCTGAGCCGGGATCTTTTTTTCTGTCGTACGTCCTTCCTGCTTTTGGCGCTCTATGCTGAATCCCTGGCTATTTTTGCGTCTTCCCCTTGCGATGAAATCCTGTTCGATCAGCCGGTTATTGTGGTGATAAAGTGCTCATTCAAGTGGCTCACCCTTGTAGAAACGGGCGAAACCGTGTACTTTTTTGCCTTCGCAAGATTTGAATAACCAATCAATAGGAGCGTGTATGCGCATTGTTCTGTTGGGGGCTCCGGGCGCCGGCAAAGGTACCCAGGCTCAGTTCATCATGGAAAAACACGGTATTCCCCAGATCTCCACCGGCGACATGCTGCGTGCGGCGATCAAAGCGGGCACCGAGCTCGGTCTGAAAGCCAAAGCTGTGATGGACGCAGGTCAGCTGGTCTCTGACGACATCATCATCGGTCTGGTCAAAGAGCGCATCGCTCAGCCGGACTGCGCCAAAGGCTTCCTGTTGGACGGTTTCCCGCGCACCATTCCCCAGGCGCAAGCCATGAAGGACGCCGGTGTCGTGGTTGATTTCGTACTGGAGTTCGATGTGCCGGACGAAGAGATCGTCAAGCGCATGAGCGGCCGTCGCGTTCACTCCGGCTCCGGCCGTACCTACCACGTGGTGTTCAACCCGCCGAAAGTGGAAGGCAAGGATGACGTGACCGGTGAAGATCTGGTGATCCGCGCCGACGACGAAGAGACCACAGTACGCAAGCGTCTGGATGTATATCATCAGCAGACCGCGCCGCTGATCGGTTTCTACGGCAAAGAGGCGGAAGCGGGCCACACCCGTTACGTCAAGATCGACGGCACCCAGCCGGTTGATCTGGTCAGCAAGCAGCTTGCCACCATTCTGGGCTGATCTTTGCTGCCGGCACTGTTTCCCGTGCCATCAGATAAATAAAGAGAAGGGCCCTGTCGGGCCCTTTTTGCATAATTACAGATAGACAGGAAGCCAACGTGACCACGAAAACCGGAATATTGCTGGTCAATCTGGGTACCCCAGCCGCACCGACCACCGCTGCCGTCAAAGCGTTCCTCAGCCAGTTCCTGCACGATCCCCGTGTGGTTGACCTGCCCCGCTACCTCTGGTGCCCGCTGCTCCACTTCATCATCTTGCCGACGCGCTCGCCCAAAGTGGCCAAGCTCTATCAGCAGGTCTGGACCGAGCAGGGCTCGCCGCTGATGGTGATAAGCAAGCAGCAGCGTGCTGCGCTGGAGCAGGAGCTCAAGCGGGAGGGGGTCGAGGTGCCGGTGGAGCTGGCGATGACCTATGGTTCCCCGTCAGTGAATGATGGCTGGCAGGCGCTCAAGGCCAAAGGGGTCAACCGGGTGATCCTGTTGCCGCTCTATCCGCAATATTCGGTCAGTACCACCGCCTCGGTCTTCGATGCCTGGGGCAAGGCAATGAAGAGAGAACGTAACCTGCCGGTGGTGCGGCTCATTCGTGATTATCACGCCCATCCCGAATACATTCAGGCGCTGGCCATGAGCGTACGCCGTCACTGGGAGCAGCACGGTCAGGGTGATCACCTGCTGATGTCGTTCCACGGCATTCCCGAGCGCTACGAGAACGAAGGGGATCCCTATGGTCACCAGTGTCGCCATACCGCCAGCTTGCTGGCCGAGGCGCTCGGGCTGGAGGCCGGGCAGTGGACGGCCAGTTTCCAGTCTCGCTTTGGCAAGGAGGAGTGGCTCAAGCCCTACACAGACGTGACCATCGCCGGTATGCCTGCAGCGGGCATCAAGCGGCTCGATGTGATTTGCCCTGCCTTTGCGGCCGACTGCCTCGAAACCCTTGAGGAAATTCAGGTACAGAATCGGGAGATCTTCATGGAGTCCGGTGGCGAGCGGTTTGAATATATTCCGGCCCTCAACAGCGATCAGGCCCACATCAGGATGATGGTCTCGCTCATCTGCCGCGAATTGGCATGAGTGACCGGCAGTCAGTCAAACAAGGAGTCGAGTCATGGTACATATCACGCTGATATACGCAGGCCTGCTGGGGCTGCTGTTTCTGGGGCTCTCCTTCTGGGTGGTCAGACGCCGTGCCCAGTCCGGGGTGATGATAGGGCAGGGGGAGGCCCCCGAGCTGCTGGCGGCGATCCGGGCCCACGGTAATTTTGCCGAGTATGTGCCGCTGACCCTGCTGCTGATGGCGCTGTGCGAGCTCTCCGGTGCCGGTGCGCTCTGGCTGCATGCCGGTGGCGCCATGCTGTTGGTCGGCCGCATCCTGCATGCCATCGGCATCCAGATCCCCAAAGCCCCCAATGTGCCCCGTTTTCTGGGCACCTTGCTGTTCTGGCTCGCCCTCGGCCTCTTCTCGGTGCTGGCTCTGTTTCAGGGCATGGCGGCTGCCTGAAAACAGGCGCTTTGTATGCTATTGAACCACCTCGGGCGGGGTGGTTTTTTTATGGTGAAAAGGCAAACGTTTTTCCTTGCAGGCCTTGTCTATACTGACTCCATTATTTAAACAGGGCGACTTTTCGGGGCGGCGGATTGTGTTAAAATCCCGCCCCTCTTTCCCCCAGAGCACAGAACATTGCCATGAAATTTCCCGGTCAGCGCAAGTCCAAACACTACTTCCCTGTCGACAGACGCGATCCCCTGGTGCCGCAAAATCCCCTGTTAACCGAACTGGGCAAAGCCTACGTGGTCGGGATTGATCAGACCCTGGTTGATATTGAAGCCCATGTGGATGAAGACTTTCTGACCCGTTATGGTCTGAGCAAGGGGCACTCCGTTGTCATCAATGACGATGTAGCCGAACGGATTTATGACGAGCTCAAGGCCAACAACATGGTAGTGAGCGAGTTTGCCGGTGGCACCATTGGCAACACGGTACACAACTACTCGGTACTGGCCGACTCCCACTCCATCCTGCTGGGTGTGATGAGTCAGGATATTCGCATCGGCTGCTACGCCTACCGTTATCTGTGCAACACCTCTTCCCGCGTCAATCTGGACTATCTGCAGCCGGTGGATGGCCCCATCGGTCGTTGCTTCACCTTCATCACCGAGTGCGGCGAGCGCAGCTTCGGCATCAACGCCGGCAAGATGAACCAGCTGGATGTGCAGCACATCCCGGAGGATGTGATCAAAGGGGCATCTGCCCTGGTGATCACCGCCTATCTGGTGCGTGGTGACGATGGTGATCCGATGAAAGAGGCGGCCATGACCGCGGTGCGTTATGCCCGCGAGGCTGGTATTCCCGTGGTGCTGACCCTGGGCACCCGTTTCGTCATCGACGAAAACCCCCAGTGGTGGCGCGACTTCATTGCCGAGAACGTGACTGTGCTGGCGATGAACGAAGACGAAGGTGAAGCCCTGACCGGCATCGCAGATCCGCTGGGTGCGGCCGACAAGGCGCTCGATTGGGCCGACATGGTGCTCTGTACCGCAGGCCCCATCGGTCTTTACATGGCGAGCTACACCGACGAGGACTACAAGCGCGAGACCACTCATACCCTGTTGCCGGGCGTCATCCCCGAGTTCAACATGTATGAGTTCAGCCGTCCGATGGCCCGCGCCAAGTGCCGCAAACCGACCCGGATCTACTCCCACATCTCCCCGTACATGGGTGGCCCGGAGAAGATCAAGAACACCAACGGGGCAGGGGATGGCGCGCTTTCCGCCGTGCTGCACGACATGGTGGCCAACTCCTATCACCGGATGAATGTGCCCAACTCCGCCAAACACATCTCCGAGTTCCTGACTTACTCCTCACTGGCCCAGGTGTGCAAATACGCCAACCGCGTCAGCTACGAGGTGTTGGCCCAGAGCAGTCCCCGTCTCTCCCGCGGTTTGCCGGAGAAAGAGGACAGCCTGGAAGAGGTTTACTGGGAGCGTTGATCTCCTAATCTGCAAGGCGCCTCCATCGGGAGGCGTTTTTGCAGGCTAATGGGGGTTATCCCGGCTTTTTTGCCGGAATAACCCCAATATGCTTGAGTCCATGTCACTTTTGCGACACCATTTGGCCATCGTATTGTCGCCCGACAATGCCGCAGCACCCGAAAGAAAGAGAGAACCCCATGAGCATGCTTAACGACAATCTTGACGCCAATTTCCAACTGTTTATCGAACAAGTCCGCGAGTCGGGTCAGGTGTGGGGACTGCGCTATGGGGAAGACTGGGTTGTCTGCCGCTCAGCCGAATTTGAAGATGCCGACGTGATGCCGCTCTGGTCTGCCGAAGAGGACGCTCGTCTGCACTGTGTTGACGAGTGGGCCGATTACGAGCCGGAAGTGATCGATCTGGAAGAGTTTCTCGATATCTGGATCAACGATCTGGATGAAGATGATGTACTGGTTGGCCCGAACTGGAACGCCGACCTGGAAGGTCAGGAGCTCGAACCCATCGAGCTGGCCAAGGCACTGGTTGAACTGGACGCCTGAAAGCGCCTCCATTGATGGCATGAACGCACAGGCCATCGGGACAAAGACCGGCATCCGCGAAGGTGCCGGTCTTTTTTATGGTCGAATGGCCCGATTGATGAGTTAAAAGCCGATTTGCCTTTGCACCTGTCAGGGGGATGGTCCATCATCAACCTTTTGCCAAGGGAGGAGCGCCATGTTTGTATTCGACGTAACGGGAGCTGCGGGTGAGAAGGCCAGCATTCGGGTGCAGGCGCTGGATTGGGCGCAAGCCGGACCAGTGACCTTCCAGTGCGATGATGATCAGCTGGCGGTCGTGCTCCTGAGCGGTTGTCGTTGCGATGCGGTGGGCTTTTTCAACCTGTTGGCGGGGTGCAAACCGCTCTATATCGAGCAGTGGCTCAGCTATCTGCAGGAGAGTGGTCGCATTGGCAAGTGGAGCCACCAGACCGAGAGTCCCGCCGATGGGGACTATCTGGCCAGAGCCGGTCTGGAGCACGATGAGCTCAATAGCCTGCTTGGCCTGGTCTATCAGGTGGCGGGGTTCAACCGGTTGCAGATCAACCGTTACCTCAAAAACCGCCACAATCCTACTACACTGGCGACCCGTTACGATCAGAAGGAGTTGGAGCGTTACCGCCAGCTCAATGACATCATTCTGACCCTGTTGAAGCTGAAGCATCCTCAGTAAAGAGCCCCAGCTGGCTGATATCCGGTCGCAGCGGTTGCGGCCGGGCGATCAGATAGCCCTGCAAGCCATCCACGTACATCCCCTGCAGCAGCTGTTTCTGGCCAAGCTGTTCTACCCCCTCAGCAATCACCTGACATCCCATCCGATGTGATACATCGACGATCATCCGCACAAACTGCTGGTTGGTCTGATCCTGCTCCAGCCCGGTAATAAGGGCAGGGTCCAGCTTGATGTAGTCGGGCTTGAGCTCGCGAAACAGGGTAAAGGAGCCGATCCCCTTGCCGAAATTGGCGATCGCCGAGCGGCTGCCGTTGCGGCGCAGCAGTTCAAATACCCGCTTGGCACCGGTCAGATTGCGTTCCAGATGCTCTTCATCCAGCTCGAACACCAGATTGGCGCTGGTATTGGGATCTTTGAGCAACTGGCGGTCAAGCCAGATCAGGAAGGCGCTGTTTTGCAGCAGGTTGGGGGAGAGATTGACTCCCCAGCGACTCTGATTGGCACCAAAAGCCCGGTATTGACGCATTATATGAACAATCACCAGTTGCTCCAGCCGCATCACCATATCGAGCCGCTGGGCCATGGCAAACAGGGTGTCGGTGGGCAGGGCGGTACCATCGCTGCCGCTGAAACGGGTGTAGATTTCGTTGTAGGCCAGCATGCTGCGGTGCAGGGGCTGGATCGGCTGATAGGTGAAGCTGAGTCGCTCCTGTGCCAGCACTTCAGTCAGCACCTCGCGCCAGTGATGCTGTCCCTGCAGATCGGAGACGTTGTCATCCTGCTGGATGGCCCAGCCATTGATGGTTTCGGTCTGGGCGCGTGCCAGCGCCAAATCCGCCCTGGCCAGCACGGCTTCGATTTTCTGGCCGCTGCTGAGCTTGGTCAACCCCGAGTAACCTGTGCTCTCCAGCTCGTGTTGAGCCTGATAGTGATCGAAAGCCACTTTCAAATCCTGTCCCAGCAGATGGGGGGGAATATTGGCCACCGGTTGCACCAGCACGGCGAAATCAGCCCCCGAAATGCGATAGACCTGA
Organism: Aeromonas sp. 602200; assembly: GCF_049173895.1. Lineage (NCBI taxonomy): Bacteria > Pseudomonadati > Pseudomonadota > Gammaproteobacteria > Aeromonadales > Aeromonadaceae > Aeromonas > Aeromonas sp. 602200. The sequence continues at coordinate 95,528 of NZ_JAAKSL010000007.1, forward strand.
TTGCCCGGGAAGCGGCTCACCACCCGCTTGATAAGGGCCGCCATGTCCTTGATGTAGGCATCACCAGACTGGAAGCCGCGCTGGGCGTTGATCTTGCCAAGCTCGGTGGCGCGGATCAGCACCAGACTTGCGGTCTGGGTGTCCTGATCCCGCTGCAGCAACTCGGTCATGTCGCGGCGAAAGGCGTGGCGGTTGAGTAGTTGAGTCAGCTCGTCGGTGGTGGCCAGATTGCTCAGTTCGGTCAGCTGACGATGGGCACTCTGTTCGGCACTCTCGAACTGCTCCAGCAGCTGTTGCAGCACTTCCCGGGAGGCGGGCTCATCAAGCAGTGAGGGATCCCGGCTCCTGATGGCCTTGACCCAGGTGAGCTCCTGATGCTGGACCATGCCGTCCATGGTGCGCATGGCCAGCATTAACAACAGGATCATGCCGAGCAGTGTGGTGGCCAGAATAACTGTCAGAGTGAGCGGTGTGCTCTGAAGGGCCAACCAAACTGCTTGCAGGAGCAGCAGGGGTATGGTCACTATGGTGGCGATCATGAAGAGGGGGCGTCCAAGCTTGTGAACCATCTTTTTATCCTTGAAGTGGCTGCTTTATGAGGGAATTTTAACCAAGCTTGCGGTGCAAAGCATGCTATTCCTCGCAACTCGGTGAAAAGGGTCAATTGAAATCGGTTAAATGTGAGTGAAACCACTTTCACAGGTACCGAAACAGGCGAAGATGAGTTGAAAACAGATCAAACAAGGCAGAGGTAAATCATGTTGTTAGAGCCAGAAAATAGTGCCAAAGCACGACAATTGTTGAACCAGAGTATGGCACTGGTGCTGGCAGGTGGACGTGGCAGTCGCCTAAAGCAGTTGACTGACAACCGAGCCAAGCCTGCCGTCCATTTCGGTGGCAAATTCCGGATCATCGACTTTGTGCTCTCCAACTGTATCAACTCGGGGATCCGCCGGGTTGGTGTAGTCACCCAATACAAATCTCACAGCCTGCTGCGTCACCTGCAATCGGGCTGGTCCTTCCTGCGTTACCAGATGAACGAATTCATCGACCTGCTCCCTGCCCAGCAACGGGTGGACGAGGTGCACTGGTATCGCGGTACCGCCGATGCCATCTATCAGAACGTCGATATCATCCGTGACTATGGCCCCAAATACCTGGTGGTGCTGGCAGGGGATCACATCTACAAGATGGATTATGCCGCCATGCTGCTCGACCATGTGCGCCTTGGCGCCAAGGTGACGGTAGCCTGCATCGAAGTGCCGCGGGCCGAGGCCTCTGCTTTCGGCATCATGGATATTGACGAGCAGCGCAAGATCCGCGCCTTCGTCGAAAAACCGGCCAATCCGCCCGCCATGCCGGGTTGCGAAGATCGCTCGCTGGCCTCCATGGGGATCTATATCTTCGAGGCGGAGTACCTCTACCAACTGCTGGAGGAGGACATTCACAATCAGGACTCCAAACACGACTTCGGGATGGATGTGATTCCCCGCATCGTGGAGGAGGGGCTGGCATTTGCTCACCCCTTCAACATGTCCTGTGTCGGCGCGCGCGAGGGGCAAAAGCCCTACTGGCGTGACGTGGGTACGCTGGACTCGTTCTGGGAAGCGAACATGGATCTCGCCTCCGTGCTGCCCGAGCTCGATATCTACGATCAGAACTGGCCTATCTGGACCAGCCAGACCCTGACGCCTCCGGCCAAGTTTGTGCAGGACCGCAATGGCCAGCACGGCATGACCATCAACTCCATGTTTGCGGGCGGGACCATTGTCAGCGGGTCGTTCGTGCTCAACTCGGTGCTCTTTACCAATGTGCGGGTGCACTCTTTCTGTACCCTGGATCAGGCCATCATCTTCCCCGGGGTCGAGATCGGCGCCGGTTGCCGTCTGCGCCGGGTGGTGGTGGACAAGGGATGTGTGCTGCCAGATGGGTTGGTGGTGGGTGAAAACGCCGATGAGGATAGCCGCCGCTTCTACCGCTCCGAACAGGGAATTGTGCTGGTGACCAAAGAGATGCTGGACAAGCTGGTTTGAGGAAAGCCCTTGAAATTGTATCAGACGCTGTAATGCAAAGGGAGCCAATTTGGCTCCCTTTTTCATGCTGGTAAATGGCGAAGATTATTCGCTAACCACCGCTTTGGCGGCCATCACCATGGCGGTGCCGTGCTTGCCACCGGCGGCGGTCACTTGCGGTACGCCATCTTCGTCGGTATCGCTGCCGGCACCTTCGATGATGTTCTCGCCGGAGTCGCCGATCCACTCGGCCATCTGCATGCCACCATTGACGGTGCCACGGAACCAGCTGACGTACTGACCGGTCAGTTTGGCCAGCTCCAGCTCGGGCGCCTTCTCGGCACCTTCGTTGCGCAGGTTCAGCATGGCAGAGCGCAGGGCGCCAGAGATGGCCGCCTGGGTCCAGGGAGTGTATTCACCCTGTTTACCCGCCAGCCAGGTGCCCGCCTTGGCATTGAAGTAGGCCTTGTCGGCAGCGACAAACAGCTCGCGGGCGGCGGTGCGGTACTTGGCATCGGAGGTAGCGAGGAAGGCGGCCGTCAGACCGCGGATAGCGGCGAACTGCGCATCGATGGAGTAGCCGGCATCGAGCTTGCCACCCAGGGTTATGCCGTCATGCACCAGACCATTTTTGCCCTTGAGGTTGGCAAGGATGAAATCGGCCTGCTTGCGGATCAAGTCGAGCGCCTCTTGACCCTGCTTGGTCTTGAGGTTCAGCTCGCCATTGTCACCGGCGGCGTAACCGACCGGCAGCGCGTCCTGAGCGCGCTGGAAGATCTGCAGGGCGACCAGTGCGTAAGCGGCGTCAAAGGTGGTGACGTGCTTGCCCTGTTTGCCTGCCTGCCAGCTGTCGACCAGGGTGCCAGCCTTGGCATCAAAGTGCAGGGCCGCCAGGTTCTTGAAGGTGAGGTTTGAGAGATTGATCGCCAGCGAGAAGGCATCGCTGCCCGCAACGGCTTTGCCCAGGTCATTGGCCTTGTTGGCAGCCGGTGCGGCGGCAAACGGTGCGCCGTCAAACACGGCGTGGAAGGCTGGGTTCTGGTTGGTGTTGGCGCTGCGCTGATCGCTGAAAGCATAGAACTCGGAGAGCGGCCACAGCATCATCCAGGCATCGCGCAGCTGGGCGGAGCCATCCACCACCTCCAGCTTGCCGATGGCCCCGGCATCGTTGTTGCTGGTTTCGGTCACTTTCACCTGATGGGGGAAGTAGACAACGCCCTTGGCCGGATCGTACTGCGGGGTGATCCTGGCGCCCAGTTGCTTGCCATCGAAGCCAAGCTGGTTCTGCATGATGGCCAGCTTGTCGATGGACTGCTCGGTCAGCATCATGCCATTGAAGCCATCGGCGGCAGAGACGCCCAGCTTGTGCTTGCCATCCTGATCCATGGTGGCGGAGGCGGCTTCTACCTCTTCATCGGTTTCGGCTACGTGCATGCCGCCGAGGAAGTCCTGGGACCACATCACCTCTTTGAGCAGGATGCCGCCCACCGCTGCGGGCACCAGCAGGTTGTCGCTGCCGCTCCAGCGCAGGGTGCTGTAGTCGCGGAAGTAGGCGGGCACCTGGGTCTTGACGGTTTTCTCGGTCCCTTTGGCGGTCTTGATGGTGATCTGATCGCCATTGACCGGAGTGGCGTTGACGGCCTGGGCAAACTCTGGATTGGCGGAGGCGTAGGGCAGGGAGAGGGGATACATGCCTTGCGGCACTTCATCGGCCGGGAAGCCGACCGCATCGGCCATGGCCAGCACCCGTTGCCCCAGAGAGGCCATGGTGCCACCACGGGCCAGGTTTTGCGGCCCGTTCACCAGATGTGGGCCCATGCCGGATTGGTAGTTGAGGGCGTACATCGCCTCTTCGGAGTATTCGTAGGATTCGATGCCGGCAGCGAAGTCGAACGGAGTTGGTTCATCGGCACGGTTGGCATCCAGCACATCCAGATCCAGCCCCAGTGCTTCGGCTAGCGGCTCGCCAGAGAGCTCGAATTCGGTATAGGCCAGCATGTTGGCGGCGGTATTGAATGTCTTGTCTTCGACCTTGACGGCAGCGTGTGCGGCGCCGCTGATCAGTGCGCAGGCGATCGCCTGAACCAGTACGGTTTTTCTCATGTCCCTTCTCACCATTGGTTGGTTTTATTATTGACGCTTCTCATGACGAATCTAAATGAGAATGGTCTGCATTATGCTGTGTTGGAGGGGACTTGAGAAGTAAAAAACCGCCCCATTCGGCTGCACGTTAAACCGGATGTGCGTTGTCGAAGAGGGCGGTTATCTGTTTATTGCGATGAAAGTGCCAGTGCGGCGGTGATCAGAGCAGCTTGAACGGGATGACCAGACGGCCCGGCTCTACCTTGAGGGCTTCAACCTTGTCCTTGATCCTGGCTTCGTTCTTGCGGCTGCTGTCGAGGCGGTAGACCGGGGTCTGCGACAGGAACAGGGAGAGCGACTGATTGAAGGTGGGCAGCAGTGGGGTGAGGGCGGCCCCGATATCGGCCGGCTCGGTTTTGACCGAGACCAGCTCAAGGTCGCGCAGATAGATGGCGCCCTGATCGGCCACATAGTCCGGACGGGCGCTCAAAGCAAAGCGGATCTTCATCTGCTGGCTGCCAAGGGGGCTGCTCACCTGCAGGTCGCCAGCGGCATCCAGCTCGATGCGATCCGCTTGTTTGCGGCCGATACGGCTCTGCATCTCGTCCAGACGGATCTTGCTCGACATGATACCGGGGATCCCCAGCTGTTTTTCAAAAGAGACCTGATCTTTGAGGTACTGGTTGATTTCGGCCTCGCTGACATTGTACTGGGTCAGGGAGCAGGCCCCCAGCAGCAGGGCGAGGGGGAGTAACAACAGCTGTTTCAACATGATGGATTCCGCTTGGGCAACTATGATGGCGCTATCTTACGCGATAACGGGCGTGGAATGAGAGCCTCATACCTTGAGAAACCACGGAGTTGCTGCATTCCCGATTGTTTTTTGGCAACCGCCGGGTTCATCATCGACGAGTGAGCGGAATAGGGCTGAGCTGTTTGCTGCGGGCATGGGTCTACGCCTTAAGCAGAGAGAAGAGCACAGAGAACGAGGAGAGCGTAATGGTTCGGATGGGCAAGGTTGGCCGCAGGGCGCTGCTGTGGCTTGGCTGCATGATGGGACTCTGGAGCCCATCGCTGTGGGCCGAGGTGAAAGTGATCCCGGTCTTCGAGGCGCAGGCGGCGGTGCAGACCCTCAAGGAGATCTATCCCCAGCTTGGGGTCAGCGCCATGGGGAATCAGCTGGTGCTGAGCGGGACGCCAGCCCAGCTGCAGGAGGCCGAAGCCACGCTGGCGCAGATCAACCAGCCACCGCAAAGCCTGCTTATCGAGTGGCGGGTCGATGGTGCCGCCAGCGGTCAGCAACTGGGGGGCTCAATCAGTCGCGACGAGGCCAAGCGGCAGTGGCTGGTCGATGGCAACGCCCAGCAGTACCAGCGCAGCCAGAACGACAGCTGGCAGGTGCGCGGGCTGTCGGGCCGTCCCGTGCTGCTGCAGATGGGCTCCTATCAGCCGGTGACTTTCTACCAATGGAACGGGGGCGCCGTGGTGGGGATGATGCCGCTGGTGAACGGCCTCTATGCCACGGCCACCTTGATTGGCGATCGGGTGCAGATTGCGCTGAGCAGCGAACAGGCGAGGCTGGATCAGGGCACCATCAATCGTGGGCAGAGTGCCACTGAGGTGAGCGGGGCCCCGGGCCAGTGGCTGACGGTGGGAGAGCTTTCGACCAGCTCAGCGGATCAGGGGAGTAGCCTCGGCACCCAGCTACAGGGCGGGCGAGGTAGCCAGAGCGAGCGCCAGACCCTGCAGATCCGGGTCACCCGCCAATAAGCAATGTAGTGGTCTAATCATCCCGGACACCATTTTAGGTGGTACAGTCGCCACCATGACCTGAGGTGTTCAATGACAAGATTACGTCGCTCATTTACTGCCGAATTCAAACTCGAAGCCGCATCCCTGGTGCTCGACCAGGGGTATTCTGTTCCCGAAGCAAGCCGTTCACTGGATGTCGGTGAAACTGTGCTTCGTCGCTGGGTTCAGCAGCTTCAATCCGAACGCAGTGGCACAACCCCAATCAGCAAAGCGCTAACTCCTGAGCAGCAGAAAATCCAGGAGCTGGAAGCCCGTATCAACCGACTCGAACGTGAAAAGGTCATTCTAAAAAAGCTACTGCTCTCTTGATGGCGTACGAGTTCACACGTACGCGCTGATAGACCGATTAAGGGAGCAAGCCCCCATCACCTTGGTCTGCTGCGCTTTCGATGTTCCAACATCCTGCTTTTGCGACTATCTGGCCCGCAGACGGGCGATTAACCGTGAGCGGATACAGCAACGCAGTGAGTTGCGCCGGTTGTTCAAAGAGAGCAGGAGCTCTGCAGGCAGCCGCGCCTTGATGTCGATGATGCGGGAGTTGGGGTATCAGATTGGTCGATTCAAAGTACGTAACCTGATGAAGGAAGCCGGGCTGGTATCCAAACAGCCGGGCGCTCATCGTTATCAGGTCGCCCAGTCTGAGCGACCGGATATCCCCAATCTGCTGGCCCGCGAATTTGATGTCCAGCAACCCAATCAGGTGTGGTGTGGCGATATCACCTACGTCTGGGCAGGTGGACGCTGGCATTACCTGGCAGCGGTGCTTGACCTGCACACCCGGCGGGTCGTGGGCTGGGCGATGTCTGATAAACCTGATGCAGAATTGGCAATCAAAGCACTGGAGATGGCCTATCAGCAGCGGGGTTGCCCATCCGGTGTGCTGTTTCACTCCGACCAGGGCAGCCGATATGGCAGCAGGGCATTTCGGCAACGACTGTGGCGCTATCGCATGACCCAGAGTATGAGTCGGCGTGGAAACTGCTGGGATAACGCCCCGATGGAACGGTTGTTCAGAAGCCTGAAGTCAGAGTGGCTCCCGGCTATGGGATATATGAGCTTGCGAGAAGCGAAACGAGATATCAGTTATTACTTGATGGATTACTACAACTGGCGGCGTCCACATCAATACAATAACGGGATACCGCCAGCAAAAGCCGAGGTTCGGCCTAACCAAGAGTCTGGATTTAGTTGACCACTACATTATGACCTGAATTGAGGCTATTGGCGGCGACGTGTCGTCAAGTCACCAGGCTTTCACTATCACCTATTGCAGTACCGGCACAGCTGGTGCTGCAAGTCGTGAAGGTCTATCCCGGTAGCATGGGGGGCTACCAGTTTGGTTCATAACTCCAGCTCGATTATGGGGATCTCCCAACGTTCGCTGCGCATCTTGGGTTGATACTCTTCTTTCTCCTGTTCTTTACGTCGTTCCACCAGAGCAATCACTCGGGCTTCACGGATGCTATTCATGTCGAATTTCCAGGTCTCTTCGCCGAACAGGGAGAGGCGAGCTATTTCGTGATTCTGGTGATACACATGAAGCTTGTTGTTTTTATCGGGAGCGATACGCACGGCATCGCCAACCTTTATCTGACTGAGCAGGCGGTGGATACGATGAGTCTCGCTACTGCGTCCGGCATAGCCCAGCACCAGTTGCGACATACCCATCATGGCGAAACGACGTTGTCTGTCCGGTCGGGTTGCGTTAGGTCTCTGCACGTAGCAGTGGGAGGCGATCAGTGGAATATGGGGATTACGTTGATCGTGGCGAGCCATGAGAACCAGTCTGTCGATGGCGCGAGTCATCCCCACATAGAAGAGGCGCCGCTCCTCTTCCTGGTTGCCGGACGATAGTTCGGCAGAGCGTTGCCAACCGCCATCGAGAAGTAGTACATGGCGATACTCCTCTCCCTTTACCCCATGCACCGTGCTTAGCAGCACTCCTTTGCCAAAGCGGATCTGGCGTCTCTGTTCGCTCAGATATTCGTAGAGGAACATCAGGAAGTGGTGGGCAGAAAGAGCGTGCTCTCCCTGGCTGGCTTGCCATTGAGCAATCAGATCGTGCAGTAGCTCCTCCCAACGGTTGGCCAGTGAGAGTGGAGGGAGAGGGGCTGCAAGTTGCTCCGCTGTCAGCAGGGCATGACCTTGCTGTTGTAGCCAATTCTGATAGCGCAAGATTTCACGGCAGCGATGCACAGGAAAACCGTTCTCTTTATCCAGAGTAAAACGACAGGGAATATCAGCATCTGCCAGTGCCGAGCGTACCCATGCCAGTTCCTCCTTCTCCAGCCCATTACGGGCCAGCACGGCGATAGATTCCAGCGGGCAAGTGGGAGTCTTCTCACGGATAAGCGCGATATGTCTCACGACCTCGGCTGCCTGTTGGGCTGCATCCTGGCACTGCTGGATGATGACGAGACCCTGTGCTGTCTCCATCCCCTCCCAGTGCCCCCCAGCCACTTCCATCTTGCGCCTGTCGTCGATCTCGATGGGATGTGTACGCTTCATGCGATCCTGATTGTGCTCAATCAGGCGGTTGGAGGTCTCGATGATGTGGGCGGTGGAACGATAGTTCCAGGTCAGGAAGTGAGTCTGGGCGTTGTAGTCTTGCTCAAAGCGGCGAATAAAGCTGACGTTCGCGTCGCGGAAGGCGTAGATAGACTGGTCGTCATCACCCACCGCCATCAGGTGCAGGCGCGCTTCTTCATCCTCTTCGCTTTTTCCAACCAGTGCAGCGATAAGCTGGTACTGTTGTTCATCAATGTCCTGATACTCGTCGACGAGCAGAAATTGCAGTCCACCGAGCAGCTTTTCCCGCTGCTCTTCCAATTCGAGACCAAGCTGGTTCTGCTCTCCCCGGAGCAGCTTGATTGCGTCATCAATGATGGTGGTAAAGTCGATATCGTCTGATGTCCGATTTTGCACCGCATTGCCCGTCAGACTCATTGCGAGACCGTGAAAGGTGAATACCGAGACCCGTGCTCCGTCACGCCCCAGCAACTCGGTCAGGCGTCGGCGCAGGGACATCGCCGCATTATGGTTGTAACAGAGCAACATGATCCGCGATGGGGAGATCTGCTTGACCCGCATCAGATAGGCGCAGCGGTGAATAATCACCTTGCTCTTGCCTGAACCCGGGCCTGCCAGTACCAGCAAGTTTTGCTCGGGCGGTGCCTGAACGATCTGCTCCTGGGCACGGTTGTGAAGATCTTCGACAATGCGCTTCCAGGAGTGTTCGCTGGTCGCCAGCTCCAGGATTTTGTTGCGCCCTTTGAAGTAGTGACTGAGGAACTTGTCAGCTTCCATGGAGAAGTAGTCTGTCACCAGCTTTTTGGCTTTCTTGAAGTGCTCCAGGCTGATGCGGGCGTATTCATTCATCACATGGATCTGAATCACCTTCTGGCGATAGTGATGCTCAAGCGGCTGATAGTCTGCCTTGTTGTATTGTTGCTGCCGCTCAGCCGTCAGCGTGAGGGTCATGGCGCTTCGGAACACGGCAAGACCATTTTGCAGCACGATGGCGTGTTGCTCATGCAGGTAGAGCAGTGCCCGCTCTGCGCCTTTGAGCAACCACTCCTGGTGGCTGCTTGCCTCCCGCTTGTTCATGAGCTGAGCCACATCCATGTCTTCTCGCAGGTATTTGACCAGTTGTTCCAGGGCAAATGACAGCATTACCTGGCGCTGGACACTCTCTTCGCTGCTTGCCAACAGGGTGTAAAGAAAATCGAGGGTGGCGCCTGTGACGCGATGGCGTTGATCAATTGTCTGCTCAATCTGGGACCAGGTTCGGTTGAAGGTGAGTTGGTAAAGATCCCGAGAGAGATATTTGACATCAATGGAGCCTTTCTCGCCCCCCGAGCGACCATCCTGGGCCCAGCTGGTCAGCAAATTGCGCAGCAAGCCAGGGTTACACCGCTCATGCCCCAGATCTTTGATGGCCTGATTGACCAGTCGAATGTTAAAGATCAGCCCTTGCCCTGTATCAGGTTCGGGTTCTTTTTCACGCAAGATGTCCAGCATCGCCTTTTCAATGCTGTGTACTTGCCCGCAGAGCACCCGGGCATTGTCTCTTCCTTTGGGGCGAAGCCAGGTAGTCAGTAACATCCCCTGAGAGAGCAGACCGACATCCGCCATCTGGGTGAGTACCCGCATCACTTCACTGGCCTGAACTCCACTTCCGTGATCGGCCATGTATTGGCCTGCCTCTTCGGCAATGGCATCGGCACTGAGACCATCATCATCGGCAGCACTCATCAGCGCCTGGATAACCGCTTGCCATATGGCTTTGGCCTTGGGAGCGAGTTTTAGACTGTCTACCCTTTTCATTGCCTCTTCTGTGGAAGCAAACAGAGGGCGCCCCTGAAAAACCTGAGTGATGTTGTCGCTGCGCTCCAGATAGCCAGCGCGCTCGAGCCAGGCGATCGCTGTCTTGACCTTGGTATCCGCATTGGTGTCATCGGCAGCAAAGCTGGTTTCCACCTCAGGCAGGTTGATGAGCTCTGCACTGGTTGCGACCAGTGGCGGGTTGTTCTCCTGCTTGCCGCCTTTGCTGGCCCTGAGCCGTATTCCGCGCAGAATCTGCTTGATATCGCGCAGGCTGACTTCACTCATTGCCTCGAGCTGGAACTGTTTCTCGATATCCTGTTCATCAAACAGCAGTACGCAGTGGGCTTGTGCTGTATCGCGTCCCGCTCGTCCCGCTTCCTGTAGATAGTTTTCGAGGGAGCCGGGGATATCGGCATGGATCACCAAACGCACATCATCCTTGTCGATCCCCATCCCGAAGGCGTTGGTCGCGCAGATGACCCGGATCTCGCCATTGATAAATTGTTCGAGAGTCGCTTTTTTCTGGGCACTGTCCATTCGGGCGTAAAAGCGCGAGATCGGGAGGGATTGTTGCTGACCGAGGAAATCGGCCAGCTCGTCCACGCTGCGCTTGGTTGCGCAGTAGATAACGCAGGAACCGGGCTTTTCCTCACCGAAGAACTGCTCGAGCAGGTTAAGGATATGGCCCTGTTTATTGAGACCGGGACACTCAACGACGGCATATTCGAGGTTGGTACGTTCAACCCCGCCTTCCAGTCTGAGAAGAGGTCTGGGCTGTTTGTCGAGAAACTGGGCGCAAATATCCTCAATCACATCCGGTTTGGCGGTCGCGGTATAGCAGAAGACAGGAGGCATGGGGACCTGCTGTTCCTTGGCAATGGTGGCGATGGCCTTGGCACAGTAGAGATAGTCAGGGCGAAAATCATGCCCCCATTTCGACAGGCAGTGCGCTTCGTCAAATACCCAGCCACCGATCTGACGTTGTCGTATTGCTTGTTTGACTGTGCGGTTGCGCAACTGCTCGGGGGAGATATAGAGCAAGGCGATATCCCCCATACGGATCTGTTCAAGAATCGCGCCTCGCTCTGGTAGCGTCAGCAGCCCCGAGATAGCGGCAACCCCTTCAATACCGGCCTTGTGCTTAAGGTTGTCCACCTGATCCTTCATCAGTGCCTGCAGGGGGGATATCACGACCGTGAGAGCACCGCTTCGCTGGTTACGCACCAGTGCCGGGAGCTGGTAGCAGAGCGACTTACCGCCGCTGGTTGGGAGTATGCCGAGCAATGCGACGCCAGCCATGGCTTCCTCGATCAAGGTCTTCTGCAATGGTGTCCCATCAGGCAGGTTGCGAAAGTTGTCGAGCTCGAAGATTCGCTGCAGATGGCGGCGTGCATCGTGGTTCTCCTGACAATAGCTGCAGTCAGCATGACCGCAGTGACGTTCACGAATTGTGTGAATGATTTCTGCGGTCTGGGGGAAGCGGCGCCAAATCCAGGGGGGCAACACGGAGTTCCCGCCGGACACGGGCAACCAGGCGCAGGCATAAGCCAATGGTAACAACAGCATGGGTTGACGCAGGGCATCACCAATCACCCGGTTGAGCTGATTGGGGCACGCTTTCTCATGGGCAATGCTCTTGATGAGAGTGGGTAGCTCCGAGACCCGCACTGGCGGGCGGCCTGTCAGTCTGGCAAACACCAGTGACAGACCCTGAGTGTTAAATTGCGCCATGACTCCCTGGTCGAACAGATATTGATAAAGCTGCAATTGGGACAGGGGTAAGGCTTGCAGGGCTATCAACTGTTCCGAGAAGATCTGCAATGCGAGCCTTGCATCCGCGACCGGATCATTGAGGGTATCCCGAACCAGTTTGTAATCCTTGACCAAGCGGTGATAGGGGTTTTTGGGAAAGGCAAGGGGAGATAGATAGAGGGTATCTATTACCGGCTTTTCGAGAAGCAACTGGGGACGTACAGCCTGTTTGGCCAACCAGGGGAGATCAAAATCGAGAATATTATGGCCAAGGATTACCTCAGCCCCCTGTGCCAGAGCATTTAACGCCTTGATGGAAAGATCCTGCGGGCCTTTGAGATTGAGCTCACGATCAGCCAGGAGTGCACCCAGATGGCGCAGCTTTTCATCCCTGGTCAGCTCAAGGTCAAAAGAAAGAATCTTGTCATCCCCAAACAGGGCCACGACATCAGCTGGGTTCATCAATAGCCATCTCCATCTGGCGTTGACCTATCATGGCGATAATAAGTGCCAACAGATCAGTGAGTTGGACGAATATTACCCGAAATGTTGAGCGGTGGCATCATTCAGAGCCCTCTGGCCGCGCTTCTTTTGGCTGGCATCCCGTTTTTGTAAATGCCTCTGCCCCCTTAATCGTTCATGTCTGTAAAGTGTCGTCCTTGTCATAGTCAACCCACTGATCTTGTGAGACTATTTCCCTTTATTTTCCGATTGGAACGCATTGTGTCCCTCGACTACTACCAGCGCCACGCCACCGAATTGGCGGCCCGTTACCAACAGGTATCTTCGCGCACTGTTCATTGCGACTGGCTCACTCTGCTGGAGCCTTGGCTCGTGGCGGCGCCGCGCCGGTTGCTCGATGTAGGGGCTGGCAGTGGTCGGGATGCCGCGTTTTTGGCCGGGCTCCATCAGGGCCACAGTGTGGTCGCTGTCGAACCCAGTCAGGCACTCGCTTCGCTGGGACAGTGCCGTACCCGGGATGTTGCAGTGGATTGGGTCAATGACGCTATGCCGGCTCTCTCTCGCGTGACCGGTACTTTTGATCTGATTTTGCTCAGTGCTGTCTGGATGCATCTACCCCCGGAGTCTCGTCCCTTGGCGCTGGCACGTCTTCATGAGCTGCTCTCACCAGATGGTTATCTGGTACTGAGTCTTCGTCTGGTTATCTCGGAGCAGGAGATGCGGGAGCGAGCCATGTATCCGGTAGCTGTCGATGAGGTGGAGCGGCTTGCATTGGAGGAGGGGATGACACTGCTCCATGTGTCAGAACCACAGGAGGATGCCTTGGCGCGTAGCGGCTTGAGTTGGCAGAGTCTGATCCTTGGGGGTGAACATGCACGCCTCCCCTGAGCAACAACTCGCTTTTATTGCCTATCTGCAACGCATCTTTACCGAAGGCGATTTTGTGGCCACTTACAAGTGCGCCTTGCTCCACGGGATTGCAGATATCGCGATTGAGCGCAGTACCGAGACCCATGATCTGACCGCGGCGCGCACTATTACGCTGGACGAACTGGCCACCAAGTTTGTGGAGCTTTATTGGCAGCACAGTCTGCCCTACTCGGCGACGGGAGAAACGGCTACCTTGCTCAAACAGAGCAGCGGTCGTCAGGCCATCATGCTGACGGAGTTGTCCCGGCTGCGTGCAGAGGGGGTCCGCTCGGTAACTGCACTGCGTCGGTACGACGCCTGGCGGCCTCTTCTTGCCCGAGTTCGGCGCATCCTTGTTGAGGGGCCCTTGTGGCGTCTGCAGATCCTGGGTGGGCGAGAGGAGTGCCACCTCTATCCTCATCAAAGGGGCGCGGATCATATCTGCCTGAACCCCGGAATTCTCTACTGTCTCCACCGCTTTTACGATCTGGTGGTCTCCCTCTCCCGACAGCATTGGTTGCAGCTTATCTGCGACATCAAGGGGAATCAGCCACTGATTGGCCCAAGTGTAGGGCTGGAGAATTTTCTATTTGGTTCAAGCCGTCAGGCGCTGGGACGGGTGGGGGAGGTTTTGAGGGACTTGCAGGGGGGAACCTGTTTTTACTGTAACAAGGCGATACACGGGAGTGGTGAGGTAGACCATTTCATCCCCTGGCGTCGTTATCCAATCGATTTGGGCCACAACTTCGTACTGGCACACGCCAACTGTAACCGGAGCAAACGGGATTTTCTTGCCGCTCCCGAGCACAGGGATGCCTGGTACGAGCAGAATATCCTGACCCATGGGGCGTACCTCACTGACGAGCTGTCCCCTCTGGTGAGCATCGACGCCGAGCGTTCTACCGCAATCGCCACTTGGGCCTATCAGCAAGCACTCCGTGAGCATGCTCGGTTGTGGCGTGGTATTGACCTGTTTGTGGACGTGACAGCCCCCAGTGTGGGGATGAGTAATCTAGGCTTCTCTAGACTCTTCTGAGGCAGATACGAAAAAGCCCAGCCAAAAGGCTGGGCTTTAGAATTTGGCTCCCTCGACAGGATTTGAACCTGTGACATACGGATTAACAGTCCGCCGTTCTACCGACTGAACTACGAGGGAAAAAGTGGCTCCTCCTACTGGACTTGAACCAGTGACATACGGATTAACAGTCCGCCGTTCTACCGACTGAACTAAGGAGGAATTGCCTGTCTCGTCAAGACGGGGCGAATATTAATGACCAGGGCGGCGGGTGTCAACCCGCGAATTTCCCGAAAACCGGATTTTCGGACTGTTTGCCCAAAAGTTGCGCTTTGCGGTTTATTTTCAGCACAATCAGTCCCTTGCCATCGCCTTGGCCAACTGATGCAGGGAGCATTGGTTAGGTTCGTATCAACCTGATGATGCCAGCATGATATTGCGAACGTGCTGGCAAGCCAATAAGACTCAAGTGGTGAACTTTGCAGCTAAATGGGGCAGCGCAATCATCAACATCGGCGATTTGGTAGCAAATAGGCCAAATAACGGGTGAGCGCGCGTTTCATTGATCCTGCCCATCGAAAAAATGGCCCGTCTGGAGTAAGGTTACGCAGGATACCATCGCCGCGTCGACAGCCCTGCCGGCCCTTGATGATGATCGGGCGCCGGATCTCTCCGGCCTTTATCTCCCTCTTCTGGTATTACGATATACATGCACAAGCAAGCCTCTTTAAATAGCGTGAAGCTCGCCATAGCCTTACGCCAGTCCTGTATTGATGAACCCTACAGCATGGCCCGCTTCGGCCGTGATCTTATCGCCGGTGTGACGGTGGGCATCATCGCCATCCCGCTCGCCATGGCGCTGGCCATCGCCAGCGGTGTACCGCCACAACACGGTCTCTATACCGCCATCATCGCCGGTATCGTGATCGCCGTGACCGGTGGCTCCCGTTACTCCATCTCCGGCCCAACCGCTGCCTTTGTAGTGATCCTCTACCCGGTCGCCCAGCAGTTCGGGGTTGGCGGTCTGTTGATGGCGACGCTCATCTCAGGCCTTTTTCTGGTGGCGATGGGGATGGCCCGTCTTGGCCGCCTTATCGAGTACATTCCCCCGTCAGTGACGCTGGGCTTTACCGGTGGTATCGCCATCGTGATCGCCACCTTGCAGATCAAGGACTTCTTTGGCCTGAGCGTGCCCGAGATGCCGGAAACCTATCTGGGCAAGGTCGAGGCGCTGACCGCCGCCCTGCCAAGTTGGCAGTGGGGCGATACCCTGGTGGGGGTCGCAACGCTGGCCGTGCTGCTGCTCTGGCCACGCCTGCGTCTGCCGGTGCCGGGCCACCTGCCCGCGGTACTGGTCGGGGTGGGCCTGGGTTTTGGCCTCCATTACTTTGGGGTGGATGTGGCCACCATCGGCAGCAAGTTCAGCTATACCCTGGCCGATGGCAGCCAGGGGATGGGGATCCCGCCCATCGCGCCGACACTGGTGATGCCCTGGGCCTTGCCCGGACCGGATGGCTTGCCGGTTGAATGGAACTTAGCGGCTGTTGAGCGGCTGCTGCCTGCCGCCTTCTCCATGGCGATGCTGGGGGCGATCGAGTCGCTGCTCTGCGCCGTGGTGCTCGATGGCATGACCGGTCGCAAACACAGCTCCAACGCCGAGCTGGTGGGGCAGGGGCTTGGCAACATCTTCGCCCCGTTCTTTGGCGGCATTACCGCTACCGCCGCCATCGCTCGCTCTGCCGCCAACGTGCGTGCAGGCGCTACGTCCCCCGTCTCGGGGATCGTCCATGCGCTGGTGGTGCTGGCCGCCATTCTGGTGCTGGCCCCCTGGCTTTCCTGGTTGCCGCTCTCGGCCATGGCTGCCTTGCTGCTCATCGTGGCCTGGAACATGAGTGAAGCGCACAAGGTGGTGGAGCTGATCCGTCGCGCGCCCAAATCCGATGTGCTGGTGCTGCTGGTCTGCCTGTCGCTCACCGTCATTTTCGACATGGTCATCGCCATCACTTTCGGGGTGATCCTGGCGTCCCTGCTCTTTATGCGCGAAATCGCCAAGATGACCAAACTGCACGATTTGGCCGAGCACAAGCGCTATGCCCATGAGGTGCCGAACAATGGCCTGCTCTACAAGATCAACGGCCCGCTCTTCTTCGCAGCGGCCGAACGGGTCTTTGCCGAGCTGGAATCACAAGTGAAAGGGCACAAGGTGCTGGTGTTGCAGATGGAGGCGGTTTCCATCCTCGATGCGGGCGGCCTGTCTGCCTTCCTCCACTTTGGCAAGCAGATGGCTAAAGCCGGTGTCGAGTTGCGGGTGGCCGAGTTGCAGTTCCAACCGCTCAAGACCCTGGCCCGTGCCAAGGTGCGGCCGCAGCCCGGCAAGCTGGAATTTTACGGCTCGCTGGAAGAGGCGCTCAAAGGTGAACATTTGCACGAAGCGGCAGTAAATTGATTGAAAGGGATACGAAATGGCATATTTTTAGTCACTTGGTTCGGATATTGAGCAAACGAACGCAAAAAGTAAAAAAATTCATTGACCAAAAGCCATCGTATCCCTTACATTACGCCCCGTCGCCGCGGCATGGTCCGCCAGCGAATGTGCAGCTCAAGCACATAAAGCAGTGAGAAAAAATTTGGTGAGGTGTCCGAGTGGCTGAAGGAGCACGCCTGGAAAGTGTGTATACGGCAACGTATCGAGGGTTCGAATCCCTCCCTCACCGCCAAATATAACCCGTTGAATTTCAACGGGTTTTTTTCATTTCTAGACTTACGTGATTTTTTTCCTGGATCAACTGGGTGGAACAATCATGTATCTGAGTAAAAATGCCTCCGGCACCTACTACACTCGTCTCCCGCTGCCTAAGTCACTACGTGACCGTGGCTTGCCCTTCGCTATCCGTACTTCCCTTTGCACCAAAGATAGGCAGCTCGCCGTAGACCGCAACCTAGCAGTGGCAGCTCGTACTCGTGCACTAATCGCGGCTACCCCTGCCGATACTACACCCCGCAGTTTCTATCGCTGGATCCGCGCCGATCTAGACGCTTTCAAAGCTGCGGGATTTGCTGCATCTCTTACGCCCTCCCAATCCATTGCTTCCCCCATCGAGTCCTCGACTTGCCCCGCCAAGGGGATTGCCCTTACCCAGGCGTTGACACAGTTTCTCGACGCCAAATCGAGTGAGGGGATCCAACATAAATCCGTGGGCCAGCTCCAACTTCGGATCAACGCCTTCGTCACTTGGGCCAAAGGGGTCAAAGCCGATCAGGTGACCCCAACCTTGGCGCAGGAGTACCGCAACATCTTGCTGCGCAAGAGCGACATCAGTTTCAAAACTAAGACCGATTATCTGGCAGCCCTGAAACAGTTCTTCCGTTGGTGCGTGGCACTGGACTATTGCAGTCGTAACCCTTTCGATGGGCTGACGGCTGGTAAAAGACCGAACAAACGGGCGGATGAAGAGCGAGTGCGCTGGCATCGCCCTCAACTGGCCCAACTGTTTGCCAGCCTGCGCAGCAAACAATCCCAGAAAGGCAGAAAGTTGAAAATCCAGGACTGGTGGGTACCGCTCTTGTGCCTGTACGCAGGGCTGCGTCCCTCTGAGGCCTGTCAGCTCAAAACTCTGAACGTCAAACAGGTCGAGGGGATTTGGTGTCTGATGGTTGATGCGGGAGAGGTGGATCAGCAGCTCAAGAGTGCCAATGCGTACCGTACCGTGCCGCTACATAGTGCGTTGATCGGACATCAATTCCTGGACTATGTGGAGAGTCGTCGCGGTCAGGGGCAGGTATTTTTGTTCGACGACAAACCATCAGGCAAAGACGACGACTGGGCGCATAACATCACCTGTCGCTTCCAACGCCACCTCAATGATGCTGGCATCGTAGGTCAGGGCCGTCCCACGCTTTACGGGCTGCGGCATAGCTTCATCGATGAGTTACAGCAGGCGGACGTTGCTGAGCATATTGTGGCTGAGTTGGCGGGACATAGTAAAACAGGGATCACTTTTGGCCGCTATGGTAAACGGGTAAGCGTCTCTCTTTTGAAAGAAAAGATAGAGTTGATTCCCAGAGACTTAGTATAAGTGTCAATCCAGTACCGTCTGGTGAGCTTTTGCTGTAGTGCTCATAGACGTATAAGCCCCAAACTCAATGCTCACTTATCTGATAGGTGGGATCAGTCGCGCTCTACAACAGGGAAATTCAACCAGAAATCGTGTCCTGTTTGGCTCAGATGTTGTGGTGGAACGATATTATTTAAAAAACCAAATAATTTTCTTGACTTGCAATTTCGTTTGTGCATCAAAAATCTGTTGACTTATTTTTTTAATGCTCATAACCTATGCGCAAATCAACTGGATTAGAGCCGATGAACAATGATAAAAACTCACAGGCCAAAGATTTAAATAAGACTCTTGGACTGGCAATAAATGAAAATCTGAAATTTAAAGAAGCCCGCTATGCTGAATCGACCATTGGACCATATCGCCGCAAGAGCAAGCAGCTTGTAACTTGGTTCGGTAAGAAAAAGTTGATCGACTTTAGCTCTACAGACATAGAGATGATGGTCGTAAAACTTTTAAAGAAATATAATGGCTGTACAGTTAATCACTACCTGGAAATTCTGCGCAGTGTATTTGTTAGGGCGAAACTCGACGGTTTAATTCCATCTAATCCGATGGAAAACATAAAGAAATGTAAATTTATCAGAAAGAAGCCGAAACCATTCTTGCAGTCTGAGATTGCACTATTGCTACAACAGAATAAGCAGGAAAACTATCAAATTGAAACTGCATTGATACAGGTAGGGATAGCAACTGGTTTACGAATTAGTGAACTGCTCGCCTTAAGTGCTGAAGTGGTTGACCTCGAAAAAAAGATGCTGACCATAATCTGGCTTTGGTAAATGGTGTGTATAAAACCCCTAAAAATGAGGGGTCTAGACGAACAATAGAATTGACAGCGCAGGCAATAGAACCGCTAACTCTGCTGCTAGAACAAGCCAAGAATAGAAAGGCAAAAAATATAAAAGTCACGCAGAATGATAATCGAACTAAATTAATCGAATCTCGGACATTGTTAGCCTATTTTTGTGCAAAGCGGCGTCCTTACGCCTCAGTCGATGAATACAGAGAAAAATTCTTTAAACCGTACTGTATCTCTCTTGGCGTTGATTATCGCGGGCCATCGCAATTCCGTCATACATTTGCCAGTCAACTATTGTCTGCCGGAATAAATGTACCATGGATTGCACGGCAGATGGGGCATGCTGGTACTGAAATGATTCAGCGCTGTTATGGCCAATGGTTAGTCGAGGATGCAGTCGATTTTGGAGCATAGGCAGGAGCGGTTTTGCAACGGTGCTTACATTCGAATGCTGTAGATACGGTAGAGCAGTCTGCTGCGCCATCTGCCACATTGTACAGAAATTGGAATGAGTTGATGACCATGCCAGAGATGCAATCGATAATACCATTAATCGAAATGCTCCTTAAAAAGAAGTGAATTACGATCGCATAAATTAAAGAGAGTTATCGGGTTAATATGATCTAAGTGTGTACGGTATCGTTGCAGCTAAAAACTATCGTTGACGCTACTATCTAATCAGGCAGTTTATTGCTTTTAATAAAAAGAGCAAGGTCACTCCTACACCGTACAAATTGCGTTCCGCAATGTACGGTGTACGGAGCCTTGCCATGGCTGTCGCCCTGGACCTACCTGGGCTGCCGCCCAGACCCGCTAAATCAATATATAAATTAGAGCTGTTTAGCAGCCAGGAGACAATACGTGGGAAAAGAAAATAAAAAATTAAGGAATAGAAAAAATAACACTTTACGTGAGGAGCTGACAAGAGATCCTGATCTCATGCTGCTCATTGAAAGGGCCGTTATCAGGTGCATCAATGACGATGTTGCTGTCACTATTAACGGTATAGCTAGAGATGTAAATATGGATACAGACATCGTTCGACAAATGTTGCCGAGTTTTACAGAGATCCGGGATCATCGAATCGAGCTACGCTGCACATATGAGGAAAAACGTCGTTGGGAGAAAAAGGCTAAAAATGCAAAAGTCACTGTATCGAGGTTAGCATCTCAATCTCTCACAAAATTGAAAATCGTCATTTCTCCAGCAGAAACATTACGCGACACAATAAATAATCTCATTGCGCAACAGACCGGGTTTTATAACAATTTCAATCAGCTGGTAAAATGGTGTAACTCCCATAAGGGCGATGTAAATCTACTTTTTATTTTATGCGAACTCAGGGAACTAGAAAAACAACATAAAGAGCAGGTTGATAAAATTAACGAGATGTTATCACCACAATTAACACAGCCATCTCGGGTTATACGCCATGGCAAACCCGATACTGCGACCCCAGACACTACATGGTCACACTCAGGTGAGGATGACGAGGATGCAGTGGAGGTAAATCCAGCATTAATCGAGAGTGAGTATGAGGAGCATGAGCTATGGCGGTGATTAGATTTTTTGCAACCAATGGGCATCGCCAGACTAAATCCAGCGCCCCAATAGATTACCTACTGGGTATCTACAGCGCTCTGACTCCGCAACAAAAAAATAAGCGTAGTACAATCGCTGATGCGATTAGGGTTGCTCGTGATAAAAATGACGCTCCATTGGTTCATCGGTTGAACCAACAACTGAGACTGATCCATGGTGTACAACGGACTCCACCACCTGAGCTGTTGGCTGGAAATCCACGAGACATCGCTTATGCAATCGAGATATCGCCACATAAATATAAATACACCAGCGGTGTCATTGCACATGCAATTGAGGACAACCAGGCGCTGAGCTCCAATCCTGATATTGCTCAGGAATTTCGTGCATTGATGGAGGAGCTGGTTTTTGCTGGATTACCCATAGAGGACAGGATGATCTTGTGGGTACAACATACGCATGAACAAAATCTGGAGAATCATTTCTTAATCCCACGGATTAATCTTCGCACTGGAAAATATTTCAACCCTCACCCACCAGGTGCGGAAGGAGATTTTAATGCGATCCGCGATTACCTCAACCTGAAACATAACCTCGCACGTCCAGATGATCCGCAACGCCAGAGGCTGACAGGAACAATACCACGGTACAGTAAAAATGCGGACTTGATTGCAGCGTTATCTGATGCGGTGCAGTTACGGGTAACTCAGGGTCAGTTATGTAACCGACAAGCTGTGATTGATTGGCTGGAGCAACCTCAGACTCGACAAATGTATGGTATTAGCGAAGTCGAGGCTAAGAAGGGTTACATCCGGATTGTGCCAGAGGGAAAGATCAAGGCTTTTCGGCTGAAAGGACCTTTATTTAGCCGTGCGTTTACCAGTATTGATGCGGTGAGACCGACGTTGACGATAACAACGCCTCCACAACCGTCGTTGGATGCACTCTGGCAGCAGATTGAGGAGCGGATAGCCAAACGTCGGGCCTTCAATCAGAGCCGCTATAACGTCACTGAGACGCTGCACCCAATGCCCTCTCCGAGGCCTGCGAGACGACCGACAGGTATGGCCGCAGTGATAACCCAGAGACATCGCAAACAGCCAACAAATGCGCTTTTTTGGCAACAGCAGATGCAGCTATATGCAGGTTACACACTGACCCCAATTAACCCTGAAGGAACCCTAACAGTAGACACCGAAAAGGCATTAATTCAACTGCTGATGAAAATTTTGAGCGCTATTTTAGCATTACTAGGAGTTAATCATGAATTTAGAGAAACAATTATTAGAGTTGCTCAGTTTTATCAACACCGAGCAGACGAGCTCGATAGCAACACTCAGGGAGCAGGTTCAATCGCAGCATGTCACACAGCAGCAGATAATGAACGACCATCAGGTCTTGCTGACCATGTTGCAGCATTTGAACACGCATACCAGCGACAGCAACGTCTCTGCCGAGAACTCCATTCATCAGATGAGCGTTTCGCTCGAACAGTTGCAGGAGCAGGTTCAGATCTTGAGCGGCTCCGTAGAGAGTACGCAGAGGTCGGTGAGATTGCTACTCGAGGTCTTAGAATCATAATGGATAACCCTATATTAGCAGCCAAAAAAATTGCAAGTTTCAGGATGAGGCCTGGAGCGTATGCATTAACATCTCAGCACGAGCACACTGGCCAGAGGACTGCACGTCATGAAATGGATTCAGATCTTTCTTTGTAAAATGTTCTGAATGACGTTTGTTTTTTATATTTTCTGAACATCATCAATAATAGATTGTTTGCAATTTTTGTTTTTATAAAAAGCAATAATGAATATCTACCATTGATATATAAAAACAACAAATAATAATAACCTTTTTTGGGGGGGAGAGTCTGTATGCTCGAGAATAAAATGCTAGCTTGGGGGGTTAGTGAGGGTCGGATTGCCAGTGAGCAAAAACCGATTTGGTTGTTGGACGAACTGATTGAGCAGGGTGATCAGTGGATCATCAATGGTGCCCCAAAATCAGGCAAATCGCTGCTCGCAACGCAGCTCGCATTGGCCATCGCCAGTGGAGGACAGTTCCTCAACTGGCAGAATCAAACTCCAGCACGAGTGTTGTATATGGATTTTGAGCTAAAAGATCGGTTGTTTTGGAAACGCTTTTTAACCATGACAGCACATAATAATGTGACTGACCAAACAATTGAGCGGAATTTTTTCCGGTGTGGTGATTTCCAGACAACGGATGTATTGGATCCTGTAGAGGCGAAAAAAATGATCTCCATCGTGAATGAGATCCAGCCTGACCTGATTATTTGGGATGTACTAGCCAGGATGCATACGGCGGCGGAAAATGATAATAGCATGATGGGCCAGGTGATGCGGTCCATCAGAAAAATAAGTCGACCCGCAGCCCACATTGTTGTGCATCATGCCAGAAAATCTTCACCAGGAGCTGAGAACTATAATGCTGGCGCTGCTGGTATCAGGGGGGCATCATCCATTCATGGTGAGGCTGATGGGGTTATGTCACTAGCATTGCGGGATGGGCAGGGGGCTAGATTCAGTCTCAGATTTAGTTCGAGAGCGGTTGAAACTCCTGATGAAATTTTATTAAACAGAACAGAACATCTGATATTCGTCAGCGCGAATGATAGTGATAAAAATACATTATTAACTTCCCTGAAAAAAGCTCTGAGTGGGCATACCTCAGTATCAGCATCCGAGTTAGTGAACTCCTTTTGTGCGGAATTTTCCATACAGGAACGGCAGGCAAAAAACTATATCAGAAAATGCGTCGCAAATGCTTGGGTTCGGCGGGAGAGGAGGCCGGATAAAACGTATGAGTATATCGCCACAGATTTACTCACTGATGTGTCAGCCTAAACACACAATATCTACCACCTGGATGCAAGAGTGCAATGAACCTCTATCTATAAATAGATTGCATCCAGAATTACCCCCCTTACATATCCCCCTTTCATGCACAAGAGCAACTAGTGCTTATTTTAGACATTTCATTTTAAGTGCATTATGATTCTGAAATAAACAATTGAGCCTTTGTTTTCAAAATAAAATATGTATCACATTGAAGACAACTAGAACATGTCATTCAAGCATTGATGTCATGCTATATGCAGGAATTCGTCTGTTTTATGTTCTGTTTAAACTTCATATCCATTAAATCGAGTGGCAAGAATGTTTTTATTTATATTGCTCTTCGAGCATATTATCCACATGTAATGACTACCGCATTAACGATATTTACCATCCCAACCACAGCCATTCTGTTTATGGGCATGTTATCGGTCAAATATCGTGCAACTAACACCAAAAAAGAGCAAAAAACAACCAGGCGCGAAATTTGTACAATTATTTTTTCAATAAAAAACTCCTTAAAAATCAATCTAATAACCTTTATTTGCGCCTTGACAGATGGCAATCTCTCGGTTTACTGTGAGCGCATCCTGAGCAGCCCAATGACCACACTAGCAGTATGGAGTTACTATGCGAGTGAATATCGAAATTACCAAGTTCAATGATATAGGTAGAATCAGATTATTGAATATGAGTTTTTGGATTTATAAGTCACAGCTATGAACACTAACAACCATTAAAATAATTCCAACTAGAGAACTTTAAGCAATTTTCATTCTTGTATTTTTTAAAATTATCCTTTGTGGAATCATTATGGACATGACATACAAATTACCTCATCCAGTACGCTTATGCTGCACAGAATTGATGGAATTAGAGATCGAAAAGCAGGATGAATTCTTTGATTTTATATTTTCTTATCTAGACCTTGAGTCTAGTAGCATGGGGTATTTGACATCGATACTTAAAAATGCAGCACCTAATATTTTTGAGTATTATGTATCACAAGGACTTACTGAGCATAATGCTGACATGGCAGTTACTACAATGTTAGTTCCTTACAAATTTAGAAAGCTCAATGGAAATATATTGACAACATCAAATGAAATAGACTTTCTTTTAGAAAAAACAGATATAGGTAATGAAATTCCTATATCTTATGTACGCCCTCCGTTTAAATGCTGCTATATAGAATTCACTGAGGATAGGCTCTCATCTCTGAGAGTTTATAATGAAGAATCTGGCGAGCACATTCTGGAAGGTGTATACCTATCTGAAGTTGAAATATTTCCTGGCTCGCTACAAATGGCAAGCTATGAAAAGAGTGAGCATTTCTTAAACTTATTTTCAAAATCGTTTAATAAGAATGAGTCATTCAGGATTATCGATATTATGTTTACCGGTTCACCTGTAGGTAAAAGGAATAATGCTGATGATGCTCTGAGAGTTCAGGCTTTTTACGTTTTTGATGATAAACTAACAATCAAAGATGAACTCGGTTTAATTATTGAGCGCTTTGGTTCGGATGATGATTTTTGTAATGATGTAAATTATTTATCCACAATTTTAGAACACATGGCAAAAGTTTTACTATTTACCAACTGTAAGCAGTATCGAGATACCGCATTCAATGAGCGAGAGGAATTAGAAAAAAAGATCAATTCTATAAAAAAACCCGGGAAATTAAAAAATATAGTAATAAACTTAGGCGTACATACAATAGACTTGTAATTAAACCGCAAGATAATATCGTGTATACTAGCGATGTTAATAATAAACATAGCGATGGACACAATCCTAAACGAGCTCATTGGCGTAAAGGACATTTCCGTATGCAACCATATGGACCTGGTGCAACTAGTCGGAAAATTATATTTATTGAGCCGACAGTTGTTGGTGGAGTTTTTGCTGAAAAAAATCATATAATGTTCGTGAAAAGTAATCCCCTAAATTTGGTTGTTATATGGGGTAATTCGAAGCCTGAATCTAGCTGTATGGTCCCGGAGTAAGGTGGTGCGGTTGAAGTTTGAATCGATCCGGTGTTTTAATCAAGGCATCAAAGATGACCCCAATAGGAGCCCTTTATCTCAGGGCTTTTAGATGCTTCGCGAAGTTGTAAGCAGTGATAAAGGCCCGCACATGGGCCTTCAATGCATCAAAGTCTGGATAGTGGCGTAGTTTCCCAAATCAACCATCAAGCCACAACTGCCCCAGCCCCAGGTGACCGTTACACTCGGGCCTTACTGACAGGCAGGCCAAGGGTATTCAATTTGTTTATGGCGCTTACAACGTCATGACTTCTCCCACTTGGCCGTTGTAGTTACGCAGACTGATTTTCCCCGCCAGCAACTGTTTGAACCGATAAATCGCTGTCTCCGCCAGCAAACGGCGGTGATACCGCGATATCTTCTTCCAGCGTGCCAGCCCTTCCTTGCGCATCACCAGAACAGCGTCATTTCTTGGATGTCCCTTTTTTCATAACCCCGAGCTGGGATACAGGCTGTCGCCCTTTTGCGCGAGATTAGCTGATGGCTGGCTTTGCTGCCATAGGCACGAGCCGCATGAACATTCCGCAGCTCGTGCCGCAGTGGATTGAGCAGAGCCGACAGCCACTCGGCATCATGAACGTTTTCCAGCGAGACCTCTCCTGCCACCGTATCCTAGGCCACCGGATCTACCGCCAGATGCCACTTGAGCGAATCTCGCCGCCGTGTTTTCTGTCCTTCAACTTGCCTTCACCAAATACCTTGAGGCCAGTTGAGTCGATAACCAAGTAGGTAATACGTCCCTTTGGGGGCTCTCGATAAGCCACCGTCACCGAGCGGGCTCGCTTGCTGACACAGCTATAGTCCGGTGCGCACAACGGTACATTCATCAACTCGAACAGGGAGTCGAGTAGTCCCTGAGTGGCCCGCAGAGTGAGGTTGAAAATCCCCTTGAGCATCAGGAAGGTGCAGATGGTCTGGTCAGTGTAAAGCTGGCTGTGCCCCGCCGCCCATGATGGCCGTGGTGAAACCAGTTGCTCATAGCCTCGGCATCAACCCAGAAGGTGAGTGAACCACGGTTAATCAAAGACTTGTTGTATGTAGGCCAGTTGGTGATGGGGTGAAGCGACTTGCCCATGATGCAGACTTAAAGGGGATGGTGGTGATCAGATCACCGCGCACTCAGTTAGTTCCATTCAGGCTGCATCGATTTGGGAAACAACGCCCCAGAAGGGAACCAGAACAGGCTCCTTTATCTATTTTAATCTCCCTTTGGCAGGGGGGAGGGAAATGTCTGCATCCTCTGGTAACCAAACAGCCAGACTCGTAGTTACTCACTAATTGATTGATCTTGACCAGATTTTTATCAATTCCCGCTTCCCATGTCTCGATCTGCGCCCCTAAGATAAGAAACGAAAATCCATTTCTCGGTGGAGCGTCCTGGGAGTTGTTAGTGACACCAAGTTAGTTAACAGCAGCGGGCTGTAACTCAGGGGCTGTAGCTTTGCCTAATGAGATATCGAAGCGAGTGGCTATCCGTTAGGCTGTGCTCATTCCTTGGTCGTCAATCGGTAGCAAATATTCGCATGATGCCGGAAGCTGGTAGTCCAAGGCAATGTGACAATAGCACGGTTACGGCGCCAAAAAACGCTCACTCGAGCGGGCTGAACGAGTAGCTTTTTAAACGTTTTCACCATTGACTCGATCTATTGGATAACAATTAATTATGGAAGTTAAACTGTGGGAAGGCGGCTTACAGTCGCAAGAAATCAAGGCGATTGAGGCGATTCAGAAGGCATTTTCGACCAAATCTATTGTTGGCCAATCGAAACCTGCCACGAGTGGTTCACTTCAAGATCAACTGCGGAGTTTAGGGGGCAAATCGATGCTCCCTTGGAAAGGCTATGCAGGCTTTAGGTTTGTTGATGCCAGAGGCAATGAAGGGGAGTTTGACCTCGTCATCGTCACTCACTGTAACGTGCTGATTGTTGAGCTTAAGGATTGGAATAACGGTGAAGTCGTATCGCGCGGAGACCGTTGGTACAAAAACGATGCCGACATGGGGCGCTCTCCCGTCAGCGTCAACCAAAATAAGTACTACTTGCTCAAGCACAAGCTTGACCGAGTCAGAAGCAAATTCAGTAATGAAGGGCGGACGCCTTTTATTCAACATCTAGTAGTAATGACTGGGAATGCGAGCTTCTCCAAAATCACTGATCATGAGAAAAATCATACCTTAAGTCTTGATGAGTTCCTTGAGTTCGCTAATGAAAGCAAATTCAACAAGTGGTTCAGGCCCAACCCTAAAGCGAAGGTGCTCAACCGTGACTTCCATGTTTTTGATGAGCTATTTCTTGGCAACAATACAGCACCGAAGCACATCCGTATTGACGGCTACAAGGCTACAGACCTGATCTTCAAACACCCCAAGGGAATCTACAAGGAGTTTCAGGCGGCATCTGAAATTTCAAAAGGTGATGAAGCACTACTGCGACTTTGGAATTTCGATAACCTTGAAGGCTCCAAAGCGAAAACTTCAGACGGTCGGTTCGATATTGTTTCTCGTGAGCGGGAAGTTCTGCAATTCATCAAACATCAGAACCACGACCTATATAAACACTGCCTTCGCTCACTGACCAGTGTTCAGAAGGATGAGGTAACGACCGAGTACTCCGAGGTCTACGAGCTCCCGCCGAATCATGTGAGATTCAACGAGTTTATCGGCAAATATGGGCCTGCATTTTCGGATCGGGACCGCGCAAACTTGATGAAGCTTTTGGTCGCCAAATTTGCCGATCTTCATCAAGTCAAAGTTGCTCACCGAGATCTTGGTGACCACAGCATCTGGATTTCACCGAGCAAAGAGGTAGCTCTCTCCAACTTCATCTCTGCATACCACAAACCGGCAGGCACCGTGGGCGACTATCGGCAGTTGCTCTCTGTCAACGATGTGTGTGTAGCAACAGTTCAAGACACTAAGCTAACCCCATTCGAAGCAGATGTTTATGCCCTAGGCATGCTGTCGTGGCACATTCTTACGTCTAAGCGCATCTCGCAAAAAAGCATCGAGGGCATCACTGATGCCTTGGAAGCTAGCGACAGTGTTTATGCTCCTGTGTTACTGAACGCACTCCAGGGAAGGGGTTTTTCTGATGCAATAGCGCTTTTTGATGCGTTGATTAACGCTGAACCAAAGAACGATACAGAAGCGGTATTCGACCAATCTGAGCTCGATCCTTATCGAAAATCGATTAACCACTCCCGGCAGTTCAGAGAGGATGATGACTTCTTAGTTGAGACTGAGGAGCGAGAGGTCTACTACTCTAACGGACAGGTCGTTAAAGCTTGGCTAAACATAGGCCTAGCTGAGGAAAATGCAGCGGTTGGCTATAAGCTACTTCACTTTTTGAAACGCATTGAAAAGCTCCAAACGTTATCGCCTTCATACATCCCTTGCATTAGAGATTTCGGCCTGGCGACCAAGTCGTCCAGCCTGTACTTGGTGATGGACCAAGCTGAAGGGTGCCATTGGAATGAACTGGAGATCGAAGAGGAAAACAAGCTTGTCGTCATTAAACAACTAATCGATTCCATAGAACATTTGCATACCCTGCACATCCCTCACGGCGACCTACACCCTGGAAACGTCATTGTAGGCAAGGAAGATGGCGGTTATGTGCTTTCGTTAATCGACACACCTGATTACTGCATTGAGTCGGCTGAAGCGCTCAATCATCAGTACAGCCCCGAAAATATTGATACCTGCACCGCGTTTGAAAGAGACAACTATGCGGTGATGAAAATGGCCTGTGAACTTTTAGGCGTACCGTGGGGCGGTTCTTCAGACAACTTCCAAGAGATTGCAACCGCCGTAGAGCAGGAGATCAAAGACCCCCTCTTTGGATTTAAGGATCTTTCTCGATTCAAGTCTGCTATCGAGGCGCCCAAAGGTGACGTGATAGAGCCCGTCAGAATCATGTTGAAGGGGGACTTCCAGTCTCTAACTATCTATCCCGATAATGGTCATCTCTATCTTCAAATTGAGCCAAGTAGAAAGGATCCGTCAGATGCTCGCGTTAGAGTGCTCGGAATAGGAGGCTACGTTGACCTGATTTTTAGCTCCAGAGATCAGGCCTTTGTTGTTGGGTTTGAACCTAGAGTTAAGTCATCGATTCGAAAGTCTGATGCTGACAACAGCCAACTGGAGTTGGATTTTCCTATAGCTATTGAGTCCGGAGGTGGGTATGACCTGTCTGGCCTATCGAAGAGACTTGAAGGCAATGAAGCGTTTTCTCTTGCGTTAGAGATTGCCCTTAAGAAAACAGAGCCTGAATCCATTGCGACGGATGAGCTGACGATCGAACTTAAGAAGGCGTTTGAACAAATTGATCAAACTACTTCTGAGGTGGCCGAACCTGAGTTAAAAATCGCGACAGAAAAACTCTGGAAAGCCATTCTGGAAACGGAAACGGAGTCATATCCTTACATTGAAGTTTCGGGTGGGGCGATAGAGGTCAAAGATACTAAAGATCAACTAATTATGCCGTACCAGGCGGATATTGATGCATTAGAGCAATTCAAGAGAACCGATGTAATAGAAGCCTTGGTGATTGACGGAGAAAAAGAGTCACCACTCGGTGAAGTTGTCTTGAAGCAATCGGCTCTAAATGAAGTTCGGTTGAGTAAGCTGAGTGCCAAGGCTCGTTTTGTTTCTGATGGTGATTTGGTTTTCTTCAGAACCAAACAAGATCGAGCCTCTTACGAGAAAAGAAAGGCGGCATTAAAGTGCCTACTCGATAAAGAGGGGGTAATTCGTGAACTTGTGACTTATTTTGATCCAACCTGTTCATTACCTGCATTAACCTACGGTATTGAAGTGACCGATGAAGATTTTGCTAGGTACGATCGCTCGGATGAGCAAGGTAATAAAATTAGTCTCAATCAGCAGCAGCGGGACGCATTTCAGAAGCTAATAAACAACGGTCCACTTTCTCTATTGCAGGGACCTCCTGGTACAGGGAAAACCGAGTTCATAGCAGCCTTTGTGCACTACCTGATCGAGAAGCAGCAAGTACAACGAGTGTTGATGGTTAGCCAGTCCCATGAAGCAGTGAACACGGCTGCGGAGAGAATCCGTAACCACTGTGCACGCTTGAAGACACCGCTCGATGTTGTTCGTTTTAGTAACCGCGAAGGTGCTGTTTCCACGGGGCTAAAAGACGTTTACGCGAGTTCCATAGTTTCCGAAAAGCGAGAGCTGTTCCGGGCAGAAGCTAGACATCGAGCCGCTGCCTTGGGACGAGCATTAGGTTTGGAGCCTGCTTATCTATCTGATTTGGTGAGTGCAGAGCTGAAGCTATTTAGACAGATAGATCACTTTAACTCTTCTATGAATTCATTGGGTGACCCAGCGCTGGAAAAGGAAGACGAGCAGCAGCTGAAAAAATCGTTAATCGAGCTCAATGAGTCGATCCGTTCAACGATGCATGAGGACTTTAAACTCCTGCTGAAAGCTGAGGATAGTCTCGAATCAGCAAAACAACGGGTGATCGACAAGCTCGACAGTGACTATGCTGTGAGG
This sequence comes from Aeromonas sp. 602200, assembly GCF_049173895.1. Classification (NCBI taxonomy): domain Bacteria; kingdom Pseudomonadati; phylum Pseudomonadota; class Gammaproteobacteria; order Aeromonadales; family Aeromonadaceae; genus Aeromonas; species Aeromonas sp. 602200. Next base: position 126,781 of record NZ_JAAKSL010000007.1, read on the forward strand.
CCAGACGAGTCTTTACGGGCTAGAGCCTTGGCCAAGCTCTCCAGAGACATGCTGGATGTATTGGAAACTGATGAGGTTAACTACGATGAGTTCTTTGCGCGTTCTCGCCAACTTGTCACCGGGACATGTGTTGGTATCGGACAGCGTCACATAGGTATCCGTGATAACCAGTACGATTGGGTCATCATTGATGAGGCTGCACGATCCATTGCAAGCGAACTCGCAATTGCTATGCAAGTGGGCAAAAGAGTCCTGCTTGTGGGCGATCATCAACAGCTACCTCCGCTCTATACGACCCCGCACAAGCGTGCACTCGCACGGCGATTAGGGGTTTCCTCGGCTGAAAATGACTTGGATCTGTTGCTCCAAAGCGACTTCGCTCGCGCCTTTGAGTCGGAGTATGGAGAGCAAGTAGGGGCTACGCTATTAACCCAATATCGTATGGCTCCTGAGATTGGAAACCTTGTATCTAGCGCGTTCTACGATGGAAAACTCGAGAATGGAAATCGCTCGATTCCTGATATCTACAACGGTTTGCCAGAAGCTCTTCAGTTTCCCGTAACTTGGCTGGATACATCGGCTCTGGGGAACAGAGCACACCATCAAGACGATAAGGGTGTAAGTATCTACAACAGATGTGAAGCAGACCTAATCATCAATTTGCTCAAGCAAGTGGCAGAAGAGAAGGATTTTCTCTATGAGCTCAAAACTTGGGTAAAAGAGGAAGAACCCGCGATTGGAGTGATCTGCATGTACGGTGAACAGAAACGGCTGCTAAGGCAGAAGTTCAAAGAGGTTCAATGGGATGAGGGCTTCAAGTCACTTGTGAAGATTGACACGGTTGACAGTTATCAAGGCAAAGAAAACAGAATCATTATCTTGTCACTGACTCGATCAGACAAACACCAAAGCCCTGGATTTTTGAGGGCTCCAAATCGAATCAACGTCGCTCTTTCTAGGGCAATGGACAGGCTGCTAATAGTTGGGTCGGTGCAGATGTGGCGTGTGAACAACAAGCACCTGCCACTTGGCCGTGTTGCTAGTTTCTTGGAAGAGCAAGGTAGAGATGCAGGTTATCGTTTTGTAGATGCTCAACTGGCTAATGGGCAGGGAGGTCGCGGCAAATGAACCAGAAAGTAAATATTGCATACCATGAAGTGGACTTGCTGCTCCCTGCCCATAGATTTGATATCCGCTTTTCCTATGTGACCAAGAAGGGACTGTCGTTTGTTCGAGAGTTTGTTCTAAGACTGGTACATATCTCACCTATGAAACCGGTCGATATTGCCACCTACTTCGGTTTGTCGCGAAGGGAAGTCGATGAGGCTATCACAGACTTGGTTGAAAAGGGGGATCTCGATTTTTCGGAAAAAGGTCAGATCGAGCTGACTCCGAAAGCACGGGGGTACTTCGTTAGTTTGGGATCAACACCTCTGGTCTCGTCCCTAATGGAAAGTGGTGGCGTGTTCGCTTTCGAATTGGCGAGTTTCAACTGTGTCGGCAGAAAACGAACCAATGAAAAGCGAGCCCCTGGTTTGTGGTTGCATGTTTCAAATGAAATTGTTGCCAGCAGTGAAAAAATTGCCAAGAAAATGTTTCAGGAGAAATTCCATAAAATCCAGGAGCAGGGCTTTTGGGAGCACAAGTCCTATGAGGGCGATTCCGGGCGGCCCAGTATCTACACAATGGAATCTGTACGGAAATTGGGCCAAGAGCCATTGCGCCTGACCAGTTATTTATCCATTGATCCAGAAGGCTTCCCGGTTGAGCGAGCCGACTTTGAGGCTTTGGAAGATTCGTCTGTTGTACAAGAGCTGGTTACCGATGCGATCGCTTCCGCACGTAAGCCAGTAAACTTCAAACAAGTCGCTCAAGCGATGGTGACACTTGAGGATCAAAAAACAAGGATGCTGTTCAATGAACACTCGGTGGACATAGCGAAACTATTAGCTGCACAGCAGTCTGGCAAGATAAATGACGGTGAATGGATTCCATTCTTAGGCCCACTCTATTCGAAAGCTAACTGGGAGCTAATATCCGAATATCTCGAGATTCAGTTAGCAGAGATTAAGAAGGCAAAAACTGAGCCCTCTGATCTACTTTGGATTGCGCCATCGGATGGATTCTGGGGGCAAAGCCTACGTACGTCAGCGTGTTTCAGTGAACTGGTTGATAGATCAACCACCAAAGGCAAGAAGCCAACCAAACTCTGCAACCCGAAACTCTATCTGCCCGTACAAGATGCAACAGACCGCAGAGCTATCAGTCGCTGGAAACAGGAGTTTTCCTGTTTCGAAAAGAAAGTTCATGGGCTCGTTGAAGGATTTTTGGATGGAAATGTTGAAGCATTGATTTTGCCGGACTCCTTGGCCGTAGTTTGCTATCACATTTCTTGGCCAGAGAGGTTGCCTGCCAGCCTACCGATTGGTTTCATAACAACTGACAGGAATCGTATTAGTTTAGTTGGCAAACTGATCAAAGAATATGTTGGTGGAATGGCTTCCTTTGAGTCACCTAGGGACTTAGGGGAAATTGAGAAAATATAGATCTGTACAGGTCTCTCAAACTAGACGATGGCCCAATGAACTCCTGAGTGATGATTTGCATTGGGCTGCCATCAACAACCCCCAGACGGAGGCGCAGACTCATAATGACTCATGTAGAGCAATCTCCCCCAACCAGCAATCTATCTGTTCTGGAGTCGCTCGGTCTACCACGTAACTGGCTAGCCGCCCATCAGCACATAGTGTCTGGTGTATCTCCTGAGATCGTCGTCAAACTGAGCAAGCTATTGGGGTCTAATACCCGAACAATTTGCCAGATGATTGGCATTAGCCGAGACACACTGAATCGCCAAATCAAACGGGGCAATCGCTTATCGACAGCTCAGGGAGATCGCGTTTACTGGGCAGCCTTAGCAGTGGACGCAGCCATATCCCTACACCGGGGAGATACTGCTAAAACGATGAGATGGCTCACCCGCTCTGCGTGGGGATTAGGTGGTGAAAAACCGGCCGATGTGATTACTACGCCTATGGGAGCGCAGGCAGTTATCGATCTTGTCGGCCGGATTAGGCATGGCATCCCCTGTTGATTAACAGTTCATATGTGACCATAAAGCACCAACAATAGGCTCATTTGGTGAGCCGATCACCCCGACCAATCGGCTCATTTGATGAGCCGATCACCTCGACCAATCGGCTCACTTGATGAGCCGATCACCTCTACCAACCGACCCACTTGATGAGCCGATGACCTCGACCAATCGACTCACTTGATGAGCCGATCAACACAACCACTCAAATCGTGATTAGATAAGCTCTCGATTGCCTTCAATTTTCCCAAATTGATCAGGGTCTGCGGGTTGATAATCATCCGAAAACATATTCATCAACCGATGACCACCCCAGAGTGTTTGCAACTATCCGATCTTTGGAGCGGAGAACGATCTCTATTTCCCTCTCCATGTAGCAGAGGGGCTGGGTGAGGAAAATATCCGTATCCTCTGCTAACCAAACTACCAGTTTAACAAAGCAGTCGCTCACTAATTGATTGAGCTTACTCATATTTTTATCAATTCTTTCTTTCCATGTCTCGATCTACGCCCTTAAGATAGCCAAACGAAAATCCATCTCTCAGGGAAGCGTCATGGGAGCGATTCGTGACACCAGGTTGGTTAACAGCGGCGAGCTGAGGGCTGTAACTCAGGGGCGGTAGCCTTGCCTGATGAGATAGGTAAGCGAGTGGCTACCCGTTACGCAACATGGTGGCTGTATTAATTTCTTGGTTGTCAATCGGCAACATATTTCGTTCGGCGGCAAGCCGGGTGAGAAAAGCATTGGCCTCAGCAGAACCGAGTGCCTGCGGGTGTCGCAGTTGATGAAAGCGGATGAAATTGCGGATCCAGTACAAGTAGGGCTTTTCAGTACGGATGCTGTAGTGATGTAAACGCATCACTGTCCTGACCTGTTCACGCAGGCGGGGTTTGGCGGTGCTTTCCATGACTGACTCCTAAGCTGTGTTTTTATACAGTAGTAGCGGTAGCGTAAAAATAGGGGGTCAAACGAATAAGCTCAAGTATCAGGGGAAGACTGGTAATATTTTGATTTAATTTGATTTTTTTCCGTGATGACTATCAGGGCAGAGTGGAGTTATACGGAAGGCTCTGTTAACGGATTAGTACCGCCTTCCATCTAATCACTGTTAAGCAGATTTGGAGGTTCAGTGGAATATAAAATATATGATTGGCTCGATATTTCAAATGAATTTCAGGATTCATTGTTACTTGGAAATGGTGCTTCTATAGCGATAGACAAGAGCTTTATGTACAAGTCTTTAAGAGAGCATTCGATTGAACATGGCTTACTTACTCATAATGTAAAAGCACTGTTTGAATATTTTGAAACAGATGACTTTGAACTAGTTTTAAGGCTTGTATGGCAAGCTAGTCGCGTAAATAAAGCTCTCAATATAACGGATAACAAGACTCAAAGAGCTTATGAGCATGTTAGAGATTGCCTTATAAATGCAGTTAGGGATATCCATCCAACATATAGTGATGTTGAGTCACAATTTGATGATATAGCATCATTTTTACGTAAGTTCGATACCGTTCTTAGCTTGAATTATGATCTGACTCTATATTGGGTAGCAATGTACGCCAATAGACAAAGAACAAGTCACCGATTCAAAGATGCAATGTATCATGGTGTATTTGCTGATGATTGGAAAAGATATCGTGGGTTATACAGAGAAAGTTCAAACACTTTAATTTTTTACCCTCATGGTAATCTATTGCTCGCACGAAATATTGTTGACAATGAGTATAAAATTGATGTGGGTGGACATGATGACCTTTTAGATTCAATCCTTAAAAACTGGGAAGCAGAAAGTTGTGTACCTCTGTTTGTTAGTGAAGGAACCTCAAATCAAAAAGTAGTAGCTATTACAAATAGCCATTATTTGAGTATTGTATATCGAGAAGTTTTTGCTGACTTAGGAGAAACACTAGTGATTTATGGCTGGGGTTTCGGTGAACACGATGTGCATATTTTACGTCGAATTAGAGAATCTAGAGTCAATAAAATAGCTGTTTCTGTTTTTGATGCTAACCAAGGTTACTGCAATTATGTGTATGAGTTGATCCGAAAAGAACTAGGTCGGGTTGAGGTTGTTTTCTTTGACAGTTCTAGCAAAGATTGTTGGAATACATCTGCTTAACAACGCATTTAAGAGTAATTCCCAACGCTTGGCATTTTTCATTCCATCGTTGGGTTTTGTGTTTACGGTGGTATGGTTAGGTTTCGTGGTAGCGTTGCTCACACCTTAATGCGGCGTTATGCATCTCACTGAGGGACGTCAATGAAAAGAAAACAATCGCTCAGCACCTACGGTCATCTCTACAAACGATCCTACCCCGTCATGAATGATGAGCGGTGTCAGTGCTGCGGCGAGCAAGCAGGCCTAGAATGGGATCACTGTCCCGCCATCACAACCGCTCAGCTGTTCGTGCGAAACGACAAGATCCGCTTCATCAAGGTGTTGCTGTGCAAAGAGTGCAACCTGATCCTGTCCGACCAGTTATTGCCCGATTTTCCATCGCGATTCTACACCGTGAAGGAAAGGCTACTAGAACGACACAAACACGATCTGATCAGTGAGTGCCGCGACAACATGGTTACCACCACCGAAAGCCTGAGGCTGGCCGACGACAAATTCAACAAACTGCTGCATCGTATTGGTTTCGGGCTTATCAAGGTCGATCAACTCTCCGGCAAACACCTTGCCATCCTCAATACCGAGACACTTTCCGGTACACGCATCATCGACCACCTGGCCGCACAGCCTGACTGTGGCTTGCTCAGTGAATCGAACCTCACACCGGAGGAAGATACACAAGACAATAACAGCCACCCGCCTGTTGACTACCAAACACACGCAGACACTTCCACACCACATTTCGCTCTCAATGCACTTGATGACTTCAAAGTCTTTTTGAGAAACAACCGCGTTTACACCAAAAACGGCTATCTGCATTTGCTGAACAACGACATCAAAAGCCTCCCAGCATTGACACTCCCTGAACAGCCAACCCAGTTTTTCGGCTGCTCGTGGGACGAGCTCACTGCCAATGTATGCATTACCACCTCAACCGGTCTCAAATACAGTCTCGATCTGATTGAGCAGTACGCCACCTCGGATCTGATTGCTATCAAAAAAAGCATAGGCATGTACGACATGGAGGAATTGCTCGATAAGCTGGGCATCACCACCCGTGAGGAATATGACCAGCTGTGGACCGCGCTACGGGTTAAGCGGGTCGATGTCGTCGAAATTTTGCCCAATCAACCCGAAGCTGTCTACGACGACTGGCTACTCTGGTGATAGCCAGCAACAACGTAACGTGATTCACCCTGATCTGCCTGAAAGATCCAACCGAGATCATTTTTGTAATTTAATTACATATGATCACCACACAAAATAAAAAGGCCCTGCTGTTGAAGGACCTTTAAGTTTCCAACTTCAATGTCATGGTTTTCAACTTAATTGTCCGTGATCAACAACGCAGTCAATTGCCACAACCTATGTGGTTGACATTTAATTAATTTCCTATATAAAAGTACGATAAGTCTCATAGCAATTACCTGAGACAATTATGTAGCTTTTATTGCGGCAAAAAATGCGTAAGCTATTGAAATTGAAGGTTATATTTGTGCTGTGATGTACGAGAATGAGGGTTCGAATCCCTCCCTCACCGCCAAATGATAAGCCCAAGCAATTACATTGCTTGGGCTTTTTCTTTATGTGCGATTTTTGATATGCCATCCACTATGTCATCTGATGTTGGCTGGCATGCTATCTGATTGAATCATTCTGGAGATGGTGGGTTCTCCCGGTACTCCCCGTTGTAAGAGAGGAGTATTGAGAGCACTCGGGCTAATGGCGTTTTCCCCATTTGCATCGAGACCTTTCCCATCTAGCCAAGCGCGTATCTATAAAAACAAGCAATATCTGCAGCATTTGCCTCTTCTGGATTGCCCGGCATGGTTGAATGCCATGCCAGCCAGATATTGCTCAAACCTCATCATTTCAAGCAGACAGCCTTGGGACAGAGCCTTAGTTCAGAGTAAGCCCCGCATCAACAATGAAATCTTGGCCGGTACAGCCATTGGACTCGTCAGAACCGAGGAAGAGGGCCATGCGAGCACAATGTGAGCCATCGAGACGGAATTTGAGTGCTTGCAGTTCGACAAACTGGTTCACCGCGGCAGGGTCGAGTTGCGCCCACATCGCATCCTGTTTTGGGGTACGGATTGCGCCTGGTACAAGGCTGTTAACCCGAATGCCTCTTGCGCCCAACTCCTGCGCCAGGGTACGGGTGAAACCATGGATGGCGGCTTTTGACAGGGAGTAGCAGACTCTCCCGGGGCGACCCCTCATCCAGTTGATGGATCCCATATTGATGATGCTGCCGCTCCCTTTTTGCTCCATGCCTGGCAGCACGGCTTGGATCGCAAACAACTGGTGACGCAGATTGATATTGATGCGGTTTTCGAAATACTCCTCGGTCAGATCCTCAATTTTGTGGTGATCATCGCTGCCCGCGTTGTTGATCAGGATATCGACACTGCCCAGCTGTTGTTCAATAGTCGTAAAACACGCTTTGAGCAGAGTCAGGTCGGTGACATCGCAAAACAGAAACAGGCAGTCAAGCTCATGCGCGAGTGCTTCGCCTGCTGATTTATCAAAATCGAGGAAGGCGACTTTGGCACCCTGGCTGACAAAGGCGCGCACCAACTCTTCGCCAATGCCACTGGCGCCACCTGTGATAACGGCGACCTTGCCGGCAATAGAGTGATATTGTACTTGCTGGGAATAGTTCATAACTGCTCTCCGTGAGTCATAGATTGAATTCATCTGGCAACATTAGAAAAAGTATTTAACACCAATGCGGATCCGGTATGCTTCTGCATCATAGGCAATATTTCTATCGTACCACTGTAATTCCAGATAAGGCATCCATTGTGGATTGATTCGATAACGGGTTTGACTGGTTAGCTCCCAGTGATGATCTTTCCCATTAGCACTATTGAAATTGTTAACACGAGAAAAATAGTGCGATTCAAAAGTATGGGTCAAGGCTGACGTTATTTTATTGACAATATACAGTGCATATTCATTGGTGTCGTTATTATCGCCATAACCATCAAGATCCGTAGTTAGATAATTTTGATGATTGTAACGGTATCGTGCAATAACGGAAAAGTTATCGGTAAAGTTGTACTTTCCATCCAGATACGCAGAGCCACCAGAGCCAGAGCTAGAGGAGTTAACCAAACCACCGGCATTGACCGAGAGTTTGGTGGTTAAATTTAATAGCGGATACCATCCCTCAATTTCGTTATAACTGTGCTTTAGCTTGTCTAGTTTCTCGGTGTTATACGCATTGCTGGCCATAATCCCGGCACCAGAGTCCCAGTTATAGCCGAGTCGCAACAATAACTCATGTTGGTCGGTAGCAAAGTTAAATGCCTCACGGCTTTCAAAATAACCGCCCGCGAAAGCTGCGTTGCAGCATATAAGAGGGATTAAGCATATTTTGGGGTGGATACGCATAGTGATTGACTCGCCAATGGTAAGTTGATATTAAATCGTGCAGCGATTGGCATGAGGTAAATTAATTACCTCATGCGATGGTTTTTATCAGCCAGCTATTGAATGTTTTGCTTTACCAACTTGTAAGTGGCACAGAAATCCTCACGGCCCAAACCGTTATTCAGGCCTTGCTGGTAAATGTTATTCACCAATTCGACTCCGGGCAGGGTCAGCGCCTCTTCGCCCATGAGGTTCTTCATGATGCCGATATCTTTGGCCATGTTCTCCAGCGAGAAGACTGTGTCGTAGTTCTCGGCGATCAGGGCACCTATCTTGCTGGTCAGATAGAAGTTGCTGCCGCCACCGTAAGAGACTGCGGTGTTGAAGCTCTCTTTATCGATGCCGAAATGATCGGCGGTGGCCAGCATTTCGTTGACACTGTTCTGAATTTGGGCGACCAAGGTGTTGTGCAGCACCTTCATGATCAAACCACGGCCATTACCCCCCATGTGGATCTGGTTGCTGCCCATCATGGCCAGCAACGGCTTGACCTTTTTGTAGGCGGACAGGTCGCCACCTATGTAGATCCCGAGCTCGGCAGCCACGGCGGCAGGGACCGATTTGACCACGGGCGCATCGAGCATCACGGCACCGGTTTCTGCTACCTGGCGGGATAAGGCGATTGACACGGCCGGGTCAATGGTGGACATGTCGATGGTGATCTTGCCGGGGCCAAGGTGTGGCAGCAGTTCGGTATAGACCGCTTTGACGTGTTCGGAGCGCGGTACCATGGAGATGATCACATCCGCATCGGCTGTCAACCTGGCAATGGAAGGGGAGGCGATGGCGCCTGCATCGACCACCCGGGCGACAGCCTCCTGATTGATATCGAATACCAACACATTGCCATCAAATTTTTTGACGATGTTCTTTGACATCGCTTCACCCATCAGACCAAGACCGATAAAGCCGATAGTTTTCATCCGTTGTTTTCCTTAAATGTGGGTTTAGCAAGACCGGCGATGTCAACACGCATGCTGAACAGCGCACCTGAGAGCGGACGTGCTGCCAGTTCGGCGGCGTCCATATTTTCGCGAGTGGTGGTGATGAAGAGGGTCTTCATGTCCTCACCACCAAAACAGACCATGGTGGGGCAACGTACCGGCAAGGGATATTCGGCCAGCAATACCCCCTCTGCAGAGAAGCGGGCGATACGATGGCCATCAAACAGGGCGCTCCAGTAGCATCCTTCGACATCGATTGCAGCCCCATCCGGGCGCCCTTCGCCGGCGCGGGCTGCAAACTCGCGCAGCAGTTGCCGTTGACCGAGTGAACCGTCGCGGGCCAGCGGAGTGCGATAAAGGCGGCGGTTGGGGGTATCAGTGGTGTACATCCAGCGCATGTCCGGGCTGAATGCCAAGCCATTGGCTCCCAGAATGTCGCACTGGATCACCGACATCTGCAGCTCGGCATCAACCCGGCATAGCAGGGCGCCGTTGTAATCTCGTGGGCTCCAGTAAGTGCCTGCATAGAAACGACCCGCCTGATCGGTACCGCCATCATTAAAACGGGCCAGCGCTGGGTTATTGGGGTTATCGGCGACTTTTCGCTCGATCTGGCCGTGCTGATCGCACAGATAGATCCCGGTGCGCATCGCTGCGATAAAGCCACCCTGTTCGCGCAGGGCAAAACAACCCACTTCTTCGGGGAAGGGGATTGTCGTCATGACGCCGCTTTCGGGGTGATAGCGGTGCAGGCAACGCTCGAGAATATCGGTCCAGTAGAGCGCCTGTTCAGCAGTGCTCCAGGTCGGGCACTCGGGCAGATGGCCGCGGTAGTCGGCCAGTAGCAGAGCAGGATTAGGCATAGTGAGAAACCTCAAGCAGCATGGCGATCTGCAACTGCCCATTGGCTGGCACAGTGGCCATGGCCAGCGCAGGATCACCAAAGCCACCGTTGTTGATGGCATCGTTGATATGAGAAACCGGCTCGATGGCGATGAAGTCACGATCGGCGGGCGGCAGAAACAGGATGGCGTGAGGCGCATCGGGTGAGCTCAGGGTCACCATCAGCTTCTCATCTGGCCAGCGCACCCGTGCACAGCCACTCCAGTGATGGAAGCAGTTATCGACACTGGCGGGTTCAGGTTTGCGCCAGGTGCGATAGTTCCATTGGGCCGGTAGTGGCGCGAGACCAGTGGGCAGGGACTTGTGGTCGTTGAGTACCACACCGCCTGCGTCGAACTGGATCTCGGCGTGCGCCGCACGGGGAAAATAGGGGTGAAAGCCCAGCCCAGCCGGGACAGCGTGATCGGCCAGATTGTGGTAAGTGAGTACGATATGCAGCGCATTATCTTGCAGGGTAAAGCGCTGAGTTGCCCGATAAGGCCAGGGCCATTGCGCCGCGGATGCTCCCTGTGCGTCATGGTGCAGGGTCAGCACGACAGAGTCATCATCTGCATCCCCTTCTTGCCATGGCTGCTGCCAGCCGTTGCCATGAATTGAGTGGGGATGATCGCCAAAATTACGCAGCAGGGCGTAATCACATCCGGCGAAGTGAAACCGTCCATGAGCGATACGGTTGGAGTAAGGTACCAGGGGAAAACAGCCCCCCTGGTTGACCGTGACGTTCTGACCATCGGGCAGAGAGCGCAAGATCTCCCTGCCATGCCAGGTCAGTTTGCCGATAGCGCCACCGAGCTCGGGGATGAGCTCCAGATCAAGCGGGCCGCTTTGGCGGTGAAGCCTCTTCATCAGTAAACCTCGCCACCGGATATGCTCAGACGTTCCCCCCGGATCGCGGCGAGCTGTTCACGGGCGCGAGCCAGCAGGTAACTCATGTCGGAGCCGAGCGCCACGAAGCTAAAACCCATCTCTTGATATTTGTTCACCAGCTCGGGGTTGCCACCGACGATCCCGCAAGGCAATCCCAATCGCTGGCACTTCTCCAGCCCTTCGCGGATCTTGGCTTGCACCTCGGGGTGAGAGGGATTGCCAATATGGCCCATGGCTGCGCTCATATCGCCGGGGCCGATAAAGAAGCCGGTCACTCCTTCAATGGCCATCTCTTCCATGGCATCAATGGCGTCAGGGGTCTCAATTTGCAGGATCAGGCAGAGCTCTTCCCGGGCTTTACGCACGAATTCGGGGTCGGCACCGTAACCGGACGCACGATGCACCGCGGCAAAGCCGCGTTTGCCTAGGGGAGGGTAGTAGGCCGCCTCTACCGCTTTGCGGGCTTCTGCTGCACTGTTGACAAACGGCACCATCAGCGACGTTGCACCGCCATCAAGCGCCCGTTTGATCAACACAGTGTCGTTCCAGGCCAGGCGGTAGAGTGGGGTGGTGGCCGGGTTGCTGGCACGAATGGCGCGATCGATACGGATCGCATCCAAGCTATCGACCGGCACATGTTCCTGGTCCAGCACCAAGAAATCGAAACCGACAGTCGCCATGGCTTCCGCCACCGTATCGCTGCCAGTCATCATCCAGGTGCCCAGTGGGCGTGGACCTTGAGTAATCGCAAGTTTGAACGGATTCATTGTTTGCTCCTTTAGAAAATCGGGGGCTCGGGCACTTTGCTGCCAGCCTGGAGGAAATCGAAGTCACAGCCCTGATCGGCCTGGGTCACATGTTGTTGATAGAGTGCGGCATAAGAGCGTTCATAAACTTTGTGTACCGGTTTGAGCGTGCGGCGGCGCTCGGCCAGCTCTTCATCACTGACCAGCATGTTGAGGCGGCCATTGGCGATATCGAGCTCGATGAGGTCACCGGTACGTACCAGTGCCAGTGGGCCACCAATGGCCGCTTCAGGGGCAACGTGCAGGATACAGGTGCCATAGTGAGTACCGGACATGCGGGCATCGCTAATCCGCACCATGTCAGTGACGCCTTGTTGCAGCAGCTTTTTCGGGATCGGCAGGTTGCCCCACTCCGGCATGCCCGGCGCGCCGACCGGGCCGGCATTGCGCAGGATAATCACTGATTCCTTGGTTACCTCCAGGGCGGGGTCATCGATGCGATCCGAGAGCTCTTGATGGCTGTCGAAGACGATGGCAGGGCCCTTGTGGTGGCGCAGTTCGGGTTTGGCGGCAGATGATTTCATCACAGCCCCGTTGGGACACAGATTGCCGCGCAATACTGTCAATGCACATCCACGGGAGAGCGGTACCACAGGGTTATCTAGCGAGCGGATCACGTTGTCGTCATAACAGGTCGCGTTGGCAATCCACTGTGCAACGGGACGATTGGTGACCCCGATCGCATCGAGGTGGAGGAATGACTCCACCTTTTTCAGCTGGGCCATCAGACCGCCGGCGAAGAAGAACTCCTCCATCAACTGATCACCAGAGGGAAACAGATTGGCCAGCACAGGGACTTCCCGTGCCACCGACTCCATGTCTTCCAGAGTGAGGTTGATGCCCGCCCGGTTGGCCATCGCAATCATGTGGATCGCGGCATTGGTGGAGCCGCCGAGCGCCATGTAGGCCACTACGCCATTGAGGAAGTTGGCTCGGGTCAGCCAGCGGGAAGGTTTGTGATCATGCCACACCATGTCGACGATGATTTGGCCGCATTGGGCTGCCATCTGGACGTGTCGCGAGTCAGCGGCGGGGATGGAGCTGGCCCCCGGCAACATAAAGCCCATGGCATCGGCGATGGAGGTCATGGTGGATGCTGTGCCCATGGTATTGCAGGTGCCGATGGAGCGAGTCATCGCCCCCTCCAGCTCGATCCAGTCATGCTGGGTAATGGCCCCCAAGCGCAATTGATCCCAGAACTTCTTGGTATGGGTACCGGCACCGGTGACATGACCGCGCCATTTGCCGCTCGACATGGGGCCGGCGGGGCAGAAGATCACCGGCAAGTCCATCGAAATGGCGCCCATCAGCAGGGCTGGCGTGGATTTGTCGCAACCGCCGAGCAGCACAGCCCCATCGATCGGATGCTGGCGCAGCAGCTCTTCTGCCTCCATCGCAAGAAAGTTGCGATAGAGCATGGTGGTCGGCTTGACCAATACTTCCCCGACCGACAGCGCGGGCAATTCAACGGGGTAGCCTCCCGCGGCCCAGACGGCTCGCTTGACGGCCTCGGCGCGCTCACGCAGGTGGCTATGGCAGGGGCTCATTTCACTCCAGGTATTGATGATCCCGATCACTGGCTTGCCCATGAATTCGTCGCGGTTCAAGCCACTTTGCTGACTGCGTTGACGATGGGCGAAGGCTCGGATGGTGTCGGGGGCATACCAGCGTTGGCTACGCAGCGCCGAGATATCGAGCTTGGCCAGGTTTTCACTGTTGAATGACATAGGAATAGCGCTCTCTTTGTCTGATTTGGTTAAGGATTAATTCAATAAAAACAGCATGTTAAATTCAGCCATTCTGACCCGCACGAAGAGGGGGGGGGTCAGGCGATGGAGTAGATTGTTCACTCATTCGGTGATGGGGTTTCCGGGGAGAAGCAAGGGCATGGCGTTGTGCCAGCTCCCGGACGATCTGTTGATAGCGAATATCAGTGAGCGGGTAGAACAGCAACATCAAGGCAGCAGCGCAAATCAGGGCACAGATCGGGTAGAGAAACATCAGATTGGCGATGCTGCTTTGGGTCTCGGTGCTTTGCGTCGCGTTGGGAACATAGTCTGACCATGCCAGCACCAGCCCGGGAATGAGGCCCGCAAGCGCGGCCGAACATTTGCGGCAGAAGGTCAGACTGCAGTAGACCAGCCCTTCTGTGCGGATGCCGGTTTTCCATTCCCCATACTCGACGGTGTCAGAGATGAACGCCCAGTTGAGACTGTTGACGAAAGCGGATCCCCACAGGGCCAGGGAGGTGAAGAGGATGTAATCGAGAGCACTCTCGCTGTAGAGGTAGTTGAGCAGGTCACCGCATATCCACACGCCAATGCCGGCCAGATAGACAGGCAGTTTGCCAAAACGGTGCACGGCAAAGGGGACCAGCAATACACCCAGGTAGATACACCCTATGCTGATGAAGCTCATGTAGGCGATCATCGATACGTCGCCAATCACATATTGGGCGTAAAAAACCTGAACAATCAGCTTGGTGTTGAACGCTGCCAGCGTCAGCAGATTGGCCAGCGCCAGGATGCCCAGCGGACGGTTTGCCAGCACGGCCCGTGCGTTGGTTTGTACTGCCGAAAACCCCGATTCGTTGACAACCGATGGCAGCACATGGCGTTCACGAACTCTGCTGTAGCAAAAGAGTACTGCTGCAGCCCCCATGACCGAATAAATCAGTACCGCAACGCTATAGCCGACCTGTGGTTTGTCAAACAGCAATACCAGCGGCATGAACCCCACCGAGCAGAGCAGTAATCCGGTATTGGCTCCGCCCTGGCGCCAGGCGGCGAGCTCGGCTCGGTCCTGGAGTCGCTTGGTGAGGGCCGGGACCATGGCGCCATAGGAGGCATTGCCAAAACTGTAAAAGGCACCAAACATCATGAACAGCAGGGTAAACAGCACTGTTTTAGCGATGACCGGGAGCTCAACGCTGGTAAACAGGGCGGTGTTGATAAGAGCCAGTGGCACTATGGTCCAGAGCAGGAAGGGGCGAAATTTACCTCTGGGGCCGAGCTCGGAACGATTATCCAGCACGCTGCCGGTCACCAGATCGGTGCAGGCGGTAAAGAACTTCGAAACCAGAAAGATTGCTCCGGCCCATGCTGCCGGAATGGCTGCCACATCGGTCAGGAAGATCAGCAAATAGAGCGTTGTGCAGTTGAGCAGGAAGTTATAGCCGAGATCCCCCACTCCGTAGGCCATCTTTTCCTGCCATGCCAGACGGTCACTTGCCACATTGCGATATGTCATGGGATCACATCCTTGAAGAGAGCAACAGCGTGGCCAGCACGCCGCTGCCAGTTGCATGAGAGTCAGCTTTGGGTGGTCGCCACACGGCGGGCACCAAGGCTGGCGATGATCTCTTGATAGCGCTGCTCGTTGAGGGTGTAGAAGAGGGCCATCACCAGTGCCGTTACGATGGCCAGGCTTGCCGGGTAGATGAAAATCAGTCCGGTGATCCCGGCTTTGGCGGCATCGGTTTGCTCCACATTGGGCATGTAGCCAACCAGTGCCAGAGCAAACCCGGGGACGAACCCTGCGATAGCTTGCGAACACTTTCTAAAGAAGGTCATGCCGCAGTAGACCAAGCCTTCGGTACGGGTACCGGTTTTCCACTCACCGTACTCAACGGTATCTGAGACAAACGCCCAGTTAAGGCTGTTGACGAAAGAGGTGCCAAAGAACGCCAGCGAGGTGAACAGCACGTAACTCATGACGGTGCCACCGAACAGGTAGTTGGCAATGTCGCCGGAGATCCACAGGCACAATCCGGCCAGATAGACAGGTTTTTTGCCAAAGCGGCGTACCAGCGCAGGCACAGACAACACCCCGAGGTAGATGCACCCCATGCTGACAAAGCTCATGTAAGAGACCATGGAGACATCACCCAGAATGTACTGGGCGTAGAAGACCTGCACGGTGAGTTTGACGTTGAATGCGGAGAGGGTCAGCAGGTTGGCTACTGCCAGCACCAGCAACTGGTTGTTCTTGAGTACCGCCTTGAGCCCCTCCTTGATGGTGGGCTTCTCGACTATCTGGTCAGGGTCATTACCTATGATGGTGTGGTGTTCTTTGACGTTGAGGTAGCAAAAGAGCACCGCCGCCAAGCCGACCGAGGTGTAGGCCAGGGCTGCCACCATGTAGCCGGTCTCCTGGGATTCAAACAACATGGCGATGGGCATGAAACCGACGGTGGCCAGCAACAAGCCAGTGTTGGCTCCGCCCTGACGCCAGGCTGCCAGCTCTGCGCGATCCTGAACGTTTTTGGTCATAGAGGGCACCATGGCGCCATAGCTGGCATTGCCCAGGCTAAAAAACAGGCCAAAGGCCATGAAGCAGACAATGAACAGGGTGGTCTTGGTCTCGCTGTCGAGCTCAAAATTACAAAACAGCAACATGTTGCAGATAAACAGCGGCACTATGGTCCAGAGCAGCATCGGACGAAACTTGCCGCGAGGTCCGAAGCTCTTGCGGGTGTCGAGGAAAATGCCGGTGCCCAGGTCGGTGAAGCCGGTGAACACTTTCGCCACCAAAAAGATGACGCCTGCCCACGCCGCATTGATACCTGCTACATCGGTCAGAAATTTAAGCAGATAGAGGGTGGTGATATTCAATACAAAGTTGTAACCAAAATCGCCGACGCCATAGGCAAGTTTTTCCCTAAAAGGCAGTCTGCTTTCGATATGCGCCTGAACAACCATTTTATTCTCCATAGTGTGGAACCCATCCGGCACGACAATAATCGTAGCGATGCGATTGCCAGCGCAAGGGTGATTGTTAAAAAGTGGGATCCAGATCGAGAGATTGCGCTGGTGGTTAAGGATTCTCTTACAAATGGTGTTTGCAAACGAGCCAAACGTTTTCGTGTGGCGAGTGTTGATTGGTGATCGAGATCGCTGTTTGGGTTTTACGCGATTGAAATTAAATCGTAGCGCTATTATTGTGTTTGCGAGCAAGCGGGGATGGCCCGACTAAACAGGAGCTTATGCAATGCAACTCGAATTTTCGTCACAGGCGTTAACGATTCAGCACCAGCAGCAGTTGTTATTTTCTCATCAAGCGGATGCCCCGGCGTTTTATATAGGCAAGGGCCGGGAAAAAATGGAAATTTATCGCGGCAATTTTGATATCGAAGACTATATCGAGTCTCGCGTCGCATTGACTCATATCGAACAGGTTGACAACAACCTGTTTGTTTTTGCCCCGAATGCCTTGACCCCGGCTTTGCTACAGGTGGCTGTGGTGTGTGATGGCGATGATGTGATGCTTTATCCGACCATACTGGACGAGGCATATAACCGCTTTTGGGTCAGATTGCCGGCCGAACGTAAAGAGCATGTCTGGGGTTGTGGCGAGCAGATGTCCTATTTCGATTTGCGTGGTCGTCACTTTCCGTTGTGGACGTCAGAGCCCGGTGTTGGTCGCCATCCCCACAGCGAGATCAAATGGAAAGCCGATGTGATGGGCAAAGCCGGTGGGGATTACTACCACACCAACTATCCGCAACCCACGTTTGTCTCCTCTCGCAAATACAGCTGCCATATCGACACCACCGCTTATGCCGATTTCGATTTTCGTCACGAAGGGTTTCATGAGCTGCAAGTGTGGGCGATCCCGCAGGCCATCGAGTTGCGCACCGCAGAGAGCTATCTGGGCATTATCGAAAAACTGTCCGCTCGGTTTGGCCGCCAGCCCAGGTTGCCGGAGTGGGTTTACAAGGGGGCGATCCTTGGTCTGAAGGGGGGGGAGGTCAATACCTTCAGTCGCCTGGAAAACGCCATTGACCATGGCATCAAGGTTTCGGGTTTGTGGAGTGAAGACTGGTGCGGCTTGCGGGTCACCTCGTTTGGCAAACGCCTGTTCTGGGACTGGGATTGGCAGCACCATCAGGATCGCTACCCCAATCTGCCCGCTAGGATCAAGGCGCTCAATGACCAGGGCATCGAGTTCATGGCCTACGTCAACCCCTACCTGTGTGAAGATGGCAAGCTGTTTCCGATCGCCAAAGAGCTCGGCTATATGGCGCTGGACAAGGATGGTCAGGTTGCGCTGGTCGACTTTGGCGAATTCTATTGCGGCTGTATCGACTTTACTAATCCAGACGCCATGGCCTGGTTCCGTGATACCGTGCTGCGTAAAAACATGCTGGACATGGGGATCAAGGGGTGGATGGCTGACTTTGGCGAGTACCTGCCGACCGATAACATCTACCTGCACAACGGTGTCGATGCCAAGCTGATGCACAATGCCTGGCCGACTCTGTGGGCCCAGTGCAACGCTGACGCGATCGCGATGAACGGCCAAACCGGTGATGCCCTGTTCTTTATGCGAGCCGGTTACACCGGGGTGCAGCAATACTGCCCGCTACTGTGGGCAGGCGATCAATGTGTCGATTTCAGCCGTCACGACGGTCTGGTCACGGTGATCTCGGGGGCGCTCTCCTCCGGTATGTTGGGGAACGCTTATCACCACTCGGATATCGGTGGCTACACCTCACTGTTTGGCAACCGTCGAACCAAGGAGCTGTTTGACCGCTGGGTTGAAATGGCTGCCTTTACCCCAGTCATGCGTACCCACGAAGGTAACCGCCCTGATGAGAACTTCCAGTTTGACCAGGATGGCAGCACGTTGGCGCATTTTGCCCGGATGACCCGAGTTTATTGCCACCTGACTCCTTACTTGCGTAGCATGGTGGACGAAGCGGCCGAGAAAGGGTATCCGGTTCAACGTGCCATGATGCTGCATTTTGAACATGATCCCGAGACCTACGTCATACAGGATCAATACCTCTATGGGTCAGAGTTGCTGGTGGCACCGGTTCACCAAGGGGATGCGTGTGAGTGGACAACTTACCTGCCTGCAGGTGAGCAGTGGACGCATGTCTGGAGCGGCCAGAGCTTTACAGGGGGCCAGCGGGTCACTCTGCCTGCACCGATTGGCCAGCCGCCTGTGTTCTATCGTGCCAAAAGCCCCTGGGCTTCGCTGTTTGCCGAGCTAAAGGATCTGGCGTAAATCGCACCGGCGTTCGCCATAGAGGATGCGACCCGGATAACCCATGGCCGTGACAATGTTCACGGCCATTATGTTTCACCAGAGGAGCAGAGCAGCATGATTGACACTCTTTACGTTGTGCAAAACCCCAGCCAGGACGACATCGATTTTTTACGAGACAATCTGATCACCACCAATCGTGAGTTTGTCGGTGAACAGATACGTCGCCCACTTGCCATCTTCTATCAGGATGAGCAGCAACGTCGTGCCGGAGGATGCAGTGGCCATACCTACGGCAACTGGCTCTATATCGAGTATCTGTGGGTGGCCCGCAGTCTGCGGGGGCGCGGTGTAGGAGGCCGGTTATTGGCGGCAATGGAGCAGGCTGCCCGAGAGCGCGGCTGCCGTTTTTCACAGCTCGATACTTTTAGTTTTCAAGCAAAGCCTTTTTACCAAGCGAGGGGTTATTCCGTCGTCATGACGTTGGAAAAGTGCCCGGTGTTTCATCAGCGATATTACTTAACCAAAACCCTGTAGCGCTGGCAGTGACTGGTGCCCTGCTTAAAAATATCTGACGCAATGGATAGTGTTCTGGTAGATACATGGGGGGCATTTATATTCATGGGCTATTTATCAAGGCCATGGTTTTGTGATGGTTCATGGTGTGACTATATTGGCTTGGTCACAAAACAAACCGGGTACTCTGTCTGGGGATCAAGTCAAATCCTGCATCAATGATCTCGCCCTTATAATCGGGATCGCGAGCCATCCGCAACATCATGGATGCAGCCTGGCTGGCAACAGAGTGAATATTGATATTGATACTGGACAAGGTCACGGGGGCCAGATAACCGCTGCTAGGAAAATCGCCAAACCCGATGATAGATAGTTGCTCTGGTACCGGGATATTGCGTGCAATCGCCTCCATCAGCAATGCAGTACCAATGGTATCGTTTGATGCAAAAATGCCGTCGAGTTTGCGCTCTTTGAGCAGTGTCTTGATGAGTAGTTCGCGTGCGGCGGGGTAAATATTGTCGCTGTAAGGGATTTCGACCAACAAGGGATCCATACCCGCCGTCTCAAGTGCCTGGCAAAAGCCGCTGTAGCGGCTCTGCGCACGCACGTCATCGTTAAAACGGGTCGTGAAATAGGCAATTTTATGGCAGCCGGAGCGTATCAGGTAAGATGCGGCATCGTAACCCACCTGAAAATGATCTATACCGACCTGCGCGACAAACGGACTGGCTTCACCGATTTGCCATGCTTGAACCACAGGCACCGCACTGTGCTCCAGCATACGAATCGTAGTATCACTGTGCTTCGCGCCAGTGAGGGTTATGGCAGCAGGAGACCATTGTAAAATGGAGCGGATCTGCTGTTCCTCTTTTTCCATTGAGTGATCATGAGATGCAATATAGAGCTGAAAACCTGCATCACTCACGATATGTTCAATCTGTTGGACAAAGGTACTAAAGGTAATATTGGAAATGGAAGGAACGATAATTGCCATTGCCGAGCTTCGCCCGGCAGTAAACTGACTGGCAATTTTGTTGTGCACATAACCCAATTCATCAATGGCACGCTGAATTTTATGGCCGGTATTGGCTCTTACCTTGTCTGGATGACGTACATAAAGTGAGACTGTCGAGGGGGACACCTTGGCCAGGGCCGCGACATCATCAAGCTTGACGGTTTGTTTGCTTCTCGAGGACACGTGTTCTGCTTCCTGATTGGTTTTACTCGGCTCGACATCCTTCGTTATCTGAGGGAAAAGCCATCCAATAATCTCCCGACATGTATTTAAGTGTATAAAAAATAAGGCTTAAATAAAAGTGATGATTCGCTGTAGGAGGTGCGTCGGCAATTCGGGTTACTTGTATGGTAATTAGATTTTGGTTAGCCATTACAAATAAAAACGTGTTGCCAAGAGCGCTTGAGCGTTTTGGCATCCAATGTCGAAAAATGAGCCTCTTTAACTGCCATGACCCATGGCAGTTAACTGTTCAAATAAACACCGCACCACATGGTGAAGGGTGGTTACTTCAGGGTATGAGTATTTAGTGTTATGGGAATCGGTAGTTCTCATCAGCACTCTCTGCAATCGTCTAATGGGTGTTACAACCGCGTTGGATAGCTCACCGTTCAGTGCCTGGGACGTAGCGACAACCACTTGGCATGGGGGTTATTGAGCATGTGGCTCTGATGAAGGTAGTGGAGAGACGATCGCCTCCTGCCTGTATTGGCGCAGCAGTTTGAGGAAATCATCCGGTTCCCGATCCAGGCTGCCTACCGGGATCAACAGGTCATAACCGAGCAAGTGGCGCATGCGAATCATCCGTTGAGCCAGCATGGCCAATGCTCCATCGTAGTGCAGCCCTTGCGGGGAGCAAAAGTGACTCTCTTCCAGCCAGTCGATGCCTTGTAAGGGGTCATTGGTATGCACTGGCTGCCCATGGAGCTGCTCATTATGCAGGGCATGCAGCAACACAGGGCGCTGCTCTGTCAACAGATGCACGGCCAGTCTGGGAGTGATCAGTGTCAGAAACTCGTCATACTGTTTTATCTTGAAACCGATATAGGGCAGGGGCTGGAGATCCCAACCAACATGGATTCTGGGTTGATCGATACGCTGGATGTTGTGCCACTTCAGTGCCCAGCCGCCATATTTGTGGTGATAGTGGAGGGAGTGCTGGCATAGGGATAGGCTGATCGGGGGCTCATTGAGCTTGAACCAGCCTATCAAGGTTATCATCATGCCACTCAGTAGCAATATATAGGCCGTGAGCACCGGGCCTTCCACAAGCAACCAGAGTAGTAATAGCATCAGGCTGGTGATGAGCCCCCCGGCCCAGATCAGGGTTAGCCCGTTTCGGCGGACCAGAGGCTTTATATGTTGTGTCTCCATTTAACCTCCTTGTCCTGATGAGGGGAGCGATCTTTTATTACACCACCCGTTTGTCTTTGACCAAATATAAGCGCCGAGTTTTTGCGCTGGCCAGCAAAGCAAATGGCAGTCATGGGCCGGCTCGGGTATAGTCCTGCGCCAATGGCGTTATCCTGTTTTGCTGACCCGTCGTGGCCCTGGTGGTGGCGAGGGGCTGGCCTGTGTAAGGAGTGTTATGAAGTTCAGTCCCCTGCTCGATGAGATGATGAGAGCCCTGCAGGTATTGCCGGGGGTGGGGCCCAAGTCTGCCCAGCGGATGGCCTTTACCCTGCTCGAGCGTGAGCGCAGCGGCGGTTTGCGGTTGGCCCAGCTGCTCTCCCGCGCCCTGACCGAGATCGGTCACTGCAGCCACTGCCGCACCTTTACCGAGAACGATCGCTGCGATATCTGCGCCAATCCCAAGCGGGAAGAGAATGGCCTGCTCTGTGTGGTGGAGAGCCCGGCGGACGTGGCCGCCATCGAGCAGACCGGCCAGTTTTCCGGTCGTTACTTTGTGCTGATGGGCCATCTGTCGCCGCTGGACGGCATAGGCCCGGAGGAGCTGGGGCTCGATATTCTCGAGCGCCGTCTGAAGGAAGAGAACATCAGCGAGCTGATCCTCGCCACCAATCCCACTATCGAGGGGGATGCTACCGCCTGGTATATCGCCGACATGGCCCGTGCCGCCGGGGTGGAGGTGAGTCGCATCGCCCATGGGGTGCCGGTGGGGGGCGAGCTGGAGCTGGTGGATGGCACCACGCTCTCCCACTCCCTGATGGGGCGCCAGCGCCTCAAATAAGGGGCTGGAGAGGATTGTGCCATTACGGCCTGATCAGAAAATCGGCAGTTGAATGGAAAAAGGGGGCGAATGAGCAGGATTGCACATTCGCCCCCTTGATATTTGGAGCGCTGTCCCCATCTAGGTTGGGCATATGTTCAACCCGATGTTTCTGAGGATTGGTCCATGACCCAAAGTGTTCATGCCGAAACCCACGGCTTTCAGACTGAAGTCAAACAACTGCTGAGCCTGATGGCTCACAGCCTCTACTCCAACAAAGAAGTATTCCTGCGCGAGCTGATCTCCAACGCATCCGATGCGGCGGACAAGCTGCGCTTCAAGGCGCTTTCCGATGCCTCTTTGTTCGAAAACGACGGCCAGTTGCGTGTGCGTCTGGTGGTGGACAAAGAGAAGCGTACCCTGACCATCTCCGATAACGGGATCGGTATGACCCGTGATCAGGTGATTGAGCACCTGGGTACCATCGCCAAGTCCGGCACCGCAGAATTCTTCAAAAACCTCTCCGGCGATCAGGGTAAGGATTCCCAACTGATCGGTCAGTTCGGGGTCGGTTTCTACTCCGCCTTTATCGTGGCCGACAAGGTGACCGTGGTCTCCCGTGCCGCCGGTACTGCTCCGGAGCAGGGCGTACAGTGGGAATCGGAAGGCGAAGGCTCCTTCACCGTCGCTGATGTGACCAAAGAGGGTCGCGGTACCGATGTCATCCTGCACCTGCGTGCCGAAGAGGACGAGTTCCTCGATGACTGGCGTCTGCGCTCCGTGGTGGGCAAATATTCCGATCACATCAGCGTGCCTGTAGAGATGTACAAAGAGGGCACCCCGGATCGCGAAGAGGATGGTGAGACCATCGTCGGCACCCCGGGCGAGTGGGAGCAGGTCAACCGCGCCACGGCACTGTGGACCCGCAACCCGAAAGATATCAAGGACGAGGAGTATCAGGAGTTCTACAAGCACGTCGCCCACGACTTTGAAGACCCGCTTCTGTGGGGTCACAACCGGGTGGAAGGGGCGCAGGAGTATACCAGCCTGCTCTACGTACCGGCCCGCGCACCGTTTGACCTCTATAACCGCGAGCAGAAGCACGGTCTGAAGCTCTACGTACAGCGCGTCTTTATCATGGACGACGCCGAGCAGTTTATGCCGACCTACCTGCGTTTTGTCAAAGGGGTGCTGGACTCCAACGATCTGCCGCTCAACGTTAGCCGCGAGATCCTGCAGGACAACAAGGTGACCGCCTCCCTGCGCAAAGCTTGCTCCAAGCGCGTCCTGACCATGCTCTCCAAGCTGGCGAAAGACGATGCCGAGAAGTACGCCAAGTTCTGGAAAGAGTTCGGTAACGTGCTCAAAGAGGGCCCGGCCGAGGATTACGCCAACCGCGAAGAGATCGCGAAGCTCCTGCGCTTTGCCAGCACCGCTGGAGAGGGCGAAGCCCAGACAGTCTCTCTCGAGGATTACGTTGGTCGCATGAAGGAAGGGCAGCAGAAGATCTACTACATCACTGCTGACTCCTATGCCGCTGCCAAGAACAGCCCGCACCTCGAGATCTTCCGCAAGAAGGGTGTCGAAGTGCTGCTGATGTGGGAGCGAGTGGACGAGTGGCTGATGAGCCACTTGACCGAGTTCGACGGCAAGCAGCTCATCTCCGTCACCCGTGGCGAACTGGATCTCGGCGATCTGGAAGATGAAGCCTCCAAGCAGGCGCAGGAAGAGGCCGAAAAAGCTAACGCCGGTCTGGTGGAGCGGGTCAAGAAGAGCCTGGGCGATGTAGTGAAAGAGGTGCGTGTCACTCACCGTCTGACCGATTCACCCTCTTGCATCGTCACTGACGCCTACGGTATGAGCACCCAGATGATCAAGCTCATGCGTGCGGCCGGCCAGCCGGTACCGGAGCAGAAGTACATTCTGGAGCTCAACCCTGACCATGCGCTGGTGAAGAAACTCGACACCATTGAAGACGAGGCTCTGTTCGGTGAGTGGGTCACCCTGCTGCACGAACAGGCCCAGCTGGCCGAGCAGGGCGGGCTGAACGATCCGGCGAGCTTCGTCTCCCGTATCAACCGTCTGCTGCTGCAAGCCTAAGCAGCAACGCCGGTAACAGAAAGCCCACTGCATGCAGTGGGCTTTTTTGATCTCGCCGAGTGAGCTCGGCGAAACACAGCGGCAAGGGAGCGGCCAGCGCCTCTCTATTTGCGGTATTCGTTGTTGTAGTTCTGGATGAGACGGCGAGTCACCTCATGCTGGGGATCGGCAAACACCTTGAGAGTCTTGCCGCGCTCCACCACCCGACCTTCGTGCATTACCAGCACCTCGTCGCTGATATGGCTGACGATGCCCAGATCGTTGGCTACCAGCACATAACTCAGTCCCATGGTCTCCTGCATCTCCAGCAGCAGATTGATGATCTGGGAGCGTACCGAGATATCCAGGGTGGAGAGCGCCTCATCGGCCACCACTATCTTGGGGTTGAGGATCAGCGCGCGAGCGAGCGCCACCCGCTGTTGCTGACCGGAGGAGAGCATCTGCGGATAAAACAGGGCGTGGTCCGGCAGCATCCCCACCATGCGCAGGGTTTGCACCACCTTCTCACGGCGCTCCTCCTCGGTCATCTCGGTGTTGAGACGCAGCGGGGTTTCCAGGATCTGGCCGACCCGGATCTTGCGGTTCAGCGAGGTGTTGGGATCCTGAAAAATCATCCGCAGCAGTTTGCAGCGAGTCTGGTAATCGCCATGCACCATCAGTTGGCCGTCGATGGCGATGTCGCCGCTGGTGGGTTCGATCATGCCGGCCAGAATGCGGGCGAGGGTACTCTTGCCGGAGCCAGCTTCGCCGACGATGGCGAGGGTCTGGCCCACTTCGAGATCGAACGAGAGGGGCTTGATCGCCTCTACTGCCTGACGACGAAACAGACCGGTACGGTTCTGGTAGGTTTTGCTAAGGCCTCTGACCTGCAACAGGGATGGCTCGATCACAAGCGGGGCTCCTTCATGGGGGCATTAACGGTCATCATTTTTTGGGCTCCTCCATGTTCAGCGGGAAGTGACAGCTGAACTGATGGCCCTTGATCTTGTTCATCAAAGGAGTCTGCACGCACTGCTTCTGGGCGTAGGGGCAGCGCGGCCCCAGACGGCAGCCGATGGGCAGGTGTTGCAGTGGCGGGATGACGCCGGGCAGGGTCTCGAGGCGCGACTTGTGGCGCACCAGCTTGTCAAAGTCGGGGATCGATTTGAGCAGGGCATCGGTATAGGGGTGATGCGGGGCCTCAAGGATTTGCTCCCGGGTGCCCACTTCCACCATCTGGCCGCAGTACATCACGTTGATGGTATCGGTCAGGTTGGCGATGGCGGCGATGTCGTTACTGATGATCAGGATGGTGGTATTGCCCAGCTTGTTCATCTTGTCCAGGAGTCGCAGGATCTGGGAGTGGGTGGTGGACTCCATGGCGCTGGTGGGCTCGTCGGCTACCAGCAGACGCGGCTGGTTGGCAATGGCCATGGCGATCATCACCTTCTGGCACATGCCATCCGACAGCTCATGGGGATAGGCGCGCATCACCTTGCGGTGATCCTTGACGCCGACCCGGTGCAGCAGGGCGATGGCCTTCTTCTTGCGCCACTGGAAGCGTTGCCAGAATTGCCCCTCGAACGAATCGGTCGGGATTGCCTCTTCCAGCTGGGTGCCGATCTCCTCGGAGGGGTCGAGACAGCTGATGGGGTCCTGGAAGATCATGGCGATCTCGCGACCCATGATGCGACGGCGCTCCTTGGGAGGCATGCTCAGCAGATCCATGTCGTTGAAGCGCATCCGGTCGGCACGTACCGTCCAGTTGTCCTTCTCGATGCCGACGATCACCTTGGCGATCAGACTTTTACCTGAGCCGGATTCACCCACCAGACCGCGGATCTCCCCCTCGGTCAGGGTCAGGCTCACCTTGTCCACCGCCTTGACCTTGCCTTGCGGTGTGTCGATCTCGATGGTGAGATTGCGAATATCGAGCAGTGGCATCAGTCATTCCCCTCTTTGAGTGCTTCGCGGATGCCTTCACCAACCAGGTTGGTGGCCAGCACGCTGAACAGGATAGCCATGCCCGGCAAAGTGACGGTCCAGGGGGCGAGATAGATGAGGTCACTCGAATCGGCCAGCATGGTGCCCCACTCCGGTTGAGGGGATTGTGCGCCGAGGCCGAGAAAACCGACTGCCGAGATATCGAGAATGGCCGCAGACAAGGTGCGGGTGGTCTGGGCCACCAGGGTCTCGACGATATTGGGCAAAATAGCCAGCCGCATGATCCTGAAGGGGGGCGAGCCATCGAGCCGACTGGCAATGATGTACTCCTTCTGCATCTCGGCATGCACCGCGTTGTAAGTGGCCCGGATAAAGGGGGGGATCAATGCCAGGGTAATGGCGATCAGGGTATTGCCAAGGCCCGGCCCCAGAATGGCAACCATGATGATGGCCATCAGCAGGGAGGGGATGGAGAGCAGGGTATCGAGCAGGTGGTGCAGCACGCTCGATTTCAGCCCCTTGCTCATGCCGCCGAGTATGCCGATGGCGGAGCCCACCACCATGGCGATCACCACCACGACAAGGGCACAGCCGAAGGTGAGACGTGCCCCCACCACCAGCCGGGAGAGCATGTCGCGCCCCAAATCATCGGTGCCAAGGAAGTAGTCGATATTGCCGGTCGCCGCCCAGGAGGGGGCGAGCAGCAGCCTGTCGGTGTGCTGTTCATCAATACCGTAGGGAACGACCAGCGGCCCCACCAGCGTGATAAGCAGCAACAGCAAAAAACACCAGAGCCCCGCCATGGCGAGCGGATTGCGGCGATAGGATGCCCACGTCTGCTCAAGGGGCGAGAGGATCTTGAGTTCGGGATAGATGTTCGATTTATCTTGCATAGAGTACCTGGCTCCTGGTCACGCCATGAGCGCGTTCAATCCTGTTTGGCATAGAGCTCTTTGCGCCGTGCCGGATAGATAAGGGTGGTCAGCAACTCTGTGCTGACGCTGATCAGAATCACGAAACTGGCCACCACCAGAGTGGCGCCGCGGATGGCCGCGTAATCCTGCAGGGCGATGCTGCTGATGAGCCAGCGGCCGATCCCGTGCCACTCGAACACCACCTCGGTGATCATGGCGGAGGTGAGCACACTGCCCAGTTGCAAACCCAGCAGCGGCAGCACCGGCGGCAGGGCGTTCTTCAGACCATGGCGCCAGACGATCTGTGCCTTGGACAGGCCCCGGCTCGCCGCCGCCTTGATGTAGTTCTGCTTCATTACGTCGATGAGCGAGCTGCGCACATGACGGATCACCTCGGTGGTGGGCACCACCGCCAGCACTAGTGACGGGAGGATAAGGTGGCGCAGGGCATCGTGCAGTGCCGCTTGCCGCCAGGGTTCGTGGCTCAACAACACATCGATCAGGGCAATACCGGTAATGTGTGGTACGTCGTAGAGCAGGCTGATCTGTCCTGATGATGGTAGCCAGCCGAGATCCAGCGAAAAGAGCATTACCACCAGCAGTGCCAGCCAGAATACCGGCACCGCATAGCCGATAAGACCGGCGGTCATGATGGAGAGATCCAGCGTCTTGCCTTGTGACAGGGCCGCCAGGGTGCCGAGGGGGATACCCACCAGCAGCGAGATGGCAAATGCCGCTAGGCAGAGGATCAGGGTGGCGGGAAAATAGTGGCGGATCTCGTCCAGCACCGGCAGCCCGGAGACGCTGGAGAGCCCCAGGTCGCCTGCGAAAATGCGGCGCAGGAAGTCGGGATAGCCGCTCCAGAAGCTGAGCTGATTGCCGATCAGCCGATAGTCCAGCAGGTAGGCGACAAAGGTCAGCGCCAGTAGAGTGATAAGCAGCAGGTTGATGCGGCGCAAGGTGTATAGAAGCATGCTTACTCCCTGTGAGCCTGGTTGAAGGAGGTGCCGCCAAAGGGCATCAGCGTCAGCCCCTCGATGTCGCTGCGGCTGACCTGGGTACGCAAGGCGTGCGCCAGCGGGATCAGCGGCAGCTGTTCGTTAAGCAGGGTCTGGGCATAGTAGTAGTTACGCAGCCGGAACGAGAGCTGGGGCGTGGTGACCGCATCATCCAGCAACTGATCGAAGGCCGGGCTACACCAGCGGCTGTAGTTGTTGCCGCGCTCCACTGCCGAGCAGCTCAGCAGCTGGCGGAAGAAGTTGTCCGGATCGGCGTTATCGGCAATCCAGCCGGAGAGTAGACTGTCGTACTGCCCCTTGGTGAGACGGCCTTCGATCACCGGCCACTCCCGTTGCACGATCTTGAGCTTGATCCCGACCTTGGCCAGATCGCTGCGGATCAGCTGGGCGGTCTTGACCGCATCCGGGTTGTAGGGGCGGGCGTCTGGCTGTACCAGCACCTGCATCTCGAACCCTTTCTCCAGCCCCGCCTCCTTGAGCAGCTGGCGCGCCCGTTTCAGGTCGGGTTTGCGCTCGGGCAGGCTGGGGTTGTACCCCCACGAGAGGGTCGGCAACAGGCTGTTGGCGGGCAGGCCGGTATCGAAATAGACCGCCTGCAACAGGTTGTCGATGTTGATGGCGCTGGCAATGGCCTGACGCACCTTGACGTTGTTGAACGGCGGCTTGCGGGTATTGAGGGCCAAAAAGGCGACGTTCATCCCCGACTGGACCGAGAGACTGAGCGCCGGATTTTGCTTGATCACCGAGAGCTGACTGGCGGAAGGGGTGCTCATAACGTCGCACTCGCCGGTCAGCAGCTTGGCCAGCCGTTTGGCGGATTTGGGGGTAATGTCGTAGACCAGCTGTTCAATCTTGGCATCACCGCCCCAGTAGCCGGGGTGGCGCAGATAGCGAATGAACTCGTTGTGGCGATACTCCTTGAAGCTGAACGGTCCGGTGCCGATAGGGCGGCTATCGAGCAGGGCTGGGGTGCCCGCCTGCAACATCTGCTCGGCGTATTCGGCGGAGAGGATCACCGCATAGTCGCTGGCCAGAGTGGCGAGGAAGGAAGCGTTCGGCTGGTTCAGCTCGAACACTACCGTCTGCGGCCCCTTTTTGCTCACCCGCTTGATCAGCAGGTCTTGCCCCAGGCTGTAGAAGTAGGGGTAATCGCCGCCGGAGACATTGTGATAGGGGTGCTGCTCGTCAAGCTGGCGGGCATAGGTGAAGACCACGTCATCGGCATTGAAAGTGCGGGTGGGCTTGAACCAGGGGGTATGGTGAAACGTCACCCCCTTGCGCAGGGTCAGGGTATAGGTGAGGCCATCCTCGCTGACATGCCAGTTGGTGGCGAGCGCCGGCTCCAGCGCCAGGGTATTGGGGTTCACCTCCAGCAGGCGGTCGTAGAGCGGACGGGCACTGGCATCCAGTGTCACCCCGGAGTTGGAAACATGGGGATTGAAGGAGAGGGGGGATCCCTCAGCACAATAGATGAGTCCGGTTTTGGAGGCCTCGGGTTGCTTCTGGCAGCCGGTGACCAGCACCAGCATACCCAGCAGCAAGGGTGTGAGCATTCTCATTGTTGAACCATGTTCTTATAGGGGGTTTGTACGCACGTTTTGATACAAATGTGCCAGCGCGAAGGCTGGCGTGTTGCTGGAGTCGGCATCAACCGCACTCCTTCACTCTTGTTCTGCATCGTTATCGCCATCCAGCAGCTGATATTTGCGTAGCATGCCACGGAACTGGTGATAGCTTAAGGCCAGCAGTTGAGCGGCTTTGCGCTGATTATACTGGGATTGCTGCATCGCTTGCTTGAGTAAATTAATCTCGTACTCCGCCACCGCCTGCTTGAGATCGAGCGGCAAGGCGAGGGGGGATGCAGATTGTACCTCGCTTCGGGCCTCTTGCGCAGGTTGCGTGACCTGTGGTCGCCAGGGGGAATCAAACGGGTTGAGCACCAGGGTCGAGAGCGGCAGCTGGGGATTGCCCTGACGATAGATACTGCGCTCCACCACGTTCTTCAGCTCCCGCACGTTGCCCGGCCAGTGGTAATCCAGCAGCAGCTGGGTTGCCTTACGCGAGAAACCGGCAAACAGCGGATAGCCCAGCTCCCGCGTCATGCTGTGGGCGAAGTGTTCCGCCAGCATCAGGATATCTTCCCGCCGCTCCCGCAAGGGGGGGAGGGTGATCACATCAAACGCGAGTCGGTCGAGCAGATCGTGGCGAAACTGCCCCTTGTCGGCCAGCGCAGGGAGATCCTCGTTGGTGGCGCAGACCAGCCGCACATCCACCTTGAGGGGCTTGGCCCCACCCACTCGCTCGAACTCGCCATACTCGATGACCCGCAGCAGCTTCTCCTGCACCCGGGCGCTGGTGGTGGCCAGCTCGTCGAGGAACAGAGTGCCGCCATCGGCCCGCTCGAAGCGGCCCTGATGGCGCTTGGCCGCGCCGGTAAACGATCCCGCTTCGTGGCCGAACAGCTCGGTTTCCAGCAGGCTCTCGCTCAGGGTGGCGCAGTTGATGGTGACAAAGCTTTGATCCCAGCGCGCCGAGAGATAATGTAGGCGGTGGGCGATCAGCTCCTTGCCCGTCCCCCGCTCACCGATGATCAGCACGGGTTTGCGCAGCGGGGCGAGCCGTGAGGCCTGCTCAATGATCTCGAGAAATGCGTTGGATTCCCCCAGCAGGCTTTCCGTGGCCGTGGTCATAGTGATCCCTGTCAGTTGTAAAAGCTGGTCAATCTTACCAAAAGTTGGTGATTTTAATCATCTCTTGCGCGAGGCATCTTGCAATCCGGCTATTCTGCCCCATATAAATCAACAAGTTAAATTTTGTTCCAGATTGGCACACAAGTTGCCATTGTCAATGGAGAAACAACGCCATGCCAATAACAGGAGTGCAATCATGAGTATTTTTTCCCGTCTGGCCGACATCATCAATTCCAACCTGACGGCCCTGCTCGACAAGGCAGAAGATCCCCAGAAGATGGTGCGCCTGATCATCCAGGAGATGGAGGACGAGCTGGTCAAAGAGCGTTCCAATCTGGCCCGCTTCCTCGCCAGCCAGAAAGAGATTGGTCGTCAGGTCGCCCGTCATCAGGAGCGGGTCGACGAGTGGCAAGCCAAGGCCGAGCTGGCCCTGACCAAGGGGCGTGAAGATCTGGCCCGCGCCGCCCTTATCGAGAAGAAGAAACAGACCGAGTTGTCAGAGACCCTCTACCGCGAGCAGCAGGCGGTCGATAGCGGCATCGAGAAGCTGGGTGAAGAGATCCGTCAGCTCGAAGCCAAGCTGGAAGATGCCCGCGCCCGTCAAAAGGCGATGGCCATTCGCACCGAAGCGGCCAGCAGCCGTCTCAATGTGCAGAGCCAGGTAGCCCGTGGCGAGAGCCAGGCGGTGGTGAGCAAGTTTGAGCGGATGGAGCGTCGCATCGACGAAATGGAAGCGCGCGCCGATCTGGGTCAGTCCGACAAGGCGCTGGCGCAACAGTTTGCCGAGCTGGAAGTGGACGATCAGATAAGTCGTGAGCTGGAAGCCATGCGCCAGAAGCTGGGCCAGGGCGACAGCAAAAGCGAAGGCAAACAGGGGGAGTAACAGATGGAAGATCTGCTGGGCGTATTGATGGTTCCCATGGTGGTCTTCATGGTGGTGGTAGCCCCCATCTGGCTGGTGCTGCACTATCGTGCCAAGGGGCGGATTGGCGCCGGTCTTGCTGATAGCGAGCGGGAACAGCTGCAAGGGCTGCTGGCTCGCACCGAGAAGATGCAGGAGCGAGTGGGCGCGCTGGAGTCGATTCTGGATGCGGAAGTACCCGGTTGGAGGAACAAGGTATGAGCAGTGTCAGTCGTGAAGGGCGTAACCTCTATCGTGATCCCCAGCGTGGCAAGATAGCCGGGATCTGTGCCGGTTTGGCTGAGTATTTCGGGGTGGAGACCTGGATCGTGCGGCTGCTCGCCATCAGTGGCCTTATCTTCGCCGGTTTCATCACCTTCACCGCCTATATCGCCGCCTGGTTCCTGCTCGACAAAAAGCCGGTCACCCTCTATTCGCAAGAGGATGCCGACTTTGCCGAGGTGCGGATGAAAGCGCGCAGCTGGCAGGCGGGGATCACCCCTCATCAGGCGCTGGGCCGTATCGAGCAGGAACTTGACGCGCTGGAGCCCAGAGTTCAGCGGATCGAGAAACTGGTGACCTCCAGGGAGTTCACCCTGCAGCGGGAATTTCGCAAGCTGTAGTGCTTGCTAAAGCACTCAATGTCGATGGTGGAATCTTCTGTGATGATCCACTATCGACGACAACTATCCAGACGTGGATAAGCGGTCGACCTCTCGCACGGCTGAGCACGCCGGATGCAACCACCAAGGGAGAACGGATCAAGCCTTGATACTCAACAAACTGGAACAGAAGTTGACTCGCCTGCAACACAAGGCGAACGACGTGGTGAACCGGGTGCGGGATCGCCATATCCGGCTGGCGGTGACCGGCCTCTCTCGCAGCGGCAAAACCGCCTTTATCACGGCGTTGGTCAACCAGCTGGAACACGCGGCCATCGATGGCCGTTTGCCGTTGTGGGATGCCCTGCGTCAAGGGCGCATCCTCGGCGCCCGCCGGGTGCCGCAGCTCAATGCCCACATCCCCACCTTTGCCTACGAGCGTGGCCTCGACTCCCTGTTTGGCGATCCACCTGCCTGGCCCGAGCCCACCCGCGGCGTGGCCGAAGTGCGCCTCGAAATCCGCTATCGCACCCGTCACCCTCTGCGCAAGCATCTGGGGGAGATCTCCACCCTCTACGTGGATCTGGTGGACTACCCCGGGGAGTGGCTGCTCGACTTGCCGCTCCTTGAGATGAGCTACGAGCAGTGGAGCGAACAGGTGCGCGAGCAGCTGCGCCGCCCAGAGCTGCAGGCGCTTGCCGCCAGCTGGCTGACACCCGGGTGGCAGGCCGATCAGCGCTTCGAAGAGCGGCCGGTGGCTGAGCTGGCCGAGCGCTACACCGCCTACCTGCACGCCTGCAAACAGGAGCTGGGATTGCACCTTATTCAACCCGGCCGTTTCGTGTTGCCGGGGGAGTATGCCGGTGCCCCCATGCTGCAGTTTGTCCCCTGGGTGTGGGATATGCCTGCCAGCGAGCCTGCCGATGGCACCCTCTACGCCACCCTCAAGCAGCGCTTCGAGCAGTACAAGCAGCATCTGGTGCAGGGTTTTTATGAGCAGCACTTTGCCGGTTTTGATCGCCAGATCGTGCTGGTGGATTGCCTGCAGCCGCTTAACGCCGGGGCGGCCAGCTTTGGCGACATGCAGCAGGCCATCGCCCGCATCATGGAGAGCTTTGCCTATGGCAAGAGCAACTGGTGGCGGCGACTCTTCTCGCCCCGTATCGACAAGCTGCTGTTTGTGGCGAGCAAGGCCGATCACGTCACCCCCGAACAGCATGCGCCCATGGTCTCCCTGCTCCAGCATCTGGTGCGCAGTGGCCGCGGCCAGGCCCGTTTTGAGGGGATCACCACCGAGTGTCTGGCGCTCGCCGCCATCAAGGCGACCGAAGTGGGCAAGGGGGTGGCCAATGGCCGCGAGTTCCCCGCCATCCGTGGCACCAGTCTGAGCGGTGAGCCGCTGCTGCTCTTCCCCGGGGAGGTGCCGCCCCATATTCCGCCTGCGCAGTGGTGGAACAATCAGGGCTTTGATTTTCAGGCGTTTCGCCCCATGCCCATGAGCACCCATCAGGCGCTGCCCCATATCCGGCTCGATGCGGCGCTGGAGTTTCTGCTCGGGGATCACCTCGAATAACGGTGTGCAGTCTTGGCACCTGAGCCGAAGGCTGCGCACAGGAGAACAATGCGATGAACGATCAGATAAAAGAGCGGCCACCGCTGCAGGGCAAGGTGATCCTAGAGCCTGCCTTGACTGTGGCCAGTGACGAGCGACCGCCCGCACCGGCCCAGCGGCTGGAGGAGGCGAGTTTCGAGCGCCTCGACGAGCTGGACGAGCTCACCGAGGTGGAGAGCGCCCTCGTCATCAAACCGCGCCGCCGCCATCGGCTGCTGGCGTGGGGGCTGGGGGCGGTCGGTCTGCTCTCGTTGGGCCAGTATGGCGCCTTTCTTTACGATCAATTCCTCACCACCCCGCTCTGGGGCAGCGCCTGGCTGGCGGCCTCGGCGCTGGTGGCGGCGGGCTTCGCCAGCGTGGTGGAGCGCGAGTGGCTGCGCCTGCGCACCCTCAAGCGGCGTCAGGATGTGCGCTCGCGGGCAGAAGATCTGCTGGCCCATCAGGGTGTCGGGCAGGGGCAGGCCTTTTGCGAAGGGTTGGCGGTCAAAAGTGGCGACAAGGGGCGCGAAGGGTATCAAACCTGGCTGGCCCAGCTCGACGAGAGCCACAGCGATCGGGAGGTGCTGACCCTTTACAGTCAGCTGGTATTGAGCGAACGCGACAAACTGGCGCAGGCGCGGGTGGCCAAATGGTCGGGGGAGGCCGCTGTGCTGGTGGCGCTCAGCCCGCTCGCCACCGTCGACATGATGCTGATGTTGTGGCGCAACCTGCGGATGATTGAAGATATCGCCGATGTCTACGCCATCGAACTTGGTTACTGGAGCCGGATTCGCCTCATCCGTCAGGTGTTTCGCAACATGCTCTACGCCGGTGCTACCGAGCTGGTGACCGAGGTGGGGATGGACTTGCTGGGCGCCGAGTTTGCCGCCAAGCTCTCTGCCCGCGCGGCGCAAGGGGTGGGGGCCGGGCTGCTCACTGCTCGCCTTGGCCTGCGTACTATAGAGGCGTGCCGCCCGCTGCCCTGGTGTGCGGACGAGAAGCCGAAACTCGGCGAGCTGCGCAAGCGGCTGATCGGCCAGCTGGCGGGGTATCTCAACAAATCCTGATAGCCCTGTCTGCACCTTGCTGCGATGACCCATGCCCCTGTTGTGCTCGCCAAGCCGCAGGGGCATGGTTTTAATCGGCAGATCATTGAGTTGGCAGCAGTGTCCGGTTTTGGCGAGGCGCCCGTTTACGGTTAAGCTGGCAGTCAATCTTACCAATCACACTCATCGTACCAATCGGCAAGGATGCCCGATGAACTTTACCTTTCGCCAGATCCGTTATTTTGTTGCCGTGGCCGACAGCTTTTCAGTGAGTCGTGCCGCAGCCGAGCTTCATATCTCCCAGTCTGCGGTCACCAGCGCCATTCGCGAGCTGGAGACCGAGCTCGGCGCCCCGCTATTCGAGCGCAATCCGCGCGGCGTCACCCTCACCACCCAAGGCCACCAGTTTTTACTCCACGCCCGCCGCATTCTCGGCGCCATGACCGAGGCGAGCCACTCCCTCAAAGCGGTGGCCCAGCAGGATCAGGGGCGACTCACCATCGGCGTGACCACCTTGGTGGCGGGTTACTACCTCTCAGAGGCGCTTGGCCGCTTTCGCCGTGCCTTTCCGGCGGTACAGATCGAGGTGAAGGAGGATGAACAGCCTTTTCTGGAGCACCAGATCGTCAATGGCGAGGTGGATGTGGGGATCCTGATGACCAACCGCACCATCCGGCAAGAGGCGTTTGATACCGAATTGCTGACCCGTTCGCCGCTGCGGCTCTGGCTGGCAGCCAACCACCCGCTCTGCGCCGAGTCGACCCTCTCGCTCACCGCACTGGGGGAGGAGCCGATGATCTCGCTGACCGCCGATCAGCTGGATCAGATCATCGGTGGCGGCCTGCGCCGCTACGGCATCTCCCCCCGTATCGTGCTGCGCACCGCGTCGGTGGAGGCAGTGCGCAGTCTGGTGGCGAGCCAGCTCGGGGTCGCCCTGTTGCCCGATTTTGCCTATCGCCCCTGGTCGCTGGAGCAGGAGCGGGTCGAGG
This sequence comes from Aeromonas sp. 602200, assembly GCF_049173895.1. NCBI lineage: Bacteria > Pseudomonadati > Pseudomonadota > Gammaproteobacteria > Aeromonadales > Aeromonadaceae > Aeromonas > Aeromonas sp. 602200. Next base: position 163,422 of record NZ_JAAKSL010000007.1, read on the forward strand.
CGCGCCCCATCAAAGAGCCCATTCCCGCCATCGATATCGGGCTGGTGTGGCGCCGTGGTTCTCGGCTGGATTGGACGGCGCGGGAATTTATCGATATTGCGCGGGATCAGAGCCGGTTGCGGGCCCGTCAGGCGCTCCCTCGCTAGCCATCTCTTGCGGGGTAGCCACCAAAAATCAGATTCATCTGCACTCGATATCGATTTAGCTGATACCTGAGCCACCAAAAATTGAAATATTCATCGTATTGCCACTCCCCTAAGCTCATTGCTGGTTAACAGGATGTTAACGCACACGGCGGCGTTCCCTCACCTGATGCAAGTCAACACAATGCAAGGAGTGCATGATGAAATTGACCCCTCTGATGCTGGCTCTTGTTCCGGCGCTGCTGGCAGGCCAGACCCAGGCTGCCCCGACCGAGCTCGGCAAGGGTGAAGGCCAGCTCAATATCGTGGCCTGGGCTGGCTACGTTGAGCGTGGCGAGACCGACAAGAACTACGACTGGGTGACCGGATTCGAGAAAGAGACCGGCTGCAAGGTGAGCGTCAAGACGGCGGCCACCTCGGACGAGATGGTGGCCTTGATGAACGAGGGGGGCTTCGATCTGGTGACCGCCTCCGGCGATGCCAGTCTGCGTCTGATTGCCGGTGGCAAGGTGCAGGCGCTCAATCTGGCACTCATCCCGAGCTACAGCAAGATTGATCCCCGGCTGCAAAATGCCCCCTGGCACACTGTGGATGGCAAGCACTACGGCGTGCCCTACCAGTGGGGCGGAAATATCCTGATGTACAACACCAAGGTATTCCCCAAGGCACCGGACTCCTGGAACGTGGTATTCGAGGAACAGACCCTGGCGGATGGCAAGTCTAACAAGGGGCGGGTGCAGGCCTTTGACGGCCCGATCCACATCGCCGATGCCGCCCTCTATCTGATGACCCATCAGCCCGCGCTGGGCATCAAGGATCCTTACGAGCTGAACGAGGATCAGTACAAGGCCTCTCTCGATCTGCTGCGCAAGCAGCGTCAGCTGGTGGGACGCTACTGGCATGATGCCTTCGTCCAGATCGATGACTTCAAGAACGAAGGGGTGGTTGCCTCCGGCTCCTGGCCGTTCCAGGCCAACGCCCTGATCGCCGACAAGCAACCTATCGCCACCACTGTGCCCAAAGAGGGCGTCACCGGTTGGGCCGATACCAGTATGGTGCACAGCGATGCCAAGAACCTCACCTGCGCTTACAAGTGGCTGGAGCACTCCCTGAACAACAAGCTACAGGGGGATCTCGCCGCCTGGTTTGGCTCGGTGCCTGTGGTGCCTGCCGCCTGCGAGGGCAATGCCCTGCTTGGCCCGACCGGGTGCAAAACCAACGGTATCGACAACTTCGATCGGGTTCGTTTCTGGCGCACTCCGGTCTCCCAGTGCAAGAGCCAGGGAACTTGCGTGCCCTATTACCGCTGGGTTTCCGACTATATCGCCATTCTGGGTGGTCGCTAAGGCGCTCCGACTCTGCACGACTGCCGAGACCGGATAATCAAGCGGGCCGGACAGGAGTCCGGCCCATCCCAGCACAGACAAGGACGCCCCATGAACGCCGTACAATTTGACCGGGTCAGCCGCCACTATGGCGAGGTGAAGGCGGTCGATGACATCTCTTTCCAGATCCCCTCCGGGGAATTCTTTACCCTGCTGGGGCCGAGCGGTTCCGGCAAGACCACTTGCCTGCGGATGATCGCGGGCTTCGAGTACCCGAGCGACGGGGAGATCCGCCTGTTCGGCGAGCCCTGCTCCACCGTGCCCCCCTACGATCGCAACCTCAATACCGTGTTTCAGGACTATGCCCTGTTTCCCAACATGGATGTGCGCGACAACATCGGCTATGGCCTGATGCTCAAGGGGGTCGCCAAGGCACAGCGTTACCGCAAGGTGGACGAGATGCTGGAGCTGGTGCGACTGCCCGGGGTCGGCAAGCGCCGCCCGAGCCAGCTCTCCGGCGGCCAGCGCCAGCGCATCGCCATCGCCAGAGCCCTCATCAACCAGCCACGCATCCTGCTGCTGGATGAGCCGCTGGGGGCCCTCGATCTCAAGCTGCGCGAGCAGATGCAGCTTGAGCTCAAGGCGTTGCAACGCCAGCTGGGCATCACCTTTATCTTCGTCACCCACGATCAGCAGGAGGCGCTCTCTATGAGCGACCGGATCTGCATCTTCAGCCAGGGCAAGATCGAGCAGATAGCCGCCCCCGATACCATCTACGATGCTCCGGCGACGCCGTTTGTGGCCCGCTTCGTTGGCACCGTCAATCTGTTCGAAGGGGAGCAGGCCAGACGGCTGTGCGGCGACGGCAGCCAGATGATGGTGCGCCCGGAGCGGATCCGGCTCGCTGAGGCGGGCACGCCGGGCTGGTCGGGGGAGATCCGCGAGGTGGAGTATCTGGGTCCCTTCGTCCGTTATCGGGTTGATCTCGGGGAGCAGCTCGAGATCATCGTCAACCACCCCAATGAGGGGCAGGCCCGTCTGGCGCGTGGCAGCAGGGTCAGCCTCAGCTGGCCGGAGCAGGCTATCCATCGCCTGAGCGGCGCCCATCAGGGGGCGCAGCCATGAGTGCCCCTCACAGTGCGAGTCTTGCCATGAACCATCAGCCCGAACCTGCCCGTTTCAGGCCGCTGCGGCGCCTCTCGACCCTGCTCTATGGTCGGCCCGGCCTGCTGCTGGCGATCCTGCTGGGGCCGCCGCTGCTGTGGCTCGGCATCATCTATGTCGGCTCCTTGCTGATGCTGCTCTCCAACTCTCTGTTCGGGCTGGACGAGTTCAGCGGTCAGGTGCGCCACGAGCTGGGGCTGCAAAACTTCGTCGCCCTGCTGCGGCCGGAGAATCTGGATGTGATCGGCCGCACCGTCGGCATGTCGTTGCTGGTGACCCTGGCATGCGCCCTGCTCGGTTTTCCGGTTGCCTACTACATGGCACGCTACACCAGTGGCAAGACCCGGGCGCTGTTCTATGTGGGGATCATGCTGCCGCTCTGGTCCAGCTATCTGGTGCGGGTCTATGCCTGGAAGCTGATTTTGGCCAAGGAGGGGGTAGTGAGCTGGCTGGCCGACAGCATGGGGCTGGAGTGGCTGCTCGATGCAATCCTCTCCCTGCCGGTGATAGGTGGCCCGTCGCTCTCTTTTTCGCGGCTCGGCACCTTTATCGTGTTCGTCTATGTCTGGCTGCCCTTCATGATCCTGCCCATTCAGGCAGCGGTGGAGCGTATACCGCGATCCCTGCTGGAGGCGAGCAGCGATCTGGGGGCGACACCCGCCCAGACCTTTCGCAACCTGATCCTGCCGCTGGCGTTGCCCGGTGTGGTGGCGGGCTCCATTTTCACCTTCTCGCTGACCCTCGGTGATTACATCATCCCCGGCATCATCGGCAACTCGACCATGTATATCGGTCAGGTGGTCTACATGCAGCAGGGAACGGCGGGCAATCTGCCCTTTGCCGCCGCCTTCTCGCTGGTGCCGATCCTTATCATCGCCATCTATCTGGCGATTGCGAAACGGTTAGGAGCCTTTGATGCGCTTTGACTCTATCGCTTTGAACCGGCAGCAAGGAGGCCGTCATGTCAGCTAGCTCAGTGAGCCGTCAGGGAGAGCGCCCTTCGGGCCTGCTCAAGTACGCCGCCATCGGTGGACTCTTGTTCCTGCACTTTCCCATTCTGTTTATCTTCCTCTACGCCTTCACCAGCGAGAGCAAGAGTTACCAGTTTCCGCCCCCCGGGCTCACCCTCAAGTGGTTCGAGGTGACCCTCAATCGCCCCGATGTGTGGCGTGCCATCCAGCTGTCGCTGGAGGTCGCGGGGCTGGCGACGTTGGCAGCCATGATCCTCGGCACCTTGGCGGCAGGGGCCATTGCCCGCAGCCGCTTCTTCGGTCAGGAGGTGGTGTCGCTGTTGCTGGTGTTGCCCATCGCGCTGCCCGGTATCGTCACCGGTATCGCGCTGCGCTCGGCCTACGGCTTGATGGAGATCCCGTTCAGCTTCTGGACCATCGTTATCGGCCACGCCACCTTCTGTGTGGTGGTGGTCTACAACAATGCGCTGGCCCGTTTTCGCCGCACCAACCAGAGCCTCATCGAGGCGTCGATGGATCTCGGGGCCGACGGCTTCCAGACCCTGCGCTACGTGATCCTGCCCAATCTGGCCACGGCGCTGCTGGCGGGGGGCATGCTGGCCTTTGCCCTGAGTTTTGACGAAGTGATCGTTACTACCTTCACTGCGGGCCAGCAGACCACGCTGCCCATCTGGATGTATCAGGAGCTGATCCGTCCCCGAGACAGGCCGGTCACCAACGTGGTGGCCCTCATCATAGTGGCCTTCACCACTATCCCCATTTTGCTTGCCTACTACCTCACTCGCGACACCCATGATGTCGCTGGCAGTGGCAAATGATGACTCAACGCGTGCGCAAGGATGCAACCATGAAACTCTCTACCCAACTCTTGATTGATGGCCAGTTTGTGACCGGCGAGGGGCAGGCCGAACCCATTCTCAACCCGGCCAACGGCGAACAGATCGCCGCCGTGCCCGAAGCCTCGTTCGAACAGGTGAACCGGGCGGTGAACGGTGCCCAGCGCGCCTTCGCCCAGTGGAGCCGCACTACCCCGGCAAGCCGCAGCAACCTGCTGCTGCGTCTGGCGGATCTCGTCGAGCGCCACGCCGAGGAGTTTGCGGCGCTGGAATCCCTCAACTGCGGCAAACCCTATCTGGCTGTGCTCAACGACGAGCTGCCCGCGGTGGTGGACTGCTTCCGCTTCTTTGCCGGGGCGGCCCGCTGCCTGCAAGGGCCGCTGGCGGGGGAGTATCTCGAGGGGCACACCAGCATGATCCGCCGCGACCCCATTGGTGTTGTGGGCAGTATCGCCCCCTGGAACTACCCGCTGATGATGGCGGCCTGGAAGATGGCGCCGGTGCTGGCGGCGGGCAATACGGTGGTGCTCAAACCCTCCGAGCAGACCCCGCTCACCGCTTTGCGGCTTGCCGAACTGGCCAGCGAGATCTTCCCCCGCGGCGTCATCAACGTCATCTGCGGGCGGGGCGAGAGTGTAGGGGCGCCGCTGGTGGAGCACCCGCTGGTGCGGATGGTGTCGCTCACCGGCGATATCGCCACCGGCCAGAAGATCCTGCAGAGCGCCGCCCGCACCATGAAGCGCACCCACCTTGAGCTGGGGGGCAAGGCACCGGTGATCATCTTCGACGATGCGGATCTGGAGGCCGTAGTGGCGGGCATTCGCACCTTCGGTTTTTACAATGCAGGGCAAGATTGCACCGCCGCCTGCCGTATCTATGCCCAGGGCAAGATCTACGACAAGTTCGTCGCCGCCATGACCGATGCGGTGGCCTCCATCAAGGTGGGCAGCCAGTACGAGGAGGGGGTTGAGATGGGGCCGCTTATCTCGGACAGACAGCGCAACCGGGTCGCCAGCTTTGTCGAGCGGGCCCAGAGCAGCGGTCATGTGGAGGTGACGGCGGGGGGCAAGATCCGTCCCGGCAACGGCTTCTTCTTCGAGCCGACCCTGATTGTCGGGGCCCGGCAGGAGGATGAGATCGTGCGCCGCGAGGTGTTTGGCCCCGTGGTGTCGGTGACCCGTTTCAGCGATGCCGAGCAGGTGGTGCAGTGGGCCAACGACTCGGACTATGGCCTCGCCTCGTCGGTCTGGACCAAAGATCTGAGCCTCGCCAGCAAGGTGGCCAGCCACTTGCAATATGGCTGCACCTGGATCAACACCCACTTCATGCTCACCTCCGAGATGCCCCACGGCGGCATGAAGATGTCGGGCTACGGCAAGGATCTCTCCCTCTATGCGCTGGAGGATTACACAGTGCCGCGCCATATCATGGTCAAGCTGTAGTGGGGATTGGTTAGCGGATTGTCACAATTTATTTACAACTGTTTCCGGCAGCCGACTCATGGGTCGGCTGCTTTTTTTGTTGCCATTTCGTTACAGTGAAACCGTGATGAAACGGCAAGGCGCCTGATGTGGCGCCAGAGGATGGAACCGCTATGGCAACCTTTTACACCGCCCACCAGCCGGATGCTGACGGGGTGATCCACTACAGCAACGAGGAGCATGGTACCTGGCAGATCCTGATCGAACGCCAGTTCGCCGCCTTCGATGGCAAGGGGTGTAACGAATATCTGGCCGGTCTCGACAGGCTGGGGCTGCCCCGTGATCGCATCCCCCAGCTGGCCGAGATCAACGCCGTCTTGCAGCCTGCGACCGGCTGGTCGGTGGCGGCAGTACCTGCACTTATCTCGTTCGATCGCTTCTTCGCCCTGCTGGCCAATCGCCAGTTTCCGGTGGCGACCTTTATCCGGCGCCGCGACGAGCTCGACTACCTGCAAGAGCCCGATATCTTTCACGAGATCTTCGGCCATTGCGCCATGCTGACCAATCCGGCCTTTGCCCACTTCACCCACCTATACGGTCAGTTGGGGCAGCAGGCGAGCAAGGAGCAGCGGGTTTTTCTGGCGCGGCTCTACTGGTTCACCGTGGAGTTTGGCCTCTTGGCAACGCCGGACGGGCTGCGTATCTACGGTGGCGGCATTCTCTCCTCCATCGGCGAGACCGCCTATGCCCTCTGTGGCAAACCGCTGCTGCAACCCTTCGATCTACTGACTGTGCTGCGCACCCCGTATCGCATCGACATCATGCAGCCCACCTATTTTGTGCTGCCTAGTCTCGATCATCTCTACCAGCTGACCGGGGAGGAGATCATGGCTGCTCTGGCCGAGGCCAGTCGGCTTGGCCTCTATCCGCCGCGCTTTGAGGTTCCCGCTGGCAAACAGGCGAGCTGACCAAAAGCAAACAACCCTATTTCATTTTCATTAATTCAAGCAGGAGTAACCCATGTCCGAACTGGCCAGCCAGCAGTGTGAAGCGTGCCGCGCCGATGCCCCCAAGGTGAGCGATGAGGAGCTGCGCGAGCTGATGCAGCTTATTCCCGACTGGCAGCCGCTGGTGGTGGAGGGGGCGCTGCAACTGCGGCGGGAATTTACGTTTCGCAACTTCAAGGATGCGCTGGCGTTTACCAACCGCCTGGGGGAGCTGGCGGAAGCGGAGTTCCATCATCCGGCCATCCTGACCGAGTGGGGGAAGGTGACCGTCAGCTGGTGGACCCACAAGATCGGCGGATTACACCGCAACGACTTCATCATGGCTGCGCGTACAGACCAATTGCCCAGATAATCTGAGAACAGGTTGAGGCGGAGTATCCCCCTTCCTGCATTTCTGACCGAATGGGGGAAGGTGACCGTCAGCTGGTGGATGCATAAGATCGGCGGTTTGCATCGCAACGACTTCATCATGGCGGCGCGCACCGATCAGTTGCTCCGCTAATCGCACCCCACACCAGCGTCATCGGTTGACCCGGGCCTGCCTGCGAAAGCGGGGCAGGCCCGCATTTTTATGGGCTGGCGCTCGCACTGGGGGGATCGAGACTGTATTATCCGCTCATTCATAGAGTTAGCTAGGAAGTGTGTCCCGAATGCGTCTTGAAGTCAGCTGTGAAGACCGCCTGGGCCTGACCCGGGAACTGCTCGACCGCCTGGTGGAGCACAATATCGATCTGCGCGGCATCGAAATCGATACCTCAGGCATCATCTATCTCAACTTTCCCGAGCTGGAGTTCAGTGATTTTCAGCATTTGATGCCGGAGATCCGCCGCATTCCCGGCGTCTACGACGTCAAGACCATCCCTTACATGCCTTCCGAGCGAGAGCACCACGAAATCGAGGCGCTGCTCAAGGCGCTGCCGGATCTGGTCTTCTCTCTCGACAGCAAGGGCAAGGTGACCCAGGCCAATCAGTCTGCCCTCACCACCCTCGGCTTGCCGGTGGAGGAGGTGCGCGGGGTGGCGCTCGGTTCGCTGGTCAAGGGGTTCTCCTTCACCCGCTGGCTGGAGGCGAGCGAGATCAAGCCGCAGACCTGCAAGCTCAGTTTCAATGGCGAAGAGTATCTGGCAGATCTGATGCCGCTGTTCGTGGCAGAAGCCCGCGGCAAGCAGGCGCTGGCCGGTGCCGTGGTGGTGCTCAAATCTGCCCGTCGGGTCGGCCTGCACTTCAGCGCGCTTCATGCGGTGGAAGTGGGAGGCTTCGAGCATCTGCAGGCCGAGAGCCCCAAGATGAAAGAGGTGCTGTCGCAAGCGCGCAAACTGGCGATGCAGGACGCGCCGCTGCTGATTGTCGGTGAGACCGGTACCGGCAAGGAGCTGCTGGCCCGTGCCTGTCACGGGGCCAGCCTGCGCTCCAGCCACCCCTTTATGGCCCTCAACTGCGCCGCCATGCCCGATAACGTGGCCGAGAGCGAGCTGTTTGGTTATGCCCCCGGCGCCTTTGGCAACAACACCGAGGGCAAGCGCGGCGTGCTGGAGCTGGCGAGCGGCGGCACCCTGATGCTGGACGAGATCGGCGACATGTCTCCCCATCTGCAGACCAAGTTTTTGCGGGTGCTGCAGGATGGGGTGTTCCGCCGGGTCGGTGACGAGCAGGAGGTGAAGGTCAACGTGCGTTTCATCTGCACCACCCAGAAGCAGTTGCTGGATCTGGTGCACGAAGGAACCTTCCGCGAGGATCTCTACTATCGCCTCAACGTGCTCAGTCTGACGCTGCCCCCCCTGCGCGAGCGCAAGGCAGACATCATGGTGCTGGCCCAGCAGTTTGTCTCCCGCTTTGCCAGCGAGTTGCAGCGACCCCGTCCGCGCTTTACCCGCAACATGGCCGACTACCTGACCGCCTACCGCTGGCCGGGCAACGTGCGTCAGCTGCGCAACTGTCTCTACCGCGCCATGACACTGCTGGAAGGGGATGAGCTGGGGCCCGAGCAGATCGACCTGCCGGTGGCGGCCGATACCATGCCGCTGATCGACGAGTGGTTTGAGGGGAACCTCGACGATGCGGTGAAGCGCTTCGAGAGCCAGCTGCTGGCCCGGCTCTATCCCGCCTTCCCGTCGACCCGTCAGTTGGCCAAACGCCTGGGCGTGTCGCATACCGCCATCGCCAACAAGCTGCGGGAATATGGCATCAGCAAGAAGTAAGTTGTTCCGGATGCCAGCCAACAGAGAGCCCGTCACCAGACGGGCTCTCTGTTTTCTTTATACGGCTTCCGGGCGGGAGGGCTTCGGGAGACTTGTCAGGCCAGTGTCCACCAACTTACTATCTGGATACATGTACCCGAACCGCTATGCCACTGCAGCGGTGTTGTCAAGGCGGCCACTTCCCGATCATGCTGTTACTCTTTTCTCCCCGTTTCGCCGCTCGCCTGGCGCCCTTGCTGTTAGGGTTTGGTCTGCTGTTGCCTCACGCGCTGGCGGAAACGGCCGCAGAGAGCCGGGCGACGGCGGTCAGAGAGCTGGTGCTCGATATCCTGAGTTACACTCGCTGGCCCACCGAGCCTGCGGTGCTGCGCCTGTGTGTGGCGGCGCCGACGGAGTATGCCGGAGCCCTCTTTACCATCGATCGTCAGGCCAATGGCCGTGCCGTGCAGGTCAATCGCTACGACGCGAGTGATCCGGCCATCAGTGATAATTGCGATGTGCTCTATCTCGGCGTCGTCGACGAGCCGACCCGGATTGCGTTGTTTGCGCGCTTGCAGGGTCATTCAGTGCTCAGCATCAGCGAATACAACCACGACTGTTCCACCAGCTCGGTGTTCTGTCTGCAGACCGAGCCACAGAGTGTGCGAGTGCGGTTTAAAGTGAACCTCGATGCCCTGGCCCTGAGCGGCGTACGAGTACATCCCGCTGTGCTCAAGCTGGCCCGTGCCGACAAGGGGGTCCCATGAGGCGACAGGTCAGCGCGGATCCCCGTCTTCCGACCCTGCGTCAGAGCCTGGGGCGAACCCATCTGGTGGCCGCCATCACGGCCGTCAGCGTGGCGGGACTCTTTTTTACTCTGATTGCCTTGCTGGTAGTACGCTTCTACGCCGATCACAATCTGGAGCTGGTGGCCCGCGCAATCAGCTACAGCGCCGAGGCGGCGGTGGTGTTCCACGATGAAGAGGCAGCGAGCGAGGCGCTTGGCGGTATTGTCGCCCATGAGGAGGTGGCCGAAGCCAGTATCGTGCTGGCCAATGGTCAACAGCTCGCTAAATGGGTTCGTCCCGTCAGCAATCCGCTGGCCACAGTCGAAGATTATCTTGCCCGCCTGCTGTTACCGGGGCCGGTCACCTATCCCATGCTGCGGGGAGGTGATCAGATTGCCACCATAGAGCTGCGCGGTCATGGCGAGTATCTGTTGCTGTTCTTGCTCTCGGTGCTGCTGGTGATGGTGATTTGCCTGGTGTTGAGTGTGATGGGCGCCTTCTATGTCGCCGGGCGGATGCAGGTCGCGATCACCTCGCCACTGCGACAACTGGCACAGGTCGCCCACTCGGTGCGTCGACAACGCACTCTGGGGATGCGGGCGCCACCGGCCGATATCGTCGAGCTCAATGAACTGGGAGAGGATTTCAACGCCCTGCTGGATGAGCTGCAAGCCTGGCAGGCTCATCAGGCGCGGGAGAACGCCAGTCTGCTCCACCAGGCGACCCATGATGCGTTGACCGGGTTGCCCAACCGGGCGTTATTCGAAGCTCGCCTCGAGCATGCCATTGGCGAGGCAAGCGAGGGGGGGGCCCCGTTCGCCCTGCTTTATCTCGATTGCGATCGTTTCAAACAGATTAACGACACCCTGGGGCACAACGCCGGTGACGATGTGCTGGTGACCCTCTCCCGGCGGGTACAGCATCAGCTGCGCCCCGGAGATCTGGTCTGCCGGCTGGGGGGAGATGAGTTCGCCATACTGCTGACACCTGTGCATCTGGGGCAGGATGTGGAAGAGGTGATCGACCGCATTCAGCAGGCGATGAGTGATCCTGTGGTATTGCGAGATGGACAGCAACTGGTGGCAGGGATCAGCATCGGTTTTGCCATCCATCAACCCGGGACCCGCGCCAGCGAGCTGTGCGAGCTGGCAGACAAAGCCATGTATTTGGCAAAACGTACACGCCGTGAGGAGGTTGAGGCCGCCAAATCGGCGTGAGTCAAGGTGTAAAGGAGTCATAACAATGAAACTATCCCTCTCCATCAAGGCGGTCGTGCTGGGCCTGTTGTTCTCTCTGCTGGCGGGTTGTCAGAGCACCCCCAGGGGGTTGACCCCGGAACAGCTGGCAGTATTGAAGGAGCAAGGTTTCTATCTGACCGATGAGGGCTGGACACTGGATCTGGCCAACCGGGTGCTGTTTGCCAACAATGTGGGTGAACTCAATCCGCAGACCCGGCTGATAGTGGAAAAACTGGGCAAGGCCCTGCTTGGGGTCGGGCTCGACAAGGCGAGGGTGGATGGCCATACCGACAATACGGGCGAGAGCAGCTACAACCAGCAGCTCTCTCTGAAACGAGCCCAATCGGTGGCAGATGTGCTGATCTCGGTGGGGATGATGCCCGCCAATCTTGAGATCCGTGGCCGCGGTGAGACGGCCCCGGTTGCGGACAACAAGAGCGCAGCCGGACGAGCAGAAAACCGCCGGGTTGCCATTGTGATTGCCAACCAGTGATCTCTATCCGGCAGCATGCCGTGTGCATAACAAAAGAGCGCCCCGAGAGGCGCTCTTTTTGATCCGGCGACACTACTTCCCTGTGTCGACCTCGCTGTGCTTGCGCAAGCGGATGTTGATCATCTCCACCACCAGCGAGAAGGCCATGGCGAAGTAGATGTAGCCTTTCGGTATGTGCAGATCCATCCCCTCCGCCATCAGGGCAAACCCCACCAGGGTGAGGAAGGAGAGGGCCAGCATCTTGATGGTGGGGTGGTCATCGACGAAATCGCCAATAGACTTGGCGGCAAACATCATGATGAAGACGGCAATCATGATGGCCAGCACCATCACCGGCACGTGATCGGCCATGCCGACCGCGGTGATCACCGAGTCCAGGCTGAACACTATGTCCAGAATGGCGATCTGGATCAGGGTGCTGATAAAGCCCGAGGCCGCTTTGCTGACGCTCTCCGGCTCGGCGGCGCCTTCCAGAGTGGCGTGGATCTCGTGGGTACTCTTGCCGATAAGGAACAGACCACCCAGCAGCAGGATGAGATCGCGGCCCGAGATAGCCTCGTTCAGCACGGTGAAGAGCGGTTCGGTGAGACGCATCACCCAGGCGAGCGAGAGCAGCAACAGGATCCGGGTGCCCATGGCGAGCCCCAGACCCAGAATGCGCGCTTTTTGGCGCTGAGCCTCCGGCAGGCGACCTACCAGGATGGAGATAAAGATGATGTTGTCGATGCCCAGCACGATTTCGAGCAGGGTAAGGGTAGCGAGAGCGACCCAGGCGGAGGGATCAAGAACCCATTCCAGCATGATTGAACCTTGATTGAACATTGGTTGGAAAATTGAAGATGCGAATTCTAGCAGGGGTGCCACTGCTTGTCCCAGAGGGGCGAAAAGATAAAAATGGGGGCCATCGCAAGGGAGGCAGGCATGTTTCGATTAGGGTTCATTATTAATCCGGTCGCCGGGATTGGCGGCGCAGTGGGGCTCAAGGGGAGTGACGGCGTGGTGGATGAGGCGCTTGCTCGTGGTGCCGTGCCCAGAGCACAAGATCGAGCGCGGCAAGCTCTGTTGCCACTGTGCGAGCTGAGCATCCCGTGCGAACTGCTGACGGTGGCGGGAGAGATGGGGGAGACGGTAGCCCGATCTCTGGGACTACCCTGTCGGGTCATCTATCAACCGGTCGGGGAGAGCACCTCGGCTGACGATACCCGCCACGCTGCAGAGCTGATGTGCGAAGCCGGGGTCGATCTGCTGCTGTTTGCCGGTGGCGATGGCACGGCGCGGGATATCTGCGCCGCGGTGGGGGAGTCCTGCCATGTGCTTGGCATTCCGGCGGGGTGCAAGATCCACTCCGGCGTCTATGGGGTGACGCCTGCCGCCAGCGGGCGGGTGGTGGCGCGGATGATCGCAGGGGAACTGCTCAGCCTGATCGATGCCGAGGTGCGCGACATCGACGAGGAGGCGTTTCGCGCGGGCAAGGTGCGGGCCCGCCACTACGGCCAGCTGAAGGTGCCCGGCGATCTGCGTTACGTACAGGCGGTAAAACAGGGGGGCAAGGAGTCCGAAGAGCTGGTGTTGGCGGATCTCGCCGCCGGTGTGGTGGAGCAGATGGAGCCCGATACCCTCTATCTGATGGGCTCCGGCAGCACGGTGGCAGCCTGTATGGCAGAGCTCGGTCTGGAAAATACTTTGCTCGGTGTGGATCTGGTGGAAAATGGCCGACTTATCGGGCAGGATCTCAGCGCCGCCGAGATCCTGACCCGGATCCGCGGCCGTCGCTGCCGACTGATCATTACCCTGATCGGCGGACAGGGACATCTGTTCGGGCGCGGAAATCAGCAATTGAGTCCTGAGGTGATTCGGTGTGTCGGGCTGGACAATATCCAGGTGCTGGCAACCAAAGCCAAGCTTGCCGCCCTTGCGGGCAGGCCGCTGCTGGTGGACACCGATGATCCCGAATTAAACCGGGCGTTGCGTGGTTATCTGCGAATAACCACGGGATACAAGGATCAGGTCATCTACCCGGTGGCCAACCCGGAATAGGACGCCAAGGACGCTGCTGGCCTGGCGCCAGAGAGCTGCAATCAACCGGATTGCGGTTCCATACCCCCGAATTTTTTGCCGCAAATGAGGCTGCGTTACATGACGATTCACGATTTTGAGCACAAGTTGTTGGGACTGATCGACAGCATGGTTGCTACCGCGACCGATGATGAGCTGTTTGCGGGGGGTTACCTGCGAGGTCATATCTCATTGGCCGTTGCCCGGGCCGAGCTGGAAGGCAAGACCCTGGTGCGGGACGTCAAGAGCTATGTGCTGCGCAGCCTCAACGAGGCGATCTTGCAAGGTGAGTTATCTGAAGAGGATGAAAAACTGGTGCAGGCGATGTGGAGTCGTTTGCAACAAGATGCAGAAGCTTGATCGGATACACAATTCAAACTGAAGTTTGAGTTTATCCTTCCCCTGAAGTTAGTGAAAGGTTAATAATAAGTTTCGCCTTTTGTTTCAGGGATTAAACTATGGCCTCCTCCTCACGCATTGCCAATAAACTGCCGCTCGAGATGCTCTATCACTGGGAGCGGCAGTGTCCTGATCGAACCTACCTGCGTCAAACCATCAACCGCGAATATGTCGATTTCACCTGGGGTGAAGTGGCCGATGAAGCGCGGCGGATGGTGACGGCCTTGCGTCACCTCGGTCTGGTGGCCGGTGACAAGGTGGCGCTGCTCTCCAAGAACTGTGCCCAGTGGTTTATCGCCGATCTGGCGATGCAGATGGGGCAGTATGTGAGCGTGCCCATCTACCCGACCGCCAACGTCGACACCATCGAATATGTGCTGCGCCATAGCGAGGCCAAAGCGATCTTCGTCGGCAAGTTGGATGACTGGAAGAGTCAGGAGGCGGGCGTACCCGACGATCTGCTGCGCATCGCCTTCCCCTATGACACCATGCCGGCCAGCCACCAGTGGGATGACCTGCTGGAGGCGCACGAGCCGATCCCTGACAGCCCGGTGCAGGCCCCTGACTCCCTGCTGAGTCTGGTCTACACCTCTGGCAGTACCGGCAAGCCGAAAGGGGCCATGCTGAGCGTCGAGCGCTATGCCTGGTCGTGCGAGAAGCTGGTGGAGACGGTGAGCCTGAGCCAGGCCGATCGGGGCTTCTCCTACCTGCCGCTGGCCCATATTACCGAGCGGGTCTACATCTATGGCGGCAGTCTCTATGGCGGCGCTACCATCGCGTTCCCCGAATCCCTCGACACCTTTATCGAAGATGTCAAACGCTGCCGTCCCACCGTCTTTATCTCGGTGCCGCGGCTGTGGGCCATGTTCCGCATCAAGATCCACGAGAAGCTGCCCCAGAACAAACTGGCGTTGCTGCTCAAGATCCCGCTTATCTCCGGCCTTATCAAACGCAAGCTGCAAAAGGGGTTGGGACTGGATCAGGCCCGGGTACTCGGCTGCGGCTCCGCGCCTGTCTCCCCTGCGCTGCTTGAGTGGTATCTGAGCATTGGCCTCAAGGTGACGGAAGCCTGGGGCATGACCGAGAACCACGCCTACTCCACCATCAACTACCCATTCCGCGCCGACAAGATCGGCACCGTCGGCAAGGCGGGGATCGGAGTGACCATCAAGATCTCTGACGAAGGGGAGATCCTCTGCCGCTGCGAAGGGATGATGCTGGGTTACTACAAGGATCCCGAGCACAGCGCCGAGGCCATCGATGCCGAGGGGTGGCTCCACACCGGCGACATGGGCAAGCTGGACAAGGAGGGTTATCTCACCATCACCGGCCGGATGAAGGATGTGTTCAAGACCGCCAAGGGCAAGTATGTGGCGCCGGTGCCTATCGAGGGGCTGCTGGGGCAGGAGCCCATTATCGAACAGCTCTGCGTGATTGGTTACGGCATGCCCCAGCCTATTGCACTGGTGCAGCTGGCCGAGAGCGCCATGAAGGGAAATCGGGAGGAGGTCAACGCCAGACTGGAAGCGGCGCGGGTTCGGGTCAACGATCAGCTGGAATCCCACGCCAAGATCCGCGGCATTCTGGTAGTGAAAACCCCCTGGAATATCGAGAACGGTGTGCTGACTCCCACCATGAAGATCAAGCGTCACCTGCTGGAGCAAAAGTACGCCCAGGTCGGGGAGCGCTGGCCCTCATCCCAAGTGGTGGTGTGGGAGGAGTAAATCTCGTTTTTCCATAGCGCACCAAACAACAACGGCCCTTGATGGGCCGTTGTTGTGTTTGGGGCATCTCACTCGCCGCTGTTTTGTCGGCGAGTAAAAGCGCGCCCGGTTAGATCTGCGCCAGCGCGGCGGCCAGATCGGCGATCAGATCGTCGGTATCTTCCACCCCGATGCTGAAGCGGATGAGGTCGTCGTTGACCCCGGCGGCGAGGCGGCTCGCCTCGTCCATGGCGGCGTGGGTGGTACTGGCCGGATGGCAAGCGAGACTCTCGAGATCCCCCAGACTCACCGCCTGCACGAACAGTTGCAGGTTATCGAGCAGGGTGGCGCAGCGCTCAAACCCGCCTTCAAGTTCAATACTCACCATGCCGCCAAAGCCGCTGGCGAAGGCGCTGAGAGCATCGTGGCCCGGATGGTTGGCAAGCCCCGGGTAGATCACCTTCTTCACTGCCGGGTGGGCTGCCAGAAACTCGGCCACTTTCTGGGCATTGTGCAGGTGGGCATCCATCCGTAGCGGCAGGGTCTTGACCCCACGCTGCAGCAGGTAGGCCTCCTGCGGGCCAATGGGAGAACCGATATGTTTGAGGGCCACGGTGCGGATCGACTTCATCAGGGCGTGGGAGCCCGCCACCACCCCGGCGATGATGTCGCCGTGGCCGCCCAGATATTTGGTACCGCTGTGCATCACCACATCGACCCCGAGTTCCAGCGGACGCAGCAGGTAGGGGGTGAGGAAGGTGTTGTCACACACTGTGATGGCGCCCACCTTGCGGGCCGCTTCCACCACCAGCCGCGGATCCACCACCTTGAGGGTGGGGTTGGTCAGGGTTTCGAACAGTACCACCTTGGTGGCAGGGCGGATATTGGCCAGCAGATCGCGATCGCTCTCGTAGGCGGTGACCTTGATGCCTGCGCGGCTGAAGGTTTGCTTGAGGAAGGCATCGGTGCCGCCGTAGAGCGGGCCGATATAGGCCACCTCATCGCCGCTGTCGGCCAGGGCATACATGATGGCGCTCACCGCTGCCATGCCGCTCGCCACCACCAGCGCTTCATCGGCACCTTCAAGCGCCGCCAGTTTCTGCTCCAGCTCGGCGGTGGTGGGGTTGCCAAAGCGGCTGTAGATAAAGCCGGGGGCCTGACCTGCAAAGCGCTCCTTGCCCGCCTGGGCGTTGAAGTAGCTGAAGGTGCTGCTCTGGTAGAGCGGGGTGGTGAGGGCGCCGGTCTGGGGGTCGATCCGCTGGCCGCTGTGTACGCTCATGGTCTTGAATTTCATCGTGTTGCTCCGTGATGGCCAGGCTCTGGCCATGACTTGTTTTGTTGTTCGTTGCTTGTTGTTTTTGTCAGCGCGGGTATGTGCATGCGGCTTGTGACTTATGCATATACCCGCCTAGGGATCTTTACGCTGCTTAGGCCGTTATCGCTTCGCTTTCAGTGCGCGGGAGGCGAGTTGGTTCCACCGGCCCATAGTGCCGCGCCGCCACATCCGGGTGGGAGCGCAGCCGCCCCTTGAGTACGTTCTCCCCCACCTGATAAAAGAGCGGGTTGGTCGGGTCACTCTCCGGCCCTTGCGCCTGCGCTGCCAGCGCGGGGGAGAGGCTGAGCAGCGGCACGGTGGCATCGAGTCGCGCCGCCATAAAGAAGGCGCAGGAGAGGCGCGAGACGCCGGACGGCGGGCTCACCACCCGATGCAGGGTCGCCTTGAGATAGCCGTTGGAGGCTAGCTCCAGCAGCTCGCCGATATTGACCACCAGCGCTCCCGGCAGGGGGGGCGCGGAGATCCAGCCGTCGGCCGTCTCGACCTCAAGCCCAGAGTGATTGTCTTGCATCACCAGCGTCAGGTAGCCGGGATCCTTGTGGGCGCCGACCCCTTGACTGCTGCCACCCGCCTCTTGCCCCGGGTAGTGAATCAGCTTCATGTGTTGGTAGGGGGCGCCGCGAATACTGTCGTCAAACAAGTTGGCCGGTTGCTCCAGCACCTCGGCAAAAGCGGCCAGCAGGGTGAGGGTGATGTCGCTCAGCCGATCCTGCCACGCCAGCAGATGGGCTTTCATCTCTGGCAGGGCGAGTGGCCACTGGTTGGGGCCGATCAGCCGCTGCCAGGGTTCACGGATCAGGGCTGCAGGCAGGGCTTGTGCCTCATTCATGATATCGAACTGCTCCCGCAGGTCCGGCCGCGCTCGGGTCAGCTCGGCACCGACCCGGTTGTAGCCGCGAAAGTGGGGGCTGTTGACCATCTGCACCGCCATCTTTTCCTGCTCCGGCAGGGCAAAGAAGCGCGCTGCCAGCGCCAGGGTTTCCCGCTGCTCGGCGTCACTCAGGCCATGCCCTGTCAGATAGAAAAAGCCGACGTCGCGGGCGGCCGCGGCCAGCCGGGCCAGCATAGGGCGACGCACCTCGGGTGCCCCGTTGAGGGCAGCCAGATCGATGATCGGCAGTGGTGAATGTTCCATGTGCACCTCCTCACTCTTTCGTTTTCTCTGGCGCCATCTCTTCTGCGGCCTCTGGTGCGGGCAGGTCTGATGAGCGGCAAACGGGATGGCGCGACAGTGTGGCGGTATGCGCTTGCGGTGTGGCGCCATCTGGAATGAAGGGGATGCTACTGTTCGGTGTTATAAGACGGAAACAACAAATTATTCTTAGTTATATACAAAATTCGAAATGGAATTCGGCGCCTGATGGGCTGAAGGTTTTTTGCGCAGCCATTGTGGGGTAAAGGGGCAACGATGAGGGGGAGAGTGATAACCAGAGGCAAGCTACCAGCGGCAAAAATGACCAAAACAGAAAATGGCCAAAACAGAAGGGAGGCGGATGCCTCCCTTCTGGTTGAGCGGGTGTTCACCTGACCGGGTGCGTAGGTGAGTGACCGCGTATTCTGGCCTTAACCGATTGCTGGCTCTCAGTAACCCAGGGTAAAGCGCTGGCGCTGGTGAGCCGGTTTTTCCACCTCGTTCAGCACGCCATCGGCCAGATCACCGGCGGTGATCCCGGCAGGCTGTTCGCCGCTGAACAGCACCTGATCGCCACCAATCCGATAGCCGCCGCGTTTCTCGCCCGGTTCGAGGAACACCGGGGGAGAGACAAAGCGCCAGTCGAGGGTGGTTTCACGACGCAGGGCGGTGAGACCGTCACGGGCCGCCAGTGCCCCCTGTTTCCACTCGGCCGGAAACTCCGGGGTATCCACCAGTTGCACGCCGGGGGCTACCTCCAGACTGCCGGCGCCACCTACTACCAGCAGCCAGCTGTTGGCCGCTTTGGCTGCTGCGACGATCGCGTTGGCGCCCTTGAGGTACTGGTCGTAGATATCCGGTGTGGTCCAGCCCGGGTTGTAGGCGCTGATCACCCGATCGTGCCCCTTGAGCACTTCGGCCAATACCTGCGGGTTTTGGGCATCCACCGCCACGGCGGTGACCTGCGGATGGGCGGCCACCTTGCTGACATCGCGGACGATGGCGGTGACGTGATGGCCGCGGCTGATGGCCTCGTTCAGGATGGCTGAACCGACAAAACCGCTGGCACCGATCAGGGCAATCTTCATGGGGAACTCTCCTTCACTGTTGGAATGGGGCTATCCTACGCCGCCATTTATGATTTAATAATCACCTCAAAAATGCATTCACTTGTAAGCTGGATTTAATAATGGAACAGCTCAGACGTTACGCCATCTTCGCCGCCGTGGTGGAAGCGGGCAGCATGACAGGGGCGGCCAAATCCCTTGGCATGACCCCCTCCGCCGTCAGTCAGCATATCAGCCAGCTGGAGAGCCTGCTCGGGCTGCCCCTGCTCCATCGCTCCACCCGTCGCCTCAGTCTGACCGAGGCGGGAGAGGTGGTATGGCAAGGGTGCCGGGCGTTGCAGCAGACCCTGAGCGAGACCGAGTTGCGCCTCTCGGAGGTGCGCGACGCCCTGCTCGGTGAAGTTCGGATCACCGCCCCGGTGGGGATGGCGGGCCAGCCACTCGCACTGGCATTGTCCCCGCTGTTGCATGCCCACCCCGGCCTCACCATCCAGATCATCGCCGACGACGAGAAACGGGATCTGATTGCCGAGCGGATCGACGTGGCACTGCGGGTCGGTAGCCTGCCCGACTCGACTTTGGTGGCCCGCAAACTGGGGCAAACCCGGATGTTGCTCTGCGCCGCCCCCGCCTATCTGGCGCGCAAGGGGACGCCGCGCACGCCCGCCGATCTGGCCACCCACGACTGGCTCTGCGGCGACATGCTGGGCAACGGTTTGCTGCTGCTTGACGAGAAGGGGGGCGAGCACAGGGTGAGGTTCAAGGCCAAGGTGCTCTGCAACAACGTGTTGCCCTTGCGCCAGTTTGCGCTGGCGGGGCAGGGGATCTCGCTGCAACCGGAGGGGGAGATTGGCGAGGATCTGGCACAGGGGCGTCTGCTGGAACTGCTGCCCGGTTTTCGGGTGCAGCCGATGGAGATCCACGCCATCACGCCGCAGCGGGAGATCCCGGAGAAGGTGCGGCGGGTGGTGGAGGCGCTACGCAGCTACTTCGCAGGCACTTCCTGACACATATCAATGCAGCTTGGCCTAGCTGTCAGTTGGGCTCTTGCCCGCCAATGGGCTGGCGGCGCCACAGATAGAGTCCGATTGCCAGCAGCAAGCCGCCCAGAAAGAGCCAGCGAGCGTTCCCCCATTGGCCGTTGTCCGTCATCAGGGCCGCCAGCAACAGGGGGTCAAGCAGCTGACCGAGGTTGGCGAGCTGGACAAAAAATCCCTGCACGATGGCCAGTTGCACCGGCCCCTGACTCACTCCCTGTGCTGACGAGAGGATAGCCGGCGGCGCCATGCCACCCGCCAGGGAGAGGACGAGGCACAATCCATAGGCCCACCACGGCGACAGGCCGGGCGAGAAGGCGAGCATGCCGCACAGCGCCATCAGGCCCAGTGCCCAGCTGATGAGCCGATCTCGCGCCACGCCCCGGCGCAGCAGCCATGCCCCCATCAGGTTGCCGGGAATATTGGCGACCACCACCAGCGCCGAAAGCAGGGCAATCTGGCTTTGGCCAATCCCGGGGCTGCCTTGCAACATGGTTGGCAGCCAGACAAAGAGCGCCCAGAGCATCAGGCTATAGAGCGTGAACGCCAACCCGTAGCGCCAGAGTGTCAGTTGTCGGAGCACCGTGAGCTGGCGGTGTGGGCGGCCTGCGTTAGCCGCGCTTTGGGGCCCCCCGACCCGCAGCCCATCTGCCGAACGACTGGCCAGCAGAAGCAGCTGGGCCGAGAGTTGCAGAGCCATCAGGATCAGCCAGGCCAGTCGCCAGCCACCTTGCGCCGTGAGCCAGGGGGTGAGCAGCATACCCGCCGCCGCCCCGAGAGGCAGGTTGACCGCCCACAGGCTTATGGCCAGCCGTTTATCCTCCTCCCGGGTCACCGCCACGATAAAGGCGGGCATGGCCACCGAGACCAGCAAAAAGCCAATCCCCTCGACAATGCGCGACAGCAGCATCATGGCCAGCCCGGTGGCGGGCAGCGCCAACGTACCGCCTGTGACGATAACCAGTAGCCCCACAACCGCGGTTTGCCGCCCACTCCAGCGAGTCAGCAGCAGGCCGAGAAAGAGGCTGAAGAGGATCGCCAGCGTATTGAAAGCTGAGGCGAGATAGCTGGCTTCGACCAGTGTCAGCCCCAGCTCGCTGCGCAGTATGCCGAGTACGGCGGGCACTTTGCCAAGGCAGAGGGCGCCGCTGGCACCGGCAAAAATGGCGAGGAAGACCAGAGGCCAGCGCGTGCTTTGTGGCTGGTGGCCAGCGAGCGTGCTCATGGCCGATATTGGCCGTTGCGCAGCCACTCATCGTTGAGCTGACCAAATTCGCCGCGCTGATAGGCATGCAGCCGATCTGCAATGGCGTCGTGGCTGTTCATGACGAAGGGGCCATGTTTGACCAGGGGTTCATTGAGTGCCTGGCCTGAGAGCAGCACGAAGTGGCAGGGCTCTGTGGCCTCAAGCTGCAGAGCCACCGCCTCGCCGCCATCGGCAGAGAGGCTGACACCCATCCCGTGACCTGCCGGGATGAGGTGCCGCTCTCCCTCCGCCTGAAGGGTCAGCGATCCGGTCAGGGGATAGATCATGGCATTCCAGCCTGCCGCCAGCAGATGGGTGAAGCGGCTGCCGGGCGAGCAATGGCCATCGAGCAGGGTAAAGGGTTGGGGCAGTTCTGCCGAGTGTGGTGCCGTTATCCCGTTACTGTGGCCTGCGACCACCCGTACTCGCACCCCTTCGCCATGAAACTCGGGGATGGTGGCTGCGTCTGCGTGGACGGTAAAAGGCGACGCCATCTTTTGACGGGCAGGCAGGTTGACGAAGATTTGCAGGGCGTGGACATAGGGCGATGCCCCTTCCGGCTGCTCGGTATGTACGGCCCCGCGCCCGGCCGCCAGCCAGTGGAGCGCGCCCGGTTCGATGGGGCCCTGATTGCCGAGGGTGTCGTAGTTGACGTGGGGGCTCGTCGAATCCTCGAACAGATAGGTGACGGCAGAGATCCCGGCGTGGGGATGGGGCTCGAAGGTGGGGGCGGTCATCTGGAAGTGATCCACCATCACCACGGGGTCTATCAGACCGTTGAAAAAGTGTTCGCCAAAATGATGTGCTTCAAAGCCGCTGCCAATGCGCAGTGGTTGGCCCTTGACGGGGGCGGAGAGAGTCAGGCGTCTGGTCATCAATGGATCCTCCAGAAGATAAAAGATGCCTTCGGTCATCTGACCGAAGGCGGGCGAGTTACGACTTCTTGGCACCTTCTTGCATCTGCCACACCAGGGTAGCGAAAGGCATGTCGAGGGCGCTGTAGACATCGTGCGCCTTGGGGTCGACGTTGCTGCGCAGCATCTCGACCGCGGCAGAGGCGTAGTCGGTGACCGGGATACCGGCCCCCAGCAAGCGTTGCAGCCCAGTGGTGCGCTTGGCTTCGTTGAAGGTGCCGGAGGCATCGAGCACCACCCGGGCATCATAGCCGGCAGCCTTGGCAGAGAGGGCCGGGAAGCTGGCGCAGATCTCGAGGGATACACCGGCGATGATCAGCTGTTTGCGGCCGGTCTTCTCAATGGCGGTGCGCACGGCAGGATCGTCCCAGGCGTTGATGACGGTGCGGTTGATCACCTTCACATCCGGCAGGGCACTGGTCAGTTCAGGCATGGTGGGGCCCCACATGCCATCGGGCATGGTCGCGGTCACGATCACCGGCACGCCGAAGGCGCGGGCGGCGTTGGCCAGCGCCACCACGTTGTGCTTGAGCTCGCCCACCGTGGTGTCGCGCACGCCGCTCAGCAAGCCGACCTGATGGTCGACCAGCAGCAGTACCGCATTGTCTCGGGAGAGCATCTCCAGATAGCGGTTGGGTGATACGGTCGGATGGCTGGCAGCCTCGGCGGCCATGGCAGGTGTCGCTGTGGTGGCCAGCGTGGCGGTCAGGGTCGCCAGACCGAGCAGGGTGGCAGAGCAGATTTGTCGCAGTTTCATGGTGAACTCCATGTGATATCGGAACAGTCAAACGGCCCTTGCTGGTGGGGCGGATTGCCCGCGCAGCAACCGTCTGATGGGGACAGGGCCATTATGATGGCTGCAAAAATGGCGACAATCTGGTGAAATAGGTTCTTATCGTTCTATTGGTGGAACGATGTGAATGCGCCTCACCCTGACCAAGGCAGCCCGATGACACCACTGGAACTTGATTTGAATGATCTCTATCTCTTCACCCATGTGGTGCAGCGACAGGGATTCACTGCCGCCGCGCGGGCGCTTGGCGTGCCCAAGTCGCGGATCTCGCGCCGGATCCGGCTGCTGGAGGAGCGGCTGGATACCCGGCTGCTGCAACGTACCTCGCGCCAACTCAGCCTGACCGATGCCGGTGAGGTGCTCTATCGCCACTGTCAGGCGATGCTGGCCGAGGCGCAGGCCGGAGAGGCGGCTGTGCGGCAACGGCAGCAGGAGCCGAGCGGTTTGGTGCGGATCAGCGTGCCCATTACCATGGCCGATGCGCTGCTTGCCCGTTTGCTGCCCGCTTTTATGGCCCAATACCCCAAGGTGAGGCTCGCCGTGCAAGCCAGCAATCGGCAGGTGGATCTGCTGGAGGAGGGGCTGGATGTGGTGATCCGCGGGGTGGCCTTCGAGCAGCCCCCCTCCAGCCTAGTGCAGGTGCCGCTCTGTACGGTGCAGTGGGGCGTGCTGGCGACCCCGGCGTGGCTCTCGCGCCACAATGCGCTGGCGCATCCACGCCAGCTGGAAGGAGAGGATGCCCTGCTCTTCAGCTCGCTGGAGCGTCAGGCCGATCTGTTGCGGCTGCGGCACGATAGCGGGGAGAGTGAGGAGGTGGCGGTCAATGTGCTGCTGCGCAGCGACAATGTGCAAACCCTCAAACAGGCGGCGCTGGCGGGGCTCGGTATGGTGGGCTTGCCACTTTACGCCTGCGTGAGTGAGTTGGCGGATGGGCGGCTGCAACAACTGCTGCCCGAGTGGCGTCCCAAAGATGGCAAGCTGGTGATGCTCTATCCCGTGCGGCGCGGTCTGTCACCGGCGGTCAGGGCCCTCATCGACTTTATCAAGGCGCAGTTGCCTGCACTGCTGGCAGAGGTCGGTCTGCCACGCTGAGGAGGGCTATCCCTCCATCTTGGTGCGAATGCGCTCGAACAGACTCTGCAGGCAGGCTTGATCCCGATCGGCGGCCCGCACCGCGCCGTACATATGGCGACGAATACCGCTGCCGAGGGGGCGGGCGCCGAGCATCCCCTGTCTGACAAACTCCTCGCTGGCCCAGCGCGGCAGGGCGGCAACCCCGAGGCCGGCGGCGGCCATCTGCAGCATCACAGAGGTGTTGTCCACCGGCTTGCAGCGGGCGGGCTCCACCCCGGCGGGTTGCAAAAAGCGGCTGAAGATATCCATGCGGTTGCGCTCCACCGGATAGACCAGCAGCACCTCCGGCCCCAGATCGCCCGGCTCGATGCGGCTCTGGTGGCAGAGGGGATGATCCGGCGCCATCACCAGAGTCAGATCAAAGGCAAACAGTGGCTCGAAGTGGAGATCGCCGCGGGCCTGCACATCGGAGGTGAGCAGTAGATCGAGCTGGCCGCCTAGCAGGGCATTGATGGCATCAAAGCCCGGCACCGACTCCACTTCCAGATCCACCCCAGGCCACTGGCGGCGAAAATCGGGCAACAGCGGCAGCAGCCACTGGATGCAGCTGTGGCAATCGAGCGCCAGATGCAGCCTGCCCGCATCGCCGCTCTGCAGGGCCTGCAACTGCTTCTCGGTCTGGGCCAGAGCGGGCAACACCTGACGGGCGAGGGCGAGCAGCTGGCTGCCGGCGGCGGTCAGCACCAGCGGGCGGCTTTTGCGCAGGTAGAGCTCCAGATTGAGGCGGGTCTCCAGCTCTTTGAGCTGGTGGGAGAGGGCGGACTGGGTGAGGTTGAGGGTCAGCGCCGCACCGGCCAGCGAGCCCTGCTCGGCCAGCGCGGTCAATGTTTTCAAGTGTTTGATCTCTATCCCTGCATTGCTTGGCACTGCCATAAGATGGCTCCTTGTGAGATTGCGTCTGGCGCTGAGGTTGCGGTCGGCGGTGGCCTGCTGCGCTTCTTGACTGCGGCACCTCTTGCACCTGTAAAAATCGGCCTCTGTATCCTCGCGGTGAACCTGACTGGCGGTCAGTTGAGGATTATTTGAGAGCCACTTGAAGAGGATTCAATAGCCAGCGTCACCTTATCTTGTCATTTTGGATGTGTAAACATCTGGATGGCTAAATCATCCAGTTCCCATCAGATGAATGAGCATAAGGAAATGAACCTATGACACGAGCACACACCCTGGGCTTCCCCCGTATCGGCGCCAAGCGCGAGCTGAAATTTGCCCTCGAATCCTACTGGCGTGGCGAGACCACTCAGGCCGAACTTGTTGCCGTGGGCAAGACGCTGCGTGAGCGCCACTGGCAGGCCCAGCACGGCGCCGGGGTCAATCTGCTGCCGGTGGGTGACTTTGCCTGGTACGATCAGGTGCTCGGTACCAGCCTGCTGGTGGATGCGGTGCCTGCCCGTCACCGCCATGGCGAGACCGATCTCGACACCCTGTTCCGGGTGGCCCGGGGCCGTGCGCCGACCGGCCCAGCGGCGGCCGCCGCCGAGATGACCAAATGGTTCAACACCAACTATCACTATCTGGTGCCGGAATTCAGCCGTGATCAGCGCTTCAAGCTGGGCTGGAGCCAGCTGTTTGACGAGGTAGAAGAGGCCAAAGCACTGGGGCTGCCGGTCAAGGCGGTGCTGCTGGGACCGGTCTCTTATCTGTGGCTCGGCAAGGAGAAAGAGAGCGGCTTCTCCCGCCTTGAACTGCTCGATCGCCTGCTCATCGTCTATCAGGAGATCCTGGCCAAGTTGGCCGCCCAGGGAGTGGAGTGGGTACAGATCGATGAACCTGCGCTGACGCTGGACTTGCCGGACGAGTGGCGGCTGGCCTACCTCAACGCCTACGAGCGCTTGAGCGGCCCCTGCAAGCTGTTGCTCACCACCTATTTCGGCTCGGTGGCCCATCAGCGCGACATCATCACCAGCCTCAAGGTAGATGGCCTGCATCTGGATCTGGTGGCCGCCCCCGAGCAGCTGGAGACCCTGTTGCCGCATCTGCCCGCCCAGTGGGTCATCTCAGCCGGGGTGATCAACGGCCGCAACGTCTGGCGTGCCAATCTGGCCAAGCTGGCGCCGACTCTGAAGGCACTGAAAGCCAAACTCGGCGAGCGGCTCTGGGTGGCCTCATCCTGCTCATTGCTGCATAGCCCGGTGGATTTGACTCTGGAGCAGGAGCTGGATCCCCAGACCCGCAGCTGGTTCGCCTTCGCCTTGCAAAAATGTTTCGAGTTGGGACTGCTCAGAGAGTATCTGGATGGGGGCGAGCTCGACAAAATCACCGCCTACAGCCAGCCCATCGTGGATCGGGAGTCCGACAGCCGGGTGCACAAAAAAGCGGTGCAGTCACGGCTCGCCAGCCTCACCAACAGCGATTTTGATCGCCACAGTCCCTATCCGGTCAGGGCCGAGCTGCAGCGCTCGGATCTCAAGCTGCCGCTGCTGCCCACCACCACCATCGGCTCCTTCCCGCAGACCTCCCAGATCCGGGTGTTGCGGCAGGATTGGCGCTCCGGTCGCATCGATGACAGTGCCTACGAGGCTGGCATTAAGGCCGAGATCCGCGATGCCATCGCGCGTCAGGAGGCCATCGGGCTGGATGTGTTGGTACATGGTGAGGCTGAGCGCAACGACATGGTGGAGTATTTCGGTGAGCTGCTGGATGGCTTTGCCATCACCCGCTTCGGTTGGGTACAGAGCTATGGCTCCCGCTGCGTCAAGCCGCCGGTGATCACCCGCGATATTGACCGCCCGACTCCCATGACGCTCGAATGGACCCGATTTGCCCAGAGCCTGACCGACAAGCCGGTGAAGGGGATGCTGACTGGCCCTGTGACCATCCTCTGCTGGTCCTTCCCGCGGGAAGACGTGAGCCGCGAGCAGTCCGCCCTGCAAATCGGGCTGGCCATTCGCGACGAGGTGGCAGATCTGGAAGCCGCCGGCATCAAGATCATCCAGATCGACGAACCGGCGATCCGCGAAGGCTTGCCCCTGCGCAAGCAGGATCATCAGGCCTATCTCGACTGGGCGGTGCGCGCCTTCCGTCTGAGCGCAAGCCCGGTGGCGGACCGCACCCAGATCCACACCCACATGTGCTACAGCGACTTCAACCTCATCATCGAGGCGGTGGCGGCGCTGGATGCGGATGTGATCACCATCGAGACCAGCCGCAGCCAGATGCAGCTGCTCGAAGCGTTCGAACGCTTCAACTACCCCAACGAGATTGGCCCGGGCGTCTACGACATCCACTCGCCGAACGTGCCGAGCCAGAGCTGGATTGAGGGGTTGCTGCGCAAGGCGGCCAAGCAGATCCCGGCCGAGCGGCTCTGGGTCAACCCGGATTGCGGCCTCAAGACCCGGGGTTGGGAAGAGACTGAGGCCGCCCTCAAGGTGATGGTCGATGCCACCAGGGCGCTGCGGGCCGAGCTGGCGTAACCGGCTAGCCGTGACCGCCATCGGTAAGGTGGCGTGCTGACAAACGAACGAGAGAGGGGAAGCCATTGCTTCCTCTCTCTTTTTTCGTTGGCCACTTCTTCCACTGGATCCTGAACCTTGCCGCAGCCCGCTTTGCACTAGGCTCAGAGTTGGCAGAAGTGGATGGAGTCGCGGCCATGAGAGTCAGTCTGGGGAGCGCAATCCTGTGGGGATTGCTGATGTGGCAGAGTGCATGGGCGGCGCCAGCGGCCGAGTTGAAGCTGGTCTACTTTGACGACTTTGCCCCATATTCGTGGCGTGACGAACAGGGCAAGATGCGCGGGCTGATGATCGACGTGATGGATCGGGTGGCAGCGCACATGGGGCTGCGGGTGCGCCATGAAGGTTATCCGTGGCAACGGGCGCAAAAACTGGTGCGGATGGCGCAGGCCGATGGCTTTGTCACCATCGCCACCCGGGAGCGCCGCTCTTACACATTGGTGGTGGAGGAGCCCGTTACCACGACGGTTTTGACGGTATTTACCCGGCTTGGCCACCCCCGGATGACCGATTTTCAGCGTGCCAGCCGCTTGAGCGACTTCAAATCACTTACCTTTCTCGACTATTTCGGTAACGGCTGGGGCAAGGAGAATCTGGCGGGCTTCACCGTTCATCACACCATCAATGTCGATAATGTCTTCAAAATGCTGGCGGCGGGGCGGGGGGACCTGATGGTGACAGACCCACTGGTGGCACGCTTCAAACTTAACCAGCTGGGTCTCTCCGGGTTGGTGGTCGAGGTGCCGCTGCAGCTTGCCTCTACCCCGTTCAATCTCTGCATCGGCAAGCACTCCCGCTTCAATACCCGGATAACCGAGTTCAACCGTGCCCTGCAACAGCTGCGACAAAGCGGCGAGTTGGCGCGTATCGTCGAACGCTATCGTTGATGCGCGGCCGCCATCTGCTGTTTGCCAACGGCGTGTCTATCTTGGCGTCATATCGGCGATGGTTGCCCAGAAGGCATCGATCAAGGGCCCCTTGCTGTGGGGCGGACGGATAAGGCCAATGGTCCAACAGGCTTCCCCGTCTCTCAAGGGGAGGGTGAGCACATCCGGGTGCTCTATGGTGGTGGAGGAGGGGACCAGGGTCCAGGCGATCTCGGCTGCCGCGGTGGCGACGCCAGCGGCAAAGTCGTTGACGTACTGGATATCGCGAAAACGCAGCCCGCTCTGGGCCAGATAGTTCATCAGGTGATCGTAAAACGACGGGGCCTTGTCCCGACGCAGGATCGCCAGCGGCTTGTCCACCAGATCCGCCAACTCCCTCACATCGCGGTAGCTGGCGGGCAGCACGGCGACAAAGTGTGCTTCGACCACTGGCAGGGCGTGCCACCCCTTGGGGGCGGGCAGGCGGCAAAAACCGAGATCCAGCTTGCCTTCACTCAGCGCCAGCAGCTGGTGGTGGGTAGAGAGATCGTTGAGCTCTATGGTCACTTGCGGCCGCTCGGCGCGAAAACGGGCGATGGCGGCGGGCACCAGGATTTTGGTGGCCACGCCAAAGCCGATGCGCAGGGTGCCGACATTGCCCGCCAGCACGTCGCGGGCGGTGCGCGAGAGCTGCTCGCTCTGGATGACCACAGCGCGGGCATCTTCATACAGCGCCCTGCCCAGTCCGGTGAGGCGAGTGGTGCTGGCGTTGCGCTCGAACAGCTCGCCGCCCAGCTCCTCCTCCAGTCGCCTTATCTGTTTGCTCAGGGCCGACTGGGTAACGTGCTGACGTACCGCCGCCTGGCCGAAGTGCAGCACCTCCCCCAGAGTGACGAAGGCTTTCAGATCCCGTAGCTCCATCAGGGCTCCTTTCATTCCTGTTGGGAATGTTGAGTGGTCATATTTGTCATTGGACGGAATTTTAGAAGTGATGGATGCTTATGCCAATTCATTTCGGGTGCCCCGGCACGGGGGCGCCGAGTTATCAGAGATGGCTGACACCATCAGCGCAGAAGGAGCAACACCAGATGCATCACCACAAGTTCAACGACTTCCCGAGCGATTTTCTGTGGGGCGCCGCCTCCGCCGCCTATCAGGTGGAGGGGGGCTGGAATGCCGATGGCAAGGGGCCCTCGGTGTGGGATCTCTTCACCAAGCTGCCGGGCAAGACCTTTGAGGGGAGCAACGGCGATGTGGCGGTGGATCACTACCACCGCATGGAAGAGGACGTGGCGCTGATGGCCGAGATGGGGCTCAAGGCTTACCGCTTCTCGGTGAGCTGGCCACGCATCTATCCCACCGGTCGCGGTGAGGTGAACGTGGCGGGTCTGGCCTTCTACGAGAAGCTGATCGACACCCTCTTGGCCCACCAGATCGAACCGGTGCTGACCCTTTATCACTGGGATCTGCCGCAGGCGCTGCAGGATGAGTACGGCGGCTGGGAAGATCGACGCATTATCGAGGATTTTGAGCGCTACTGCGTGACCCTCTATCAGCGTTTTGCCGGCAAGGTGAAGTACTGGGTGTCGCTTAACGAGCAGAACTACAACCTGACCAACGCCTATCAGCTCGGCACCCATCCGCCCGCCGTGCAGGATCGCAAGCGCTTCTTTGCCGCCAACCATATCGCGTTTCTGGCCAACGCCCGGGTGATCAAGGCGTTTCGCCAGCATGTGCCAAATGGCCTCATCGGCCCGAGCTTTGCCTACTCCCCAGCCTATCCGGCGTCGTGCGATCCGAAAGATATGCTGGCCTACGAGAACGCCGAGGAGTTCAACAACCTCTGGTGGCTGGATGCCTACTGCTTCGGCCGCTATCCGCAGGCGGCGCTCGCTTACTTGCGGGAAAACGACGAGGCGCCGGAGATCCTGCCGGGCGATATGGAGTTGCTGCGCGAGGGGACGCCCGACTACATCGGCGTCAACTACTACTACACCCTGACCTACACAGATAACCCCTTGGGCGGTCAGACCCTGCAGCGCATCAACACCACCGGCAAGAAGGGCACTACGCCATCGAGCGGCATCCCCGGCCTCTACAAGACGGCGCCCAATCCGCACCTTGAGACCAGCAACTGGGATTGGGCCATCGACCCGACCGGGATGCGCATCGCCCTGCGTCGCCTCTCTTCCCGTTATGGTCTGCCGCTGATGATCACCGAGAACGGCCTTGGCGAGTTTGACAAGCTGGAGGCGGGCGACAAGGTGAACGATGAGTACCGCATCGATTATCTGCGCAGCCACGTCAAGGCGTGCCAGGAGGCGATGCAGGACGGGGTGGAACTGCTCGGCTACTGTGCCTGGTCGTTCACCGACATCCTGAGCTGGCTCAACGGTTACCAGAAGCGTTACGGCTTCGTCTACGTGGAGCGTGACGAGCAGGGGGGGGCACTTCGCCGGATCAAGAAGGCGAGTTTCCACTGGTACAGCCAGGTGATCGCCAGCCAGGGCAAGCAGCTCTGACGATGTATCGCATTGCGTAACAAGCGGGCCCGGGCAATCCCCGGGCCCGCGCTGTTTGTGGCGGGGAGAGGGGGCAAGCCGGTTTCTCACCGTGCGACTCATCCCTGTTTGCTGATTTTTGTCCTGCCAAAGCCGCCGACCCCTGCTATTATCTGCGGCCGAACATGAGCCAATAAAAATCAGGATATCGTGATGACTGACCACACTTTTATTCCCGGCAAGGACGCGGCGCTGGAAGACTCCATCGAACGCTTCCAGACCAAGCTGCAAGCCTTGGGCTTTGATATTGAAGAGGCCTCCTGGCTCAACCCCGTGCCGAACGTCTGGTCGGTGCATATTCGCGACAAAGAGTGCGCCCTCTGCTTTACCAACGGCAAGGGTGCCAGCAAGAAGGCGGCCCTCGCGTCTGCCCTTGGCGAATATTTCGAGCGTCTCTCCACTAACTACTTCTTCGCCGACTTCTATCTGGGCGAGCAGGTCGCCAACGGCGATTTCGTTCACTACCCGAACGAAAAGTGGTTCCCCATCGAGGGTGACCAGTTCCCGGCCGGTCTGCTAGACAGCTTCACCCGCAAGTTTTACAACCCGGATGGTGAAGTGACCGCCGACATGCTGGTGGATCTTCAGTCAAACAACGAAGAGCGCGGTATCGTCGCCCTGCCG
The DNA here is from genome assembly GCF_049173895.1 of Aeromonas sp. 602200. Taxonomy (NCBI): domain Bacteria; kingdom Pseudomonadati; phylum Pseudomonadota; class Gammaproteobacteria; order Aeromonadales; family Aeromonadaceae; genus Aeromonas; species Aeromonas sp. 602200. Next base: position 195,304 of record NZ_JAAKSL010000007.1, read on the forward strand.
TTCGAGCGCCAGTCCGATCACGAGACCGTCTACATCCCGATGAACATCATCGGCAACCTCTATGTCTCCAACGGCATGAGCGCTGGCAACACCAAGACCGAAGCGCGCACCCAGGCGCTCTCCGAGGTGTTCGAGCGCCACGTGAAGAACAAGATCATCGCCGAGGCTATCAGCTTGCCGCTGATCCCGGACGAGGTGATTGCCCGTTATCCGGGAATTGCAGCCTCCATCGCCGCCCTCGAAGCGGAAGGCTTCCCCATTTACAGCTTCGATGCCTCCCTGGGTGGCCGCTATCCGGTCATCTGTGTGGTGCTGCTTAACCCGAGCAATGGCACCTGCTTTGCCTCCTTCGGTGCCCACCCGCGCTTCGAAGTGGCCTTCGAGCGTACCGTCACCGAGCTGCTGCAGGGCCGCGGTCTCAAGGATCTCGACGTATTCGTGCCGCCGTCATTCGACAACGAGCAGGTGGCGGATCACCACAACCTCGAGACCCACTTCATCGACTCCTCGGGCCTTATCAGCTGGGATCTGTTCAAGCAAGATGCGGACTTCGAGTTTGCCGACTGGGACTTCCGTGGCACCTCGCAGGAGGAGTTCGACCACCTGATCGGCATCTTCCACGAGCTGAAGCAGCCGGTCTATATCGCCGACTACGAGCATCTGGGTGTCTACGCCTGCCGCATTCTGGTGCCCGGCATGTCCGACATCTATCCGGCCGAAGATCTGCTGCTGGCCAACAACAATATGGGAGCCAACCTGCGCGAAGTGATCCTGGCACTGCCATCACTTGATTGGGATGCCGAGCAGTACATGGCGTTGTTTGATCAACTGGATGAAGAGGGGCACGACGAGCGTACCCGTGTACGCGAGCTGCTGGGCATCGCCGCCGCCAAGGGGACCGCGCTGCACACCCTGCGCGTTGGCGAGCTGAAAGCCATGCTGGCGCTGGCCGCCGGTGAGCTGGAGACGGCGCTGGATCTCATCGACTGGACCATGGAGTTCAACCAGTCGGTGTTCACTGCCGAGCGTGCCAGCTACTACCGCGCCCTGCGCGCCTGCGTCGAGTTGTTCCTCGACGAGGAGCGGGATCCGGAGCAGTATCGCGCCGTCTTCACCCGCATGTATGGTGAAGAGACGCTGGCACAGGCATGGGCCAACGCCACTGGCGAAGCACGCTTCCACGGGCTGGAGGCGGCTGACCTGTCCCTCTCCCAGTTCCCGCTGCACCAGAAACTGCTGGCGGCTTACGAGAAGCTGCAGAAGGCCAAGCGAGCCCATCACTGGGCGTGATCGTTGCTGTAAAGGAAGGGGCCGTGTGGCCCCTTCTGTTTATCGTGCGACAAGGCACGGGATTGTTATTCAAAGATGAAATAAAAAACAAAAAATACCCCTAAGGGGGTTGATGGCAGGGCAGGGGATGTGCTGTCGATCTGCAAAGATATCTTGCCAATGCCACATTTCCATGCTCTAGAATAAATTCTTTAAAATCATTGCATTAAAAATGTGATATTTCTGTTTCAGCTGATACCTGGTGTAAAGTGGCGTAGCCATCGCACTAAAATATTTGTAGTAAAATTACATTCGCACTCTGATAAACTTGATCAATGTCAATTTTGGCTATTTGGCCCTTTGTTATGATTTCAACAGGCAAAACATTCAGGTAGAAAATAATTGAAAGCTGAATCTCCATTCGATTGTCTCAAGCCCGAAGCCATCGCTGCACTGGCTGAAGACATCACCTATGCCAAGGCTACCAAGCCGGCATACAAGGTCATTCCACTGGCCATCACCGCAGGCGCTTTCATCGCCATCGCATTTATCTTCTACATCACAGTGACGACCGGAACTGGCTCCATGCCTTGGGGTATGGCCAAGCTGGTGGGCGGTCTCTGCTTCTCTCTCGGACTTATTCTCTGTGTGCTGCTCGGTGCCGAGCTGTTCACCTCCACCACCCTGACACTGGTGGCCAAGGCTGCCAATCGCATCAGCTGGGCTCAGCTGCTCAAGAATTGGGGTCTGGTCTACTTCGGTAACCTGATTGGCGGTCTGCTGATGGTGGCGCTGATCATCGTTTCTGCCGAGTACACGGCAGCAGACGGTCAGTGGGGCCTTAACGCCCTCAAAGTGGCCCAACACAAAATTCACCACACCTTCTTCGAAGCGGTGGCGCTGGGTATCCTCTGTAACCTGATGGTATGTCTTGCTGCATGGATGGCCTTTGGTGCCCGCAGCGCGACTGACAAGGTAGTGGTTATGCTGCTGCCGGTTGCCATGTTCGTTGCCTCAGGTTTCGAGCACAGCATCGCAAACATGTTTATGATTCCGGTTGGTATCGCTATCCACAGCGTGGCTAGTCCGGAATTTTGGCAGGCCATCGGCCAGGATCCGGCAACCTTTGCTGACCTGACCGTATCCAACTTCGTCCTACACAACCTCATCCCCGTGACCATCGGCAATATCATCGGTGGTGGCGTGATGGTTGGTCTGACTTACTGGTTTATCTTCCGTCGTCATCATTAAGGATGATTGCGGGATACTACATCAATACCGTGTGAGGTAATGAAAAATGGCAGAACTTAACGAACAGTTCCAAAAAGCATGGGAAGGCTTCGCGGCCGGTGAATGGCAGACCTCTGTCAACACCCGTGACTTCATCCAGAAGAACTACACCCCGTATGAAGGTGACGAGTCCTTCCTGGCTGGCGCGACCGAAGCGACCACCAAGCTGTGGGACAAGGTCATGGAAGGGATCAAAATCGAGAACCGCACTCATGCGCCGGTTGATTTTGATACTGACCTGCCCTCCACCATTACCGCACACGATGCCGGTTATATCGATCAGAGCCTGGAGCAGATCGTTGGTCTGCAGACTGACAAGCCGCTGAAGCGCGCCATCATCGCCAACGGCGGTATCAAGATGGTTAAAACTTCTTGCGAAGTGTACGGTCGTCAACTGGACCCGATGGTCGAGAAGATCTTCACCGAATACCGCAAGACTCACAACCAGGGCGTGTTTGACGTTTACACCAAAGACATCCTGAACTGCCGTAAGTCTGGTGTTATCACCGGTCTGCCGGATGCCTACGGCCGTGGCCGTATCATCGGTGACTACCGTCGTGTTGCTCTGTACGGTGTTGACTTCCTAATGGCCGACAAACTGGCCCAGTTCAAGTCCCTGCAAGCTGACCTGGAAAACGGCGTCAACCTGGAAGCCACCATCCGTCTGCGCGAAGAGATCTCCGAGCAGCACCGTGCCCTGGCACAGATGAAGGTGATGGCTGCCAAGTACGGTTGCGATATCTCCGTACCGGCCAAGAACGCCAAAGAAGCCGTACAGTGGACCTACTTCGCCTACCTGGCGGCAGTCAAGTCCCAGAACGGTGCAGCCATGTCCTTCGGTCGTACCTCCAGCTTCCTGGATATCTACATCGAGCGTGACCTGCAAAAAGGCCTGATCACCGAGCAAGAAGCCCAGGAGCTGATGGACCACATGGTCATGAAGCTGCGTATGGTTCGCTTCCTGCGTACTCCGGAATACGATTCACTGTTCTCCGGCGACCCGATGTGGGCGACCGAGACCCTGGCTGGTATGGGCGTTGACGGCCGTACTCTGGTCACCAAGAACAGCTTCCGTATGCTGAACACCCTGTACACCATGGGCCCGTCCCCTGAGCCGAACCTGACCATCCTGTGGTCCGAGAAGCTGCCGGTCGGTTTCAAAAAGTACTGTGCCAAGGTATCCATCGAGACCTCTTCCGTTCAGTACGAGAACGACGATCTGATGCGTCCGGATTTCAACAACGATGACTACGCCATCGCTTGCTGTGTATCCCCGATGATCGTTGGTAAGCAGATGCAGTTCTTCGGTGCTCGTGCCAACCTGGCCAAAACCATGCTGTATGCAATCAACGGTGGTATGGACGAGAAGCTCAAGATCCAGGTCGGTCCGAAAACCGAGATGGTCAAGTCCGAGTACCTCGACTACAACGATGTAATGGATCGTCTGGACCACTTCATGGATTGGCTGGCCAAGCAATACGTTGCTGCGCTGAACATCATCCACTACATGCACGACAAGTACAGCTACGAAGCCTCTCTGATGGCGCTGCACGACCGTGACGTATATCGCACCATGGCGTGTGGTATCGCGGGTCTGTCCGTAGCCGCTGACTCCCTGTCTGCCATCAAGTACGCCAAGGTCAAGCCGATTCGTGACGAAGATGGCGTTGCCATCGACTTCGAAATCGACGGCGAATACCCGCAGTTCGGTAACAACGACGCTCGCGTCGATGATATCGCCTGTGACCTGGTTGAGCGCTTCATGAAGAAGATTCAGAAGCTGAACACCTACCGTGGTGCTGTTGCTACCCAGTCTGTTCTGACCATCACCTCCAACGTGGTATATGGCAAGAAGACCGGTAACACCCCGGATGGCCGTCGTGCTGGTGCTCCGTTCGGTCCGGGTGCAAACCCGATGCACGGTCGTGACCAGAAAGGTGCTGTTGCTTCCCTGACTTCCGTAGCCAAGCTGCCGTTCGCTTACGCTAAAGATGGTATCTCCTATACCTTCTCCATCGTTCCGAACGCACTGGGTAAAGATATGGAAGCCCAGAAAGCCAACCTGGCTGGCCTGATGGACGGTTACTTCCACCACGAAGCCAACGTAGAGGGTGGTCAGCACCTGAACGTTAACGTGATGAACCGTGAAATGCTGCTGGACGCCATGGAAAACCCGGATAAATATCCGCAGTTGACCATCCGCGTATCCGGTTATGCCGTTCGCTTCAACTCTTTGACCAAAGAGCAACAGCAAGACGTCATCACCCGTACCTTCACTGCTTCTCTGTAATCGAGAGATAGTGAGCAAAAACCGGCGCCAAGGCGCCGGTTTTTTTATGCGTGCGATTCAGGGGGAGTAATCATCCCCTGTGAATCGCCCCCAGTTCCATCGCAACCATTTGAAGAGGATCAAGGGGAGGGGCTCACTAGCATTGACCTAGGCCCCGTCTGTAATGCGATTATGCTTTATTCGCGCTCTAAGGGGATAGGCGGTTGCTCTGCCTGCCATTGCATCAGTGTTGCTATGGCTCGTGGAACAGCTGATCAGGTTTAAGGGGTGAACAGAGGCGCCATCGCGGGTATCAAGCAATACCCATAAGCCTGTGACTATGGAATCATTCTCTGCCTCTGCCTCTGCCTCTGCCTCTGCCTCTGCCTCTGCCTCTGCCTCTGCCTCTGCCTCTGCCTCTGCCTCTG
>NZ_JAAKSL010000008.1:0-183704 GCF_049173895.1 Aeromonas sp. 602200
GCAAAGGCTTTTCGAGGTTACCGACCCGGTTGTTTGCGTTGCCGCTTGCCGTGTCGATGGAGGCGCATTATAGGGAGTGAATTCGTTCTGGCAAGCGGATAATTTCAAAAAGATGGCTTTCACCATTCGTTCGCTCACAAAGCCACCAATCGGCATATTAAACCGGCGAAATCAGCTTGCTGCAGGCACCGCGATGGCAAAATCATGCAGGTTGTCATAGATGGCATCTGCCAGTGCGCTACCCGTTTCGGTAATCGGCTTACCGGTTCTGACCATGATCTTGTGACCGACCCCGGCATTGCTCGCTGCTTTCAGATCGGAAGGCTTGTCACCCACCATATAGGAACGACTCATGTCGATGTTCAGTTCCTGCTTGGCGAGCAACAACATTCCCGGTTCCGGCTTGCGGCAGTCACAGGGAGCACCGTGATCCGGATGGTGTGGGCAGAAGTAGATACCATCAAGGTCCACATCGCGATCGGCCAGCGACCAATCCATCCACTCGGTCAGGTTCATGAAATCATCTTCGGTGAAATAACCGCGGGCAATCCCTGACTGGTTGGTCACTACAACCAGCAGATAGCCTTTCTTTTTGAGGAGCTGCAGGGCGTCTATGACTCCGGGCAGAAAATGGAAGTCATCGACCTGGCTGACATAACCTGTGTCTTCATTGATGACACCGTCACGATCCAGAAAAATGGCGGGTTTGCTCACGAAAACTACCTCTATCAATGATTTTGCCCAGTATCTCACAGGGCAGATAAAGCCCAAAAACAAAAGGGGCGGCCGAAGCCACCCCTTTCATGTGTGCATTTAAAGTATCGATTAAGCGATAACTTTAGCTACAACACCAGCACCTACGGTACGGCCACCTTCACGGATAGCGAAACGCAGGCCGTCGTCCATCGCGATCGGCGCAATCAGGGTAACAACCATCTTGATGTTGTCGCCCGGCATTACCATCTCTACGCCTTCCGGCAGTTCGATGGTACCGGTCACGTCAGTAGTACGGAAGTAGAACTGCGGACGGTAGCCTTTGAAGAACGGGGTATGACGACCACCTTCTTCTTTGGACAGCACGTACACTTCAGATTCAAACTTGGTGTGCGGCTTGATGGTGCCAGGCTTGGCCAGTACCTGACCACGCTCTACGTCTTCACGCTTCACGCCACGCAGCAGTGCACCGATGTTCTCGCCTGCACGACCTTCGTCCAGCAGCTTACGGAACATTTCAACGCCGGTACAGGTGGTCTTGGTGGTATCTTTGATACCAACGATTTCCACTTCTTCACCAACTTTAACGATACCGCGCTCTACACGACCGGTTACTACGGTACCACGGCCAGCGATAGAGAATACGTCTTCGATAGGCATCAGGAACGGCTGGTCAATCGCACGCTCCGGCTCCGGAATGTAGCTGTCCAGGTGGCCAGCCAGTTCCAGGATCTTCTCTTCCCACTGAGCTTCGCCTTCCAGCGCTTTCAGTGCAGAACCACGGACTACCGGCAGGTCATCACCCGGGAAGTCGTACTCGGACAGCAGTTCGCGAACTTCCATCTCGACCAGTTCCAGCAGCTCTTCGTCATCTACCATGTCACACTTGTTCATGAACACGATGATGTACGGAACGCCTACCTGACGACCCAGCAGGATGTGCTCACGAGTCTGCGGCATCGGGCCGTCAGTCGCTGCTACTACCAGGATCGCGCCGTCCATCTGGGCAGCACCGGTGATCATGTTTTTAACGTAGTCGGCGTGACCCGGGCAGTCTACGTGGGCGTAGTGACGGGTAGCGGTGTCGTATTCTACGTGGGAGGTGTTGATGGTGATACCACGCTCACGCTCTTCCGGTGCCTTGTCGATCTGGTCGAAGGCGAAAGCTTTACCACCGAAGTGCTTGGCCAGCACGTTGGTGATAGCTGCAGTCAGGGTGGTTTTACCGTGGTCAACGTGGCCGATGGTGCCGACGTTTACGTGCGGTTTATTACGCTCAAATTTTTCTTTAGACACGACGTAGTCCTTCTAGGTTAAACCCGCCTACCGTCGTAGGCGGGGAATCTTAAATTACTTGGATTTGCGCTCTTCGATCACAGCCTGAGCAATGTTGTTCGGGGCATCAGCGTACTTACCGAATTCCATTGCGTAGGAGGCGCGCCCCTGAGTGGCAGAACGCAGGTCAGTGGCGTAACCGAACATCTCGGCCAACGGAACCATGGCACGAACAATCTTGCCAGACGGACCGTCTTCCATACCTTCGATCAGGCCGCGACGACGGTTCAGGTCACCGATAACGTCGCCCATGTAATCTTCCGGAGTTTCGACTTCTACTTTCATGATCGGTTCGAGCAGAACCGGGTTGGCCTTCATGAAGCCAGCCTTGAATGCCATGGAAGCAGCGATCTTGAACGCCAGTTCGGAAGAGTCGACATCGTGGTAAGAACCGAAGTGCAGACGCACGCCCAGATCCATAACCGGGTAACCAGCCAGCGGACCAGATTTGAGCTGCTCCTGGATACCTTTGTCAACGCCCGGGATGAATTCGCCAGGAATGACACCGCCTTTGATGTCGTTGACGAACTCGTAACCCTTGCCTTCTTCCAGCGGGTACATGTCGATCACAACGTGACCGTACTGACCACGACCACCAGACTGCTTGGCATGCTTGCCTTCGATGTCTTTAACGGTGGCGCGGATGGTTTCGCGGTAGGCAACCTGCGGCTTACCTACGTTGGCTTCAACCTTGAACTCGCGACGCATACGGTCAACGATGATGTCCAGGTGCAGCTCACCCATACCGGCGATGATGGTCTGGCCAGACTCTTCGTCAGTCCATACGCGGAAGGACGGGTCTTCCTGAGCCAGACGGCCCAGTGCCAGACCCATCTTCTCCTGGTCAGCCTTGGTTTTCGGCTCAACCGCGATGGAGATGACCGGCTCCGGGAATTCCATACGCTCGAGGATGATCGGCGCTTTTTCGTCACACAGGGTGTCACCAGTGGTCACGTCTTTCAGACCGATGGCAGCAGCGATGTCACCTGCGCGAACTTCTTTGATCTCTTCACGTTTGTTGGCGTGCATCTGAACGATACGGCCGAAACGCTCGCGCTTGTCCTTGACGGAGTTCAGCACGGAGTCACCGGAGTTAACAACACCGGAGTAGACGCGGAAGAAGGTCAGGTTACCAACGAACGGGTCGGTAGCGATCTTGAACGCCAGAGCAGAGAACGGCTCGTCATCAGAAGCATGACGCTCGTCTTTGGTCTCGCCGTCCATCTTCAGGCCGTCGATAGCAGCTACGTCGGTCGGAGCAGGCAGGTACTCAACAACAGCATCCAGCATTGCCTGTACGCCCTTGTTCTTGAACGCGGAGCCACAGGTTACCAGGATGATTTCGTTGTTCAGCACGCGCTGACGCAGAGCTTTCTTGATCTCTTCCTCGGTCAGCTCTTCGCCGCCCAGGTATTTTTCCATCAGGTCTTCAGACGCTTCAGCAGCGGCTTCAACCAGATTCATGCGCATTTCTTGCGCCTGTTCCAGCAGCTCGGCCGGCACATCTTCGTAGTCGAAGGTGACGCCCTGGTCAGCTTCGTTCCAGTTGATGGCCTTCATCTTGATCAGGTCAACAACACCCTTGAAGTTCTCTTCAGAGCCGATGTTCAGCTGAAGCGGAACCGGGTTGCCTTTCAGACGGGTCTTGATGTGCTCAACACAACGCAGGAAGTTGGCACCGGTACGGTCCATCTTGTTGACGAACGCGATACGGGGAACCTTGTACTTGTTAGCCTGACGCCATACGGTTTCAGACTGTGGCTGTACGCCACCTACGGCACAGTAAACCATCACGGCACCGTCCAGAACACGCATGGAGCGCTCTACTTCGATAGTAAAGTCAACGTGGCCGGGGGTATCGATGATGTTGATACGGTGCGGTTGGAACTGTTTACCCATACCGGACCAGAAAGCAGTGGTCGCGGCGGAGGTGATGGTGATACCACGCTCTTGTTCCTGTTCCATCCAGTCCATGGTGGCAGCGCCATCGTGAACTTCACCGATTTTGTGGCTTACACCGGTGTAAAACAGTACACGCTCGGTAGTAGTAGTCTTACCGGCGTCAATGTGAGCGGAGATACCGATGTTACGATAACGCTCAATGGGGGTTGTACGAGCCATTGTCATCCTCTTACTAAGGCGCTTGTCCCTAGATAATTAAAGGTGCGCAGAGCCCAAAGACCCTGCGCAAGCGGATTACCAGCGGAAGTGAGCGAAGGCTTTGTTCGCTTCAGCCATACGGTGTACGTCTTCACGTTTCTTGACAGACGAACCCTTGTTCTCAGCGGCATCCAGCAGCTCGCCAGCCAAACGCTGAGCCATTGATTTTTCACCACGTTTACGAGCGGCATCAACCAACCAGCGCATTGCCAGGGCATTGCGACGTACCGGACGAACTTCTACCGGCACCTGATAGGTTGCACCACCGACGCGACGAGATTTAACCTCGACCGCCGGACGAATGTTATCCAGAGCTTCTTCGAATACGGCCAGGTGCTCTTTGCCAGATTTGGTGGCAATGATGTCCAGGGCGCCATAAACAATGGCTTCTGCAACAGATTTCTTACCGTCAACCATTACTACGTTGACAAATTTAGCCAGCAGCTCTGATCCGAACTTGGGATCTGGCAGGATTTTACGCTGACCAACAACACGACGTCTTGGCATTTCAAATTCTCCGTAACTTCAGGGATTACCCAAAACTAGAAAGCTATCTAACTAGAAACGAATTAACGTTTGGCCTTACTTAACGGAGAACCATTAAGCTTTAGGACGCTTCACGCCATACTTGGAGCGAGCCTGCTTACGGTCTTTAACACCGGCACAGTCCAACGCACCACGAACGGTGTGATAACGAACACCTGGCAAGTCTTTTACACGACCGCCACGGATCAGAACAACAGAGTGCTCTTGCAGGTTGTGACCTTCACCGCCGATGTAGGAGGTGACTTCGAAGCCGTTGGTCAGACGTACACGGCACACTTTACGCAGTGCAGAGTTAGGCTTCTTCGGGGTGGTGGTATATACACGAGTGCATACGCCACGCTTCTGAGGGCACGCTTCCAGCGCCGGCACGTTGCTTTTCACAACGAGCTTGATGCGTGGCTTGCGAACCAACTGGTTAATAGTTGCCATCAAAAGGCTCCTGATAATGACTTCATAAACGTGTGGAAAATCCTCCCCGCAGATACGGGGACGCGAAATTTTATGCCCTGTTGTCTGGGGAGTCAAGATTTATACAATTTGCGTCACAAAAGGGCAATTCGGATCCGTTTGCTTTCACGACATCACCTTGAATTTTCTTGAAAATATGCTTCTCAGCCACCCCAGGTGCGCGGGGAACCTTTTTGCGCAATCAGAGCCACCAGATCCGCCATATCGAGCACATTACCCACCCGATGCTGCAAACCGCGAGCTTGCAGATCTTCCTGCATCACATAAAGCGGGAGACCCGCCAGCCGCGCGCTCCACTGGGGAACCGATGCCGCAATCACGGCATCCTGCATCAGTACCAGCTCATCCTCGGGCTGAAGGTATGAGAGCGCCTCTGCCAGAGCCTGACTCTGAAAGGGAGAGTTCAATATCAGATGCAACATGGAGACCTCAAAAGCTGATGTGAGTCGAACACTGTGCCCAGCGCCGAGCCAGTTCCTGGCGCGGCAGACTCTCGACGGGGATCAGCAGATCATCCACTGTCACGCCACGCTCTGCCAGCGAGTCAGCACAAACATAGACCTCTTCGATGTCGTAGAGTTCCAGCATTTTGAAGGTGGGCGCGTAGTGGCGCTGCAAAATGGCGGCAGGCTGCTGCTCCTTGAGCAGTTGCAGCACGCCGTCCCCAATCAGGAAGAGGGCCAGTTCATCGGTCATGGCCGAGGTGGCCAGCAGGGCATCCAGTCCTTCCCGGCCGGCGGCATGGCCATGGGGGCCACGACTGCATATAAAGGCAATTTTCTTGTTCATGACTCCCCCTAGAACTGAACCAGTCGATCGGCGGTGAGCGCAGCCTCGGCCAACTGGCCCAGACCGCTCAGGCAAAATGGCGCTTGCAGATTGAAGTGCACCTGCCCTGCCCCCTTGGCCTCCTGCTCATCGAGCACACCGCGCCGCATGGCGGCGGCGACACAGACGTCGATACGGATCCCCTGCTCTTCTGCCAGCTCTCGCCACAGACGCACCAGGTCAGTCTCATCGGATGCAGGCAGATGCAAACCGTTGCCGTTGCAGACCCCATCCTGATAGAAGAACAGGTGGGACAAGGTATGCCCCTGTGCCAACAGGTTGCGGGCAAAACGATAGGCTGTGCTGGCCGATTGGGTGCCATAGGCAGGCCCCGTGACCAGGATGGCAAAACTCAGACTCATAGCAGGACTCCTGTGCTGACCCGGTCCATTTTACGCCAAAAACAAAAAAGCCCCTGCCAGGAGGGGCTTGATTCGATCTGTTGATCAGAGATGGGCAATCGCCTCGACCTCGACCAGCACATCTTTCGGCAGACGGGCCACCTCCACGCAGGAGCGGGCTGGCGCCGCGTCGCCAAAGTAGCGGGCATAGACCTGATTGAAGGCAACGAAGTTGTTCATGTCGCTCAGGAAGCAGGTGGTTTTGACCACTTTGCTGGCATCGGCACCCGCAGCGTGCAACACGGCAACCAGATTCTTCATCACCCGTTCTGCCTGCTCTTCGATGCCGCCAGCCACGATCTCCATGGTGGCAGGATCGAGCGGGATCTGCCCGGAGGTGAAGATCATCTCGCCAACCTTGGTAGCCTGAACATACGGACCAATCGCGGCAGGCGCCTTGTCGGTTGCAATCACTTCTTTAGCCATTCATCTATCCCCTTCTGAAATGAGTTACTCGTTCTCGTCTTCACCCTGCTTGCGCTGTCGGATGTAAAGATAAACGGTATGTTTTGAAATATTGAGTTTGTCCGCCACCAGATTAATCGAATCCTTGATGTCGAAAATGCCCTTCTCGAACAGCTGGGTCACGATGAAGCGGTTCTTGGCATTGTTGGCCACGGTGGGATCGCGGTTGATCTCGTCGATGGTGTTATCCACCGTCTGTGCAACCAGCTCTTCCACGCTATTGGCGAAGGTCTCTGGTGACTGACGCGCCGCCTGCTGGGGCGTCGGGAAAAATTCGGCCACGAACTCGTGGAAAGGCGCATTGATGTGCAGGTTGATGCAAATAAGCCCCACTACTTGCCGCTCGCTGTTGCGAATGGCGATGGTGCTCGACTTCATCAGCGCGCCGGTACGGCTGCGAGCGAAATAGCTCTGGGTGTAATCCTGGCCTGTGCTCTCGATATCCTTGAGCATGCGCAGGGCGAGATCGGTGATGGGCGCCCCGAGGGTGCGTCCGGTATTGAAGCCGTTGGCGATCTTGATCACCGACTCGTGCAGATTTTCCAGGGAGTGGAGTACCACTTCACAATGCTTGCCGAACAGCTCGGCCAAGCCATCGATGAGCCCATCGTATGAGCGCAACAATTCCCTGTCTTCATCTGTAAAAGTGCGGCTGATCAGCTGTTCTTCGGGAAGCATGGCTTCCTCGATACCGACAGTCATGTTCTACCCCTGTAATAACCATTCAACTTTCCCGAGTTTTAAATTGCAGGGGAGTAAAGTCAACTTTTTTTGATTTTTTACTCTACAACTTTGCTCTGGATCATCCTGAAACCCGCGCTGCGTCTACCTTTGCCGAGGAATTGGCCAACAAAAAGGGCTCCTTGAAGGAGCCCTTTTTAATCACGGATGACGAGTTACTCTTCGTCGAAGCTACCGGCTGCGTTCAGCAGATCCGCCAGGTTCTGCTCCGCTTCATCAGCGGTCACCTGCGGGGTACCAACAGCACGAGCTGCGGCAGCACGCTGGTTGATCCGGCTATGGTGGTAGGCAAAGCCGGTACCAGCCGGGATCAGACGACCCACGATGACGTTCTCTTTCAGACCACGCAGTTCATCACGCTTACCACCAACGGCGGCTTCGGTCAGAACGCGAGTGGTTTCCTGGAAGGAAGCCGCGGAGATGAAGGACTCGGTGCTCAGAGATGCCTTGGTAATACCCATCAGAACATGACGGTAGGTCGCAGGGGTCTTGCCCTCGGCAACCAGCTTACGGTTGGCAATCTTCACACGAGCCACTTCAACCTGTTCGCCTTCGATCAGATCGGTATCGCCAGCGCTCAGGATCTCGCACTTGCGCAGCATCTGACGAACGATGACTTCGATGTGCTTGTCGTTGATCTTAACGCCTTGCAGACGGTATACGTCCTGCACTTCGTTGGCGATGTAGTTGGCGACCGGGCTGATACCGCGCAGACGCAGGATGTCGTGAGCAGACTCAGGACCATCCGCCAGCACTTCACCCTTCTCAACTTTTTCACCTTCGAACACGTTCAGGTTACGCCACTTCGGAATCATCTCTTCGTAGACGTTGCCACCATCGGTCGGGGTAATGACCAGACGGCGTTTGCCCTTGGTCTCTTTCCCGAAGGAGATGGTACCGGAGATCTCGGCCAGAATTGCCGGTTCCTTCGGTTGACGTGCTTCGAACAGATCCGCAACGCGCGGCAGACCACCGGTGATGTCCTTGGTACCGCCGGACTCTTGCGGGATACGCGCTACCGCGTCACCCACGCCCACGTTGGCACCATCTTCCAGGTTCACGATCGCCTTGCCCGGCAGGAAGTACTGGGCGGCTACATCGGTACCCGGGATCATCACGTCTTTGCCGTTCAGGTCGACCAGTTTAACGGTCGGACGCATCTCTTTACCGGCGCTCGGACGCTCGTTGACGTCCAGAACAACGATAGAAGAGAGACCGGTCAGCTCGTCGGTCTGACGAGTGATGGTCACGCCATCGATCATGTGTTCGAACTGCAGGCGACCTGCCACTTCGGTGATGATCGGGTGGGTGTGCGGATCCCAGTTGGCAACGGTCTCGCCAGCACTCACGGCCTGGCCGTCCTTCACTTCCAGCACGGAACCGTAAGGCAGCTTGTGGCTTTCCTTGGTACGGCCCATGTCGTCCATGATGGTCAGTTCGGTAGAACGTGAGGTGATAACCAGTTTGTCATCGCTGTTGTGAACGAACTTGGCGTTCTGCAGCTTGATGGTACCTGTGTTCTTGACCTGGATGCTGCTTTCAGCAGCGGCACGAGATGCAGCACCACCGATGTGGAAAGTACGCATCGTCAGCTGGGTACCCGGTTCACCGATGGACTGGGCGGCGATAACACCGACAGCCTCACCCTTGTTAACCAGGTGACCACGGGCCAGATCACGGCCATAGCAGTGAGCACAGTTACCGAAGTCGGTTTCACAGGTGATGGCAGAACGCACCTTCACACGGTCAACGGAGTTGCGTTCCAGCAGGTCACACAGCTGCTCGTCGAGCAGGGTGTTGCGAGCAACCAGGATCTCGTCCTCGGTACCCGGCTTGATGACATCTTCTGCCACCACACGACCCAGCACGCGTTCACGCAGCGGCTCGACCACGTCGCCACCCTCGATCAGCGGAGTCATCCACAGACCGTCGGTAGTGCCGCAATCGTCCTCGGTGATCACCATGTCTTGCGCCACGTCTACCAGACGACGAGTCAGGTAACCGGAGTTCGCAGTCTTCAGTGCGGTATCCGCCAGACCCTTACGAGCACCGTGGGTAGAGATAAAGTACTGCAGTACGTTCAGGCCTTCGCGGAAGTTCGCGATGATCGGAGTCTCGATGATGGAGCCATCCGGCTTGGCCATCAGGCCACGCATACCGGCCAGCTGACGGATCTGGGCGGCGGAACCACGCGCACCAGAGTCAGCCATCATAAAGATGCTGTTGAACGAGGCCTGCTCTTCTTCTTCACCCAGCGAGTTGACGTTACGCTCTTTGGACAAGTTCTCCATCATGGCCTTGGAGACGCGCTCGTTGGCGCTGGCCCAGATATCGATAACCTTGTTGTAACGTTCGCCCGCAGTTACCAGACCGGAAAGGAACTGGTCCTGGATCTCGGCAACTTCGGCTTCGGCAGACGCGATGATGTCTTTCTTGGCATCCGGGATGACCATGTCATCGATACCAACGGAAGCACCGGACAGCGCCGCGTAGTGGAAACCGGTATACATCAGCTGGTCAGCGAAGATAACGGTGTCCTTCAGCCCCTGCTTGCGATAGCAGGTGTTCAGCAGACGGGAGATGAGCTTTTTGCCCAGCGCCTTGTTGGATACGCATTTGATCCAGTTCTGCGGATTGGCTTCCAGATCGGCCTGCTCGGCAGCAGTCAGCACCTTCGGCTCGTCGATCAGGGCGTATTCCATACCTTTCGGCAGGATCAGGCTCAGGATCGCACGACCAACGGTGGTGTTCTTCATCTCGGTCTTGGCAACCAGCTCACCGGCTTCGTTCTTCACGTACTCGGTGATGCGGCACTTGACGCGAGCATGCAGGTCGGCCAGACCAGCACGGTACACTTTCTCGGCCTCTTTCGGGCCGGACAGCACCATACCTTCACCCTTCGCATTGATGCGGGCGCGGGTCATGTAGTACAGACCCAAGACCACGTCCTGAGAAGGAACGATGATCGGCTCACCGGAGGCTGGCGACAGGATGTTGTTGGTAGACATCATCAGCGCACGCGCTTCCAGCTGGGCTTCCAGGGTCAGCGGTACGTGAACCGCCATCTGGTCACCATCGAAGTCCGCGTTATACGCAGCACAAACGAGCGGGTGCAGCTGGATTGCCTTGCCTTCGACCAGAGTCGGTTCGAATGCCTGGATACCCAGACGGTGCAGAGTCGGTGCACGGTTCAGCAGAACCGGATGTTCGCGGATCACTTCGTCCAGGATATCCCAAACGACAGCTTCTTCGCGCTCCACCATCTTCTTGGCGGCCTTGATAGTGGTCGCCAGACCGCGGGTTTCCAGCTTGCCATAGATGAACGGCTTGAACAGTTCCAGCGCCATCTTCTTCGGCAGACCGCACTGATGCAGACGCAGAGTCGGGCCTACGGTGATAACGGAACGACCGGAGTAGTCGACACGCTTACCGAGCAGGTTCTGACGGAAACGACCCTGCTTACCCTTGATCATATCGGCCAGGGATTTCAGCGGGCGCTTGTTGGAACCGGTGATGGCACGACCGCGACGGCCGTTATCCAGCAGCGCATCGACGGACTCTTGCAGCATACGCTTTTCGTTGCGCACGATGATGTCCGGAGCAGCCAGATCCAGCAGACGCTTCAAGCGGTTGTTACGGTTGATCACGCGACGGTACAGATCGTTCAGATCGGAAGTCGCGAAACGGCCGCCGTCCAGCGGTACCAGCGGACGCAGGTCCGGCGGCAGCACAGGCAGCACTGTCATGATCATCCACTCCGGCTTGTTGCCGGACTGCAGGAAAGCTTCCATCAGCTTCAGACGCTTGGTGGTCTTCTTGCGTTTGGTCTCGGAGTTGGTCTGATCCAGCTCCTCACGCATCGCTTTGACTTCACCTTCCAGATCGATGGCGCGCAGCAATGCCAGGATTGCTTCGGCACCCATCTTGGCGTCAAATTCGTCGCCCCACTCTTCCAGCGCATCCAGGTACTGCTCTTCGGAGAGCATCTGGCTGCGTTCGAGGTTGGTCATGCCCGGCTCGATAACTACGAAAGATTCGAAGTAGAGCACGCGTTCGATGTCGCGCAGGGTCATGTCCAGAAGCAGACCGATACGGGACGGCAGGGACTTCAGGAACCAGATGTGGGCAGTCGGGCTGGCCAGCTCGATGTGGCCCATACGCTCACGACGGACCTTGGTCTGGGTCACTTCAACGCCGCACTTCTCACAGATCACACCACGGTGTTTCAGGCGCTTGTACTTGCCGCACAGACACTCGTAGTCCTTCACCGGTCCGAAGATACGGGCGCAGAACAGACCATCACGCTCCGGCTTGAAAGTCCGGTAGTTGATGGTCTCAGGCTTTTTGACCTCACCGAATGACCAGGAGCGGATCATGTCAGGAGAGGCCAGACCGATCTTGATGCTGTCAAACTCTTCGGTCTTGGTCTGAGCCTTCAAAAACTTGAGTAAGTCTTTCACGTGTTTCCCCTGTCAGGAGTCTAACCTCGGCGCCCCGGCTGCCAAAACAGCGGGGCGCCCACGTCAATTCTCGAACAATAAGAGCGAGCTCTTACTCTTCGTCCAGCTCGATGTTGATACCCAGAGAGCGGATTTCCTTCAGCAATACGTTGAAGGATTCGGGCATGCCCGGCTCCATACGGTGGTCGCCATCCACGATGTTCTTGTACATCTTGGTACGGCCATTCACATCGTCAGACTTGACGGTCAGCATCTCCTGCAGGGTATATGCCGCACCGTAAGCCTCCAGGGCCCACACTTCCATCTCACCGAAACGCTGACCACCGAACTGAGCCTTACCACCCAGCGGCTGCTGGGTAACCAGGCTGTAAGAACCGGTAGAACGCGCGTGCATCTTGTCGTCGACCAGGTGGTTCAGCTTGAGCATGTACATGTAACCAACGGTTACTTTACGCTCGAAGCGGTTACCGGTACGGCCGTCGAACAGATCAATCTGACCGGATTCCGGCAGATCGGCCAGCTTCAGCAGGGCTTTGATTTCGCGCTCTTTGGCACCATCAAACACTGGAGTAGCAACCGGCAGACCCTTACGCAGGTTACCCACCAGGGTACGTACGTCGTCGTCAGACAGTTCGGCGATGTTCACTTGCTGGGTGTCCTTCTCGCCCAGGTCATAGACCTGTTGCAGGAAGTTGCGCATCTCGTGCAGCTCGCGCTGCTCTTTGACCATGCGATCGATCTTCTCGCCGATACCCTTGGCCGCAAGGCCCAGGTGCACTTCGAGGATCTGACCGATGTTCATACGGGATGGTACGCCCAACGGGTTCAGTACGATGTCGACCGGACGGCCGAACTCGTCATGAGGCATATCCTCGACCGGACAGATCTTGGAGATAACACCCTTGTTACCGTGACGGCCCGCCATCTTGTCACCCGGCTGGATGCGACGCTTGACTGCCAGATAAACCTTGACGATTTTCAGTACGCCCGGTGCCAGATCATCACCCTGGATAATCTTGCGACGCTTGTTCTCGAATTTCTTGTCGAACTCGGCTTTCAGCTCAACGTGCTGTTCAGCGATCTGTTCCAGTTCGGTCTGCTTGCCTTCGTCTTCGATGGCCAGTTCAAACCACTTGGAGCGATCGAGCTTGTTCAGACGATCTTCGCTGTAACCGGCGGCCAGCAGCAGGTTGCGGGAGCGGCCGAAAATGCCGTCTTCCAGGATCTTGAACTCTTCGGTCAAGTCCTTCTTCGCTTCCTTCAGCTGCATCTCTTCGATTTCTTTGGCGCGCTTGTCTTTTTCCACGCCATCGCGGGTAAAGACTTGCACGTCAACCACGGTACCGTACACACCGTTCGGTACACGCAGGGAGGAGTCCTTCACATCGGACGCCTTCTCACCGAAGATGGCGCGCAGCAGCTTCTCTTCCGGCGTCAGCTGGGTTTCACCTTTCGGGGTTACCTTACCGACCAGAATGTCGCCGCCCTTCACTTCGGCACCCACGTAGACGATACCGGACTCGTCCAGCTTGGACAGAGCGGCTTCACCCACGTTCGGGATGTCAGCAGTGATCTCTTCCGGACCCAGCTTGGTGTCACGGGAGATACAGGCCAGTTCCTGGATATGGATGGTGGTCAGGCGATCTTCCTGAACAACACGCTCGTTCACCAGGATCGAGTCTTCGAAGTTGTAACCGTTCCACGGCATGAACGCGACGCGCATGTTCTGACCCAGCGCCAGTTCACCCAGATCGGTGGACGGGCCGTCAGCCAGTACGTCGCCAGCCATGACCGGCTCACCCAACATCACGCAAGGACGCTGGTTGATACAGGTGTTCTGGTTGGAACGGGTGTATTTGGTCAGGTTGTAGATGTCGATACCGGCTTCGCCTGGCATCAGCTCATCTTCATTGACCTTCAGGACGATACGGGAGGCATCGACATAGTCGATTACGCCGCCACGCTTGGCCACTACGGTTACACCGGAGTCAACGGCCACAGCGCGTTCCATACCGGTACCTACCAGCGGCTTGTCAGCACGCAGAGTCGGTACAGCCTGACGTTGCATGTTTGAACCCATCAATGCGCGGTTCGCGTCATCGTGTTCCAGGAACGGGATCAGAGCGGCTGCCACAGATACGATCTGCTGCGGGCTCACGTCCATATACTGGATCTGGTCGGCGTTCATAAAGGTGGATTCACCTTTGTGACGGCACGGGATCAATTCATCTTTCAGACGGCCATCTTCGGTGGTCGCGGCGTTAGCCTGTGCGATCACGTACTTGCCTTCTTCAATAGCAGACAGGTAGTCCACTTCGTCGGTGATCACACCGTCAATGACCTTGCGGTACGGGGTCTCGAGGAAACCGTACTCGTTGGTACGAGAGTACACGGACAGAGAGTTGATCAGACCGATGTTCGGACCTTCAGGAGTCTCGATAGGGCACAGACGACCGTAGTGGGTCGGGTGTACGTCTCGGACTTCAAAGCCGGCACGCTCACGAGTCAAACCGCCCGGGCCCAGCGCGGAAATTCGACGCTTGTGGGTCACTTCGGAGAGCGGGTTGTTCTGGTCCATAAACTGGGACAGCTGGCTGGAACCAAAGAACTCTTTGACTGCGGCGGAGATCGGCTTGGCGTTGATCAGATCCTGCGGCATCAGGGTGTCCAGGTCGCCCAGGGAGAGACGCTCCTTGACCGCACGCTCGACACGCACCAGACCGACGCGGAACTGGTTTTCAGCCATTTCACCGACAGAACGGATACGACGGTTACCCAAGTGGTCGATATCGTCCACTTCGTCGTTACCGTTACGGATGTCGATCAGGCGCTTCATTACATCGACGATATCGTCTTTGGTCAGTACGCCAGCGCCAGTCTCGTCTTCACGACCCAGACGGCGGTTGAACTTCATCCGACCTACGGTAGACAGGTCGTAACGCTCGGCAGAGAAGAACAGGTTTTCGAACAGCTGCTCTGCTGCTTCACGTGTCGGCGGCTCGCCCGGACGCATCATGCGGTAGATTTCTACCAGCGCTTCCAGACGGTTGGTGCTGGAATCGACGCGCAGGGTCTCGGACATGTAGGCACCGTGATCCAGTTCGTTGGTGAACAGAACCTCGAAATGCTTGAAGCCGGCCTGGGACAGGTTGGCAATCGCTTCCAGACTCAGCGCCTGGTTGGCTGCCACTACCAGTTCGCCAGTTTGCGGATGTGCGTAGTCCTTGGCTGCAACTTTGCCAACAACGTACTCAACCGGTACCTCAATCTGGGTAACGGCGTCTTTTTCCAACTGACGGATGTGACGGGCAGTCACACGACGACCGGTTTCAACAACCACGGCACCATTGGCCACGATGTCGAAGGTCGCAGTTTCGCCACGCAGGCGCTCCGGCACCAGATCCATCATCAACTTGCCATCTTTGACCTCGAAACCGATGGTTTCGAAGAAGGTGGCCAGGATTTGTTCGGAAGTGAAGTCCAGGGCGCGCAGAATAATGGATGCCGGCAGTTTGCGACGACGGTCGATACGGACAAACAGGTTGTCTTTCGCATCGAACTCGAAGTCCAGCCAGGAGCCACGGTAGGGGATAACGCGAGCGTTATACAGCACCTTACCGGATGAATGTGTTTTGCCTTTATCGTGGTCGAAGAAGACGCCCGGGCTGCGGTGCAGCTGGGAAACGATAACCCGCTCGGTACCATTGATAACAAAGGTGCCGTTCTCGGTCATGAGCGGAATTTCGCCCATGTATACTTCTTGTTCCTTGATGTCTTTGACGGTGCCGGCAGCTGCTTCACGGTCGTACAGAACCATACGAAGCTTGACACGCAGCGGCGCGGAGTAGGTCACTCCACGGATCTGGCATTCTTTTACGTCAAATACCGGCTCACCCAGGCGATAGCTGACATACTGAAGCTCAGCACTACCGGAGTAACTGGTGATCGGGAAAACGCTACGGAAAGCGGCCTCTAGGCCATATTCACCTTCCGGGTCAGCCTCGATGAACTGCTTGAAGGAGTCCAGCTGAATGGACAACAGATAAGGCGTGTCCAGTACCTGGTCTCGCTTACCGAAGTCCTTACGAATGCGTTTTTTTTCGGTATAAGAGTAAACCATAGGGTTCCTCAGCTCGCTGATAAGTGACCCACTCTGTCCCGCGGGACAGCTCTGTCTCAACACCGTTTTGTGTTGGCCCGGACGAAAGAAGACAGTCCGGATTGCTGGTGCACCGAGAGTCGTAAACGGTGTGAAATGCTCTCAGTCTACAGCGCAAAAAGGCTGGTGAACAAAAATTCACCAGCCCTAGCCTGTTTTATCAGGCTAATCTACATAAATGCAGATTATTTGATCTCAACAGAAGCACCGGCAGCTTCCAGCTCTTTCTTCAGAGCTTCAGCTTCGTCTTTGGAGACGGCTTCTTTCAGGTTAGCCGGAGCAGCTT
Organism: Aeromonas sp. 602200; assembly: GCF_049173895.1. Lineage (NCBI taxonomy): Bacteria > Pseudomonadati > Pseudomonadota > Gammaproteobacteria > Aeromonadales > Aeromonadaceae > Aeromonas > Aeromonas sp. 602200. The sequence continues at coordinate 16,564 of NZ_JAAKSL010000008.1, forward strand.
CTACCAGATCTTTGGCTTCTTTCAGGCCCAGACCGGTAGCGCCACGAACGGCTTTGATGACGGCAACTTTGTTGGCACCGGCAGCAGTCAGAACTACGTCGAACTCGGTCTTCTCTTCTACTGCTTCAGCGGCCGGACCGGCAGCAACAGCAACAGCGGCAGAAACACCGAATTTCTCTTCCATAGCTTCGATCAGCTCAACAACTTCCATTACGGACATGGAAGCAACGGCTTCGATGATTTGGTCTTTAGTGATAGACATGACAAAAATTCCTGATGTTGAATAAACTCAAACAGCCTAAATAGGCGAGAATCAAGCAGCAGCTTGCTTCTGATCACGCACAGCAGCGATGGTACGAACCAGCTTGCCAGCAGAGGCTTCTTTCATAGTAGCCATCAACTTCGCAATTGCTTCGTCGTAGGTCGGCAGCGTGGCCAGACGATCAATTTGTGCTGCGGCGATAAACTCACCGTTAAAAGCGCCAGCCTTGATTTCGAACTTTTGGTTCGCTTTGGCAAACTCTTTGAACAGACGAGCAGCAGCGCCCGGGTGTTCGTTAGAGAAAGCAATCAAGGTAGGACCGGTAAATGCGTCGTTCAGGCACTCGTATTCGGTACCTTCTACCGCGCGACGCAGCAGGGTGTTACGCACAACGCGCATGTACACACCGGCTTCACGAGCGGTTTTACGCAGGACGGTCATCTTGTCTACAGTGACACCGCGAGAATCGGCAACAACTGCAGAAAGAGCGCCTTTGGCAGCTTCGTTGACTTCAGCAACAATTGCCTTTTTGTCTTCGAGTCCCAATGCCATTGGCTTAACTCCTGGATTGAATCCGGGTCAAATGACCCAGTACTGACACATCCCCCCTACCTTTACAACAGAGGGGAACGATGCGGTAGCAGGATTCCAGAAGAGAAAGAATCTTTCTCGCTGGGTTTCCGGCACCGTCTACGCAGGAAACATTAAGGCTTTACAGCCTCCTGCGGTCTTGGACGGAGGTCGAAACCCCCAACCAATCAAGGCGCAAAATTATAGATTAAATTTTGCGCCTTGTAAAACCCATCAATTAGGCCTGAGCTTCCAGAGAAGCTTGGTCTACGGCAACACCGGCACCCATGGTGGTGGAGATGCTGACTTTCTTGATGAATTGACCTTTGGCGGAAGAGGGCTTGCCTTTTTTCAGGGCAACCAGCAGAGCTTCCAAGTTTTCTTTCAGCTGAACTTCGTTGAAAGAAACCTTACCCAGAGTGGTATGGATGATACCATTCTTGTCGTTACGGTAACGAACCTGACCAGCCTTGGCGTTCTTGACAGCTTCGGCAACGTTAGGAGTTACAGTACCAACTTTCGGGTTCGGCATCAGGCCGCGCGGGCCCAGGATTTGACCCAGTTGACCAACAACGCGCATGGCATCCGGGGATGCGATAACTACGTCGAAGTTCATCTCGCCTTTCTTAACCAGATCGGCCAGGTCATCCATACCTACCAGGTCAGCACCGGCAGCTTTAGCTGCTTCGGCATTGGCACCTTGGGTAAATACGGCAACGCGTACATCACGACCGGTACCGTGCGGCAGTACAGTAGCACCACGTACGTTCTGGTCAGATTTACGAGCGTCGATACCCAGGTTGACAGCAACGTCAACGCTTTCAACGAACTTGGCGGTAGCCAGTTCTTTCAGCAGGGCAATGGCTTCGTTGATGGAGTACTCTTTGGTACCGTCAACTTTTTCGCGAATAACGCGCATACGCTTGGAAAGTTTAGCCATTGTCTTAATCCTCCACTACCAGACCCATGGAACGAGCGGAGCCTGCGATGCAACGTACTTTTGCATCCAGATCGGCACCGGTCATATCCGGTTCTTTGGTCTTGGCGATTTCTTGCAGCTGGGCTACGGTCACCTTACCAACCTTGTCTTTGTTCGGCTTGGCAGAACCAGACTTGATGCCAGCAGCTTTCTTCAGCAGGAAGGAAGCAGGCGGAGTCTTGGTTTCGAAGGTGAAGGAACGGTCGCTGTAAACGGTGATCACGACCGGGGTCGGTGAACCTTTTTCCAGCTTTTCTGTACGAGCGTTGAACGCCTTACAGAATTCCATGATGTTAACACCGTGTTGACCCAGTGCAGGACCAACGGGAGGAGACGGGTTGGCTGCACCAGCAGCAACCTGCAGCTTGATATAAGCTGTGACTTTCTTAGCCATTAGGAAATTACCTCAAAAATGGGTTCTAGCGCCTCGGAGACATGCTCCTGCAAACGGCTCCCCAACTAATAAAGGGGCAGCGAATTATAGAGATATTCGCTGCCCCTGACAACTGTTGAGTGAACAGAAATCAATCAGCCCTTTTCGACCTGACCGAAATCCAGCTCAACGGGAGTAGAACGACCGAAGATCAGTACAGAAACCTTCACGCGGCTCTTCTCGTAGTCCACCTCTTCAACGGTTCCATTGAAGTCGGCAAACGGACCATCGGCAACCCGCACCATTTCACCCGGTTCAAACAGGGTTTTCGGACGCGGCTTGTCGTGGGCATCCTGCAGACGGTTCAGGATGGCATCGGCCTCTTTGTCGGAGATCGGTGCCGGACGGTCGGAAGTACCGCCGATGAAGCCCATGACGCGCGGTACGTTACGCACCAGGTGCCATGTGGTTTCATCCATGATCATCTGAACCAGGACATAGCCCGGGAAAAACTTGCGCTCACTCTTGCGCTTCTGGCCTGCACGCATCTCGACCACTTCTTCGGTCGGGACCAGTACTTCACCGAACATGTCTTCCATGCCATGCATCTTGATATGCTCGCGCAGGGATTTGGCGACACGGCCTTCATAGCCGGAAAACGCCTGCACGACATACCATCTCATACGCTGTTCACGTTGTTCAGTCATGGCTTATCCTTACACACCGGTAATCAGGTTGACCAACCAGACCAAGGCGCCGTCCAGAACGAACAGCAGCAGCCCCATCACGGCGGTCACCGCCAGCACAATCAGGGTTGTCTGAATGGCTTCCTGACGGGTTGGCCATACGACCTTGCGGACTTCCAGGCGAGACTCACGGGCGAATGCCAGTGTTGCCTTCCCTTTGGTGGTTTGCAGGGCTACTGCACCGGCAGCAGCGATGACAATGACCACACCCAAGGCGCGGACGGCAGCAATAACATCGCTCAGTAGATAATTACCTACTACAGCGGCCACCAGGATAATGAAAACCAGGCCCCAAAGCAGGGTATCCTTGCTTCCGCCCTGGTTCTCAGAACTAACACTCATACAACCCACCTGTATCTGACGTAACCAAAGACACAAAAGCCCCGTACGAGACGAGGTATATGGCAGGGGCGGCAGGACTCGAACCCGCAACCATCGGTTTTGGAGACCGCTGTTCTACCAATTCGAACTACGCCCCTGCATAAGAAAGCCCCTATTATAGGGGCTTTGCTTTATTTATGTAAGCCAAAGATTAAGCGATAACTTTAGCTACAACACCAGCACCTACGGTACGGCCACCTTCACGGATAGCGAAACGCAGGCCGTCGTCCATTGCGATCGGTGCAATCAGGGTAACAACCATCTTGATGTTGTCGCCCGGCATTACCATCTCTACGCCTTCCGGCAGTTCGATGGTACCGGTCACGTCGGTAGTACGGAAGTAGAACTGCGGACGGTAGCCTTTGAAGAACGGGGTATGACGACCACCTTCTTCTTTGGACAGCACGTACACTTCAGATTCAAACTTGGTGTGCGGCTTGATGGTGCCCGGCTTGGCCAGTACCTGACCACGCTCTACGTCTTCACGCTTCACGCCACGCAGCAGTGCACCGATGTTCTCGCCTGCACGACCTTCGTCCAGCAGTTTGCGGAACATTTCAACGCCGGTACAGGTGGTCTTGGTGGTATCTTTGATACCAACGATTTCCACTTCTTCACCAACTTTAACGATACCGCGCTCTACACGACCGGTAACTACAGTACCACGGCCAGCGATAGAGAATACGTCTTCGATCGGCATCAGGAACGGCTGGTCAATCGCACGCTCCGGCTCCGGAATGTAGCTGTCCAGGTGGCCAGCCAGTTCCAGGATCTTCTCTTCCCACTGAGCTTCGCCTTCCAGCGCTTTCAGTGCGGAACCACGGACTACCGGCAGGTCATCACCCGGGAAGTCGTACTCGGACAGCAGTTCGCGAACTTCCATCTCGACCAGTTCCAGCAGCTCTTCGTCATCTACCATGTCACACTTGTTCATGAACACGATGATGTACGGAACGCCTACCTGACGACCCAGCAGGATGTGCTCACGAGTCTGCGGCATCGGGCCGTCAGTCGCTGCTACTACCAGGATCGCGCCGTCCATCTGGGCAGCACCGGTGATCATGTTTTTAACGTAGTCGGCGTGACCCGGGCAATCTACGTGGGCGTAGTGACGGGTAGCGGTGTCGTATTCTACGTGGGAGGTGTTGATGGTGATACCACGCTCACGCTCTTCCGGTGCCTTGTCGATCTGGTCGAAGGCGAAAGCTTTACCACCGAAGTGCTTGGCCAGCACGTTGGTGATAGCTGCAGTCAGGGTGGTTTTACCGTGGTCAACGTGGCCGATGGTACCCACGTTAACGTGCGGTTTATTACGCTCAAATTTTTCTTTAGACATGATCGTCCCTCTAAACTAACGCTGAGTACGCGGTGGCAAGCTAACCACAGAACAGTTTATATGATGGATTTGAATCTGGTGGGAAAGAGAGAGGTACTGATGGCTGGTTCGCTTGCCGAACTCACCCTAGGGTGCGGCTCTGCTAACGCCTGAGCCATATCAGCATCTTGGAGCGGGCAGCGGGAATCGAACCCGCATCATCAGCTTGGAAGGCTGAGGTAATAGCCATTATACGATGCCCGCATTTCTCTAACCCAAAGAACTCAAACCGCAGAGAAATATGGTGGAGGGAGAAGGATTCGAACCTTCGAAGGCAGAGCCGTCAGATTTACAGTCTGATCCCTTTGGCCGCTCGGGAACCCCTCCAGACGCCAGATTGTCACAACGGTAATTCTGCTTGCACCCGTTGTGTTTATCGCTTTTGCACCGCAAATAGACGACAGACAGTCAAGCGTCGCGCATTTTATTGTAAGGTTTTGGGGGATGCAACCATTGAACCCGGCAAAATATGCTTTATTGCTGGGAAGTTTGCAAAAAAGCGGGGGCAAACAAGCCAATCCTGCTGCGTCCCTTGTCGCTCCCCCACCCTTGGTGTATGGTCGCCGTGCCCAAGAAACAGTGATGACACCATGACGACAGAGCATAACCCCTATCTGCAATTCACCCGCGAACAATGGGCGTTATTGCGCGATTCGGTCCCCCTGACCCTGACCGAACACGATCTGCAGACCCTGCGCGGGATCAACGAGAAGGTGTCATTGCGGGAAGTGGAAGAGATCTATCTGCCTCTCTCCCGCCTGCTCAATCTCTATGTCAAAGCCAAACAGCGTCGCAGCCGGGTGCTGGAGCAGTTTCTCGGCCAGTCCCGCGGCAAGGGCACCTATATCATCAGCATTGCCGGCAGCGTGGCGGGGGGCAAAAGCACCACGGCCCGTATTCTGCAGGCCCTGTTGGAGCGCTGGCCGGAACATCCACGGGTGGAGCTGGTCACCACCGACGGCTTCCTCTATCCCAACAAGGTACTGGAAGAGCGCGGCCTGATGCGCCGCAAGGGGTTCCCGGAATCCTACGACATCCGCCATCTGGTGGAGTTTGTCGCCAACATCCGCGCTGGTCACGAGAAGGTCGAAGCGCCGGTTTACTCCCACCTTATCTACGACATCATTCCCGATGAGAAGAAGGTGGTGGAGCAGCCGGACATCCTGATCCTGGAAGGGCTCAATGTGCTGCAAAGCGGCATGGATTACCCTCAGGAGCCCCATCGGGTCTTCGTGTCGGACTTCGTCGACTTCTCCATCTATGTGGATGCCGATGCCGAACTGCTGCGCACCTGGTATATCGAACGCTTCCTGAAATTCCGCAGCGGCGCCTTCTCGGATCCCGACTCCTACTTCCATAACTACGCCAAGCTGGCGGAGAGTGAGGCGACCCAGATCGCCAGCAACATCTGGCAAGATATCAACTATCTGAATTTGCAAGAAAATATCTTGCCAACGCGTGAGCGAGCCAACCTGATCATGACCAAGGGCCATGAGCACGCCATCGAGCAGATCAAACTGCGCAAATGATGACGGCGGTTGCCGGATAACGAAGAGGGGGCCCGCGGGCCCCCTCTTCTTGTTTGGCATCATGAGCGGCCTTGCTGACCCTCAGTCGCCCCGGCGCAGGGAGAGCTCGCCCCCCAGATAGTATTTGATCCCTTCACCTGTCTCCAGTCGCAGGGCGCCGCGATCGTCGATGCCACGAGCGATGCCGCGGATCTCCTGATCCCCCATCAGCAGGCGCACAGGGCGACCGGCAAAGTGATCGAGCCGGTTCCACTCATCGACAAAGCTTGCCAGCCCCTGCTGCTCAAAGGTGTGCAGCGCCCGCTGCAGATGGACGATCATCCGGGCCGCCAACTGATTGCGATCCACCAGTTCCGGATTGATGTGACGCAGCTCAGCCCAGGCCTGATCAATCTTCTCACCTTCGCGGGCAGGCATCGCCAGATTGAGACCAATGCCGATCACCAGATGACAACTGGCCCCGGCGCTACCGCTCATCTCCACCAGTATTCCCGCCAGCTTGCGGCCCTGATAGTAGAGGTCGTTCGGCCACTTGAGCTCGACGCCTTGATAGCCAAGGGACTCCAGCGCTTCAACCACTGCCACGCCGACCGCCAGACTCAGCCCCATGGCCGCCGCCATGCCTTGTTCGAGTCGCCAGTACATGCTGAGGATCAGCTGGCAACCAAACGGCGAAATCCAGGGTTTGCCACGACGACCGCGCCCGGCTGTCTGACACTCGGCCAGACAGCTCTCGCCAGAGCGCAGCTCATTGACCCGATCCAGCAGGTGTTGATTGGTCGAGCCAATGACCGGAAAACAGTGCACCGGTGCCATCGGGGCCAGTGCCTGCAAGGTAGCCTGATCATAGAGCGCCATCGGCACCGCCAACCGGTAGCCCTTGCCGGTCAGGCTAAAGAGATCCAACCCCAGCTCCTTGAGCGCCGCCATGTGTTTGCTCACCGCCGCCCGGCTGATGCCGAGCTGCTCACCCAGCTGTTCGCCGGAGTGAAACTGGCCGTCGCTAAGCAGGGTGATCAGGGTCTGTCTGATGGGAGTCAACGTCATGAGAGCACCTCGTCGAGCCAGGTTTCACCATGCGCCCCCATAAAGCGCACCTCGTGCTCCAACACCACGCCAAACGTCTGCTCCACGCTGTCGCGGACATGGGCCGCCAGCGCGATCAGCTCCATGGCACTGGCGCCCCCCAGATTGACCAGCACCAGCGCCTGCTCCTGATGAACGGCGGCACGGCCAATGGCGAAACCTTTCAGACCGCACTGATCGATGAGCCAGCCCGCCGCCAGCTTGGCCTGCCCTTCTCCAGCCGGATAGCAGGGCATCTGCGGGTAGCGCGACTTGAGCGACTCCGCCAGCGCGGCAGGTACCACCGGATTCTTGAAGAAGCTACCGGCATTGCCGAGCACCGCAGGATCCGGCAGTTTGGCCATGCGGGTGGCACAGACGGTATCGAAGATGACCTGCGCCGAAGGCGCGTCACCGAGCGCCGCCAGTGGGCCATAGCCGAGCACCGGTTGCCACGCCTTGGGCAGTTTGAGCCCGACGGCAGTGATCAGGTGGGAATCCTGATACTCGTGTTTGAAGATGCTGTCGCGATAACCGAAGCGGCACTCTGCCGCCGCGATCCGTTCAATCTCGCCACTCTGCCAGTTGAACGCCTCGACATAGGCGCAGAAGTCGGCCAGCTCAACGCCATACGCACCGATGTTCTGCACCGGCGCCGCACCGACCGTGCCGGGAATAAGCGCCAGATTCTCCAGCCCGAACCAGCCCTGTTGCAAGGTATGGCGCACCAGCTGATGCCAATCTTCACCGGCCGCCACATGGAGCAACCAGTGATCCCCGCCATCTTCAGCGGTAATTCCCTTGAGCCGGTTGAGCACCACCAGACCGAGAAAATCCGTGGTGAAGAGCATGTTGCTGCCGCCGCCCAGATTGAGGTGTGGCAACTGGTTGAGCTGTGGATCGGCACGCAGGGTCGCCAGATCGGCAACCTGCTCCACCTCGGCCAGCCAGAGGCAATACGCATCGAGGGCAAGGGTGTTGAGCTTCAACAAGGAGGCGTTGGCATTCAGTTTCATCGGTCTATCCCGGCTTGGTGCAAGGGCGCAGTCTACCTCAAGTTGCCCCATGACGAAAAACCCGAGCCCTTTTCGGGGGAATAGCAGTGGTTTAGAGTAGGCGACTTCAACTGCTGAGGAATAACTCATGAACAACCAGTTTGCCGTCATCGGCCTGGGCCTGTTTGGCAGCGCGCTGTGCGAAGAGCTGCAACGGCAAGATGCCGAAGTACTGGCCATCGATATCGACGAGAGCAAGACCCGGCAAATCGCCGCCCTCTGCAATCACGTTATCGTGGCGGATGCCACCGATGAGGCCACCGTGGCCGAGCTGGGACTGGCCAATTTCGATATCGTCTTCGTTGCCATCGGTGACAACCTGGAGACCAGCATCCTCACCACCCTCGTCTTGAAAGAGGCAGGCGTGAAGAAGGTGTGGGTCAAGGCGCGCGACAAGTTCCACGCCAAGATCCTGCAGAAAGTGGGCGCCGACAAGGTGATCAACCCGGAGTGGGACATGGGCCGCCGGGTCGCCCAGAGCATGCTGGACAACCGGCTGTTCGACTATCTGGAGCTGGGCCACGACATGGTGCTGACCGAGTTCGTGATTGGCCTGCAACAGAACGGCCGGGAACTGGGCGACTTCCACCTGCTGCAACAGAGCGATTTCCAGCTGCTCGCCATCAAGCGTGGTGATGTGCTGCACAACGTGCTGACCGGCAAGATGGAGCTGCAACTGGGCGACATCCTGATCCTGGCGGGCAACAAGCACGCTATCGACCACTGGCTCGAAACTCTATGATCAACTGGCGCAGCAGCTACGCCTTCGCCCTCCATCGGGAGCAGGACTCTCGCTGGAGCGAAGCCCGGCTGATCCTCGGCAGCTTTCTGATCATTCTGCTGATTGGCACCATCTTTCTGGTGCAACCCTCCAGCCACAATGGCGAGGTTACCTTCGTCAACGCCCTGTTTACCGCCACCTCGGCCATCAGCGTGACAGGTCTTGGCGTGGTGGATACCGGCACCGCCTTCACCCTGCAGGGGCAGATTTTCCTGTTGATGCTGATGGAGATCGGCGGTCTGGGCCAGATGACCATGACCCTGCTGCTGATCGCCATCTTCAGCAAGCGGGTCGGTCTGCGCCAACAGGTGCTGGCCAAGGAGGCGCTGGGACAGGAGGGCTCGGTCAACATCATCCAGCTGGTCAAACGGATCGTGCTGTTCGCCTTTATTGCCCAGCTGATCGGCACCGGCATCATGGCGATCCGCTGGGTGCCCGAGATGGGGTGGGTGCACGGCCTCTATGTCAGCTTCTTCCACGCGGTCTCGGCCTTCAACAACGCCGGGTTTTCGCTGTTTGCCAACAATCTCATGGACTATAGGGACGACCCCATCATCAGCCTGACCATCGCCGGCCTGCTGATCCTGGGGGGGATCGGCTTTACCGTCATCGTCGATCTGGTGCGCAACCGCCGCTGGCGCAAGCTCAAGCTGCACAGCAAGCTGATGCTGCTGATGACCCCGGCACTGCTGCTGGCCGGTACCCTGATGTTCTGGCTGCTGGAACACAACAACCCCGGCACCCTCGGCAAGGCCGGTGTCGGTGGCCAGCTGCTGGCTGCCTTCTTCCAGTCTGCCAGCGCCCGTACCGCCGGTTTCAATACCATAGATATCGGGCTGATGACCCCGGCGGCGTTGCTGTTCCTGATGATGTTGATGTTTATCGGTGCCGGTGCCACCTCGACCGGTGGTGGTATCAAAGTCACCACCTTCGCAGTCGTGCTGCTGGCGACCAAGGCATTTCTGACCAAACGGCCCCATGTCACCGCTTTTGGCCGCACCCTGTCGCCCCAGATCGTGACCCGATCGCTGGCCATCATCATCGTCAGCACCATGGTGCTGATGCTGGCGATGTTCCTGCTGATGGTGACCGAGGATCTGCCGTTCGACAAAATCATGTTCGAGACCATCTCGGCATTTGCCACCGTCGGCCTCTCCACCGGCATCACCGCCTCCCTGAGCGAGCCGGGCAAGCTGATCCTGGTGCTGGTGATGATTTGCGGCCGTCTCGGCCCCCTGACCCTGGCCTTTATGCTGGCCCGCCCGGTCGAGACTCGCATCCGTTATCCGGAAGAGAACGTCTATACCGGCTGACCGGTTATGAAAACGGGGCTGCCACTGGCTGCCCCGTTTTTTATTCGGCTTGTTGCTGCGCCTTGAGCCAGCGCCCCGGGCTCACCCCCAGCTCCCGCTCGAATGCCCGACCAAAGGCGACACTGCTGCTGTACCCCGCCCCCAGCGCCACCTGCACCATGGGCTCCCCCACCAGCAGTTGCTGGCAGGCTCGGGCCATGCGCCAGTGGGTCAGATAACCCACCGGCGCTTGACCGACCCGCTCCTGAAACCTCGCGGCAAAGCGGGCCCGCGACATGCCGGCCTCCCGCGCCAGCGTGGCCACCGTCCAGGGTTCATCCCCACGCTGATGCATCACCGAGATCGCCTTGGCCAACTGGGGATCGGAAATACCTGCCAGCATCCCCTGCTGACACACTCCTTGCTCGACCAGATGACGCAGCAGCAGGATCAACAGTACCTCCAGCAAGCGGGAGATCAGCGGATCCTGCCCGTAGCGTGGGTGAAACGCCTCGTCAAACAACTGGTTCAGCACCGGCGTCAGGGCAGGCAACTCCCTTAGCGGCAGCACCAGCGAGCCCGGTAATGCCAGTTGCAACGGCGATGATCCCCCCTTGCCGAATGCGACATTGGCACACACCAGATCGCAACCCCCCAACGTTCTGGGTTCAAGCTTGTGAGGACGTCCCCGAGGGAACAGGATCAGGGTCGGCTCCTCGAGCAGCAAGCTGGCGACCCCCTCTTCACGCAACATGACGGCACCGCTGCGCAGCAGATGAAGATGTCCGCCACTCGGATAATCATCACTGGAGGAGTTCTGGCACAGGTTGCCGGCGAAGAAGATCTTGGCTTCGGGGGCGGCATGAACCAACAGGGCAGAGAGCGGATCCATATTTGAGACGAATAGTATTTATTTGCAGACGATGAGTGATAAACCGTATCACGAATGACGGCACACTGTCTCCCGTACCTTCACTACCACAGGAGAAGATCATGAGCCGTATCCAACCCGTATCCCAACCGCAACCCGCAGCCGCCCAGACCCTGGCCACCCTGCAACGCAATCTGGGTATGGTGCCCAACCTCTACGCCACCCTGGCCCACTCGCCAGCCCTGCTCAATGGCTTCCTGGCCTTTGCCGAGGCGCTTGGCAAGGGGCGTCTGACTGCCCCACAACGGGAGTTGCTGGCACTGGCCATAGGTCAAGCCAACGCCTGCCAATACTGTTTGTCTGCCCACACACTACTGGCGAGCAAGGCCGGATTCTCGGCCCAAGAGATCCGGGCAGCCCGACTCGGCCAGGCCTCGGCTCCCCTTGATCACGCCCTGCTGCAACTGGCAACAGCGCTGGTCAACCAGCGCGGGGTGATCAGTGACGAGCAGCTTGCTAGCGCCCGTGCCGCAGGCGTAGATGACGAGCTGCTGCTGGAGGTGCTCGGCCAGGTGGTGGTCAATACCCTGACCAACTATGGCAACCACCTGGCGGCGACCGAGATCGACTTCCCGCCCGTCACTCTGACCCCTTAAACAAGGAGCCCCCCCATGCAACAACATGACAAAGGCTTTCTGGTCGCCCTGGCGGGCGTGGTATTGACCCTGCTCTGGATCGGCGTCTTCAAGTTTACCCCGACAGAGGCAGCCGCCATCAAACCACTGGTAGCCAGCCACCCCTTGATGAGCTGGCTCTATGGCCCCCTGTCGGAACAGAGCGTATCGAACCTGATCGGGGTGGTCGAGATAGTGATCGCCATCGGGCTGGTCGTGGGCCTGTGGCAACCTCGCATCGGTTACTGGTGCAGCATGGGGGCTATCGTCACCTTCCTGGTGACGCTGAGCTTCCTGCTGACCCTGACAGGTGTCTGGAAAGTGGTTGATGGCGTGCCAGTCACCGAGTTCTTCCTGTTCAAGGATCTGGTGTTTCTCGGTGTGGTTCTGCACTACCAGCACAGGATCCGTGCCAGCTTGTCCACTCAGGCAGCCTGACAACAATGCCTTTGGCGCCCAGGATGGGCGCCTTTTTTCGTTATGCAGCCCTGGTCTGGCGCTTGCTGGTCGTCTTGCGCGGTCGGGGTCCGCCAGTCGTGCTGGCCGCCGGACTCTTGCGCCTGGTAAAACGCCGCTTGCCGGCACCCGGCGCCTCCTTGGGCAGGGCGCTGAAGCTGGCGCCGGAGTCCTGCCGCGCCCCCTCGATCAGACCGTTGAGCTGCTCGGTGAGCGGCCCCATAAACTGCTGATAGCTGCCGTGGCGCTCGGCGATCTGGCCGAGGCTCTGCTCCCACAGCGCCGTCATATCCGGCGTGGTGGCCGTCGCAGGCAGCGCCTGTACCAGCGCCCGCCCGGTCGGGGTCGCCTTGATGCTCTTGCCCTGACGCACCAGAAAGCGACGCTTGAACAGCAGGTCGATGATACCCGCCCGGGTCGCTTCTGTGCCGAGGCCATCGGTGTCGCGCAGGGTCTTGCGGATCTCGGGATCCTGCACATAACGAGCGATGCCGGTCATAGCCGCCAGCAGGGTGGCATCGGTGAACGACTTGGGCGGCTGGGTCATCTTCTCCTGCAGTTCGCCCCGCTCGCACAGCAGTTGCTCTCCCTCTTTCAGGGCAGGCAGCGTGCCCGCCTTCTCTTCGTCGTCATCCTCCTCCACTCCGAGCAGCGCCTTCCAGCCCGCCTTGAGGATTCGCCGCGCCTTGGCCTGAAACAGGCCACCGGCGATGCGCAGCAGCACCTTGCTGTCGTTGTATTCGAACGGGGGATAGAACTGTAGCAGATACTGGCGGGCAATCAGGCCATAGAGCTTCGCCTCGTCGGCCCCCAGTGTGGCGGGGTTGCCCTGCTTCTCGGTGGGGATGATGGCGTGGTGGGCATCCACCTTGCTATCGTTCCACGCCTTACTGCGGATCTTGCCATCAGCCTCGCTCACCGCCTTGGCCAGTGCAGGCGCTGTAGCGGCGATGGCACCGCGCACCTGCTCGGCCCGCTTGAAGTGGTCGGTCGGCAGATAGCGGCTGTCGGAACGCGGATAGGTGATGAGCTTGTGACGCTCGTAGAGGCTCTGGCAGATATCGAGCACCCGCTTGGCATCCATACCGAACCGTTTGGCGGCATCGATCTGCAGGCTGGAGAGGTTGTAGGGCAGCGGCGCCGCCTGCTTGCGGGCCTGCTCCTCCACCGATTCGACCTGTGCCGGTTGGCCGTTAATCCGACTCACCACCTTGTCGGCCAGCGCCCGGTTGAGCACCCGCCCCTCCTCATCTTGCCACGGCAGGCAGGCTTCCGATGGCAGCCACTTGGCGGTGAAGCGCTCGTTGCTATCGGTCAGCAGATGGGCCAGCACCTCGTAGAAGGGTTTGGGGACGAAGGCCTCGATCTCGAGATCCCGCCGCACCACCAGCCCCAGCAGCGGGGTCTGCACCCGACCGACCGAGAGCAGCTCGCTACAACCGGCCTTGCGGCCGAGCAGGGTATAGGCGCGGGTCATGTTGATGCCGTAGAGCCAGTCGGCCCGACTGCGGGCCAGCGCCGAGACCGCCAGCGGTACGAATTCCTTGTTGTCCCTCAGCTTCTCGAGAGCGCGGCGCACCGCTGGCGGGTTGAGATCGCTGATGAGGCAACGCTGCACCGGCTTGGTTTTCGGGTAGCCGAGAAAGTCGATCACCTCGTCCACCAGCAACTGCCCTTCCCTGTCCGGGTCACCGGCATTAACCACGCAGTCCGCCTGCTTGATCAGCCGCTTGATGACGGTGAGCTGGGCTTTGGTCTTGGGCTTGGCCACCAGCTGCCACTGGGCGGGGATGATGGGGAGATGCTCCATCCGCCACTGCTTGAAGGCGGCGTCATAGGCATCGGGCTCGGCCTGCTCCAGCAGATGGCCGATACACCAGGTGACCACATCACCCTGGGCGGTTTCGATAAAACCGTCGCCCTTCTTGTGGGGCTTGGGCAGGGCATCGGCAATGGCACGGCCCAGCGTGGGCTTCTCGGCGATAAAGAGTCGCATCGGTGGCTACCTGCAATACTGTATATGCAGACAGTATACAACTGCCACCGCGAAAGCCCAACTGCCCCTACTCGTCGAACGGGTGATCGTGGATGGCGGCAAACAGCCGCGCCTGATTGAGCAGCGGCGCATAGTGGAAGGCATTTTCGCCATCTTCCGCCAGCAGGTAGTCGGTCAGCTGTTCGCGCACCGCCTCTTGCAGGGTCTCCAGCTTCCACGGTTTGGCAAGGTAGTAGTGCAAACCGCCGCGGTTGACCGCATCGACGGTGGCCTCCAGCCCCGCTTGTCCGGTCAGCAGCAATTTGCGGCTGGCCCGGGTGGAGGCTCGCCGGTTCAGCTCCACCAGAAAATCGACCCCCAGGGTTCCCGGCATGATGTGGTCACAGAGGATCAGCGCCAGCTTGTTGCCGTCGTGCTCCCACTCCTCCACCACCGCTCGCGCCTCATCGACGCTCTCGGCGGCTTCCAGTTCGAAGTGGGAACGGAACGGGGCGAGATCGTGGATCACCGCATCCAGCACCTCCCGCTCATCGTCCACACACAGGATCAGATAGTGTTTGTTCATTGCTCCTCCTTGGCGACATGGTTTGGCACGCCGCGCGATTGATGCTGGCGACGGCTCAGGCCGCATGCTCCTTGTTGTGATGAGGTTCGCCCCCGTAACCGGCCTGCCCCATGCCGTCCAGCGGTAGACAGACCCGCATCCGGGTGTAACGGCCCGGTTCGGAGGCCACCTCGATCCGGCCGTGGTGCTGCTGAACTATCTGCAACGAGACACTCAGACCAATCCCGAGGCCGAAATGGCCCTCCCGCTTGGTGGTGAAGTTGAGATCGAAGATCCGCTGCCACAGCTCGGGCTCGATGCCGCAACCGCTATCCTCTATCTCCACCATGACCCACTCGGGATCCAGCAACCCGGTGCGAATGGTGAGTCGCCCCGGGCCGCTCATGGCATCCAGACTGTTGGCGATCAGGTTGGTCCACACCTGCTGCAGGGCGATGGGGTGACAGCGCACCAGCGGCAGCGGCTGGTACTCCTTGCAGAGCTCATGATGCTTGAGGCGGTTTTCGAAAATCATCAGGGTATCTTCCAGCCCCTCGTGCAGGTCCACCAGCGAGGGCTCGTCCCTGTCCTGCCGGGCATACTGCTTGAGGCTCTTGACCAGATCGCCGATGCGACGGGCACACACCTCGATGTTGCGCAGGAAGCTGCCGGTCTGCTGGAACAGCTCCAGCCGGGAGAGCAGCGCCTCCCGCTCGTCGGCAGTGCGGCTGGCAAACCAGCGCTGCCAGTTCAGCTCGTCATCCAGATTCATCTGCACCGCCAGCCGCGCCTGCTGACGATCACCAAAGCGCCCCTCTGCCTGCCGGGTCTTGTCACGGATCTCGCTGGTCGAGACCGGCTGGGAGGAGAGCGCCTGACAGAGGGTCTGGTTGCCCAGCCCCTTGATGGGGACAGGCAGCTCGAGATTGACCAGATCGGGGATGGCGGCCCGCAGGGTCTCGCTGCCACGGATAATGGCCGCCACCGGGTTGTTCAGCTCGTGGGCGACACCGGCCACCAGTTGACCCAGCATCGCCATCTTTTCGCTCTCCACCAGCTGGGCGTGAGCGGCATCGAGGGAATTGAGGGTCTGTTGCAGCCGCATCTCGGTGCGGATGCTGTTTTGCAGGCGGCGATTGAAGTGGCGCAGCAGCAGGTTGGTAAAGGAGGGGAGCAGTTCGCTGCGCGCCTGCATCACCCGGGAGAATTGCAGCTTGTCGAGCTTGATCACCTCGGCACCGGTCAGGGTCACGCCGGTGGTGAAAGCGGGTTCGCCAGTCACAAATGACATGCCCCCCACCAGCGAACCGGTACGGTAGTGCACCACCTCCTGATCGATCCCCTGCTCGTCCCGCTTGCGCAGCACTACCTCCCCCTTGGCGATAAACCAGAGAAAGCTGTTGGGCTCCCCCTCGCGTGTCAGCACATGGCCCGGGCTGTAGTGGCGGCAGACCCGCTCCTCGTCATTGCCCTCGAAAAACTGGTAGAGGCCGTCGATCACCACCCGCGACAGTTCTTCATCGCTGCAGTGGGTGTAATTCATAAAGCCCTGCCGATAGGCGGCCAACTGGCGATCGACGTGGGCTCGCAGCAGTTTCTGGTTGTCGAGCACGGCGGCATAGCTCAGCAGGTCCGCATCGGGACGCTGCAATACAAAGTGGCTCGCCTGCTCGATCACCGCCCGGCGCAGGCTACCATCGCGCCAGGGGCGTTGCAGGTAGTAGTCGAGACGACCGAGGTTCACCGCCTCGATGATCGATTTCATCTCCGGCTGGCTGCCCAGCAGGATCTTGCGGCACGCCTCGTGACGACTGCCGAGGCGGATCAGAAAATCGGCCCCTCGCCCATCCCCCAGCTCGCTGTCACACACCACTACGGCGGGTGGCTGCCCCTTGCGATCCAGCTCGTCCAAGGCCAGCTCCGCCGACCCCTGACCGACCACCACCACCAGCGCGAAATGGCCGAGCAGCGGAGCCAACTCCTGTTCGAATTCGGCCAGCAGTTGCACGTTGGCGGCGACACACAGCAGCGAGAAAGGGCTCATCAGCGACACTCCGTTGAGGCTCACTGCTCACTATATCAGCGAATCTTGTGGGGTTTTGCGAGGGGGCTAACAGCTGTCGCGGAAAGTGCACAAATAGATAAAACAGAAAAAGAATGAATTTAATTCGATAATTAAATCAATAACAAAACAAAAGACAAGATGTGACAACAATCAAAAATATAAACCATGATGAAGGTCAACGCCTTATCCCTATCATTACTACTACTATTGGACTAGTACTATGTAGGTAATTATTGACCGTAGGAAAACGCCGCCATGATTGGAAAACTGATAAGAAAAACCTGGTTCTGGCTCCTGCTGCTCGGGGCCCTGCTGGGTGTCGCGGCACTGGGTGTCACCGTGACAGTGCTGCACAAGACCAGCTCCACCGAATTCTGCGTCTCCTGCCACTCCATGCAGACTCCGCTCGCCGAGTATCAGGGCAGTGTCCACTTCCAGAACACCAAGGGGATCCGCGCCGAGTGCGCCGACTGCCACATCCCGGGCGACCCCACCTCCTACCTGTGGACCAAGATCCGCGCCGTGAAGGATATCTATCACGAGGCGATCGGCACGCTGGATACCCCGGAAAAGTATGAAGCCCACAAGCTGCGGATGGCTCAGTCCGTCTGGGACGAGCTGAAAGCCAACGACTCCGCCACCTGCCGCAGCTGCCACAGCTACGAGGCGATGGACATTCTGGCCCAGCGCCCCAATGCCCGCGCCGAGCACCCGGTCGCCATCAAGGAGGGTCAGACCTGTATCGACTGCCACCGCGGTGTCGCCCACATCATGCCTGACATGAGCGGCCTGGCTGCCGCCGGTGCCAGCGAGCTGGCGCAGGCTGCGGCCCAGACCCCGGCCAACGTCACCACCCGTTACGCCATCGCTACCACCCCGCTGTTCCTCGATGCCGCCGCCAAGACCGACGAAGGCACCCTGATGCCCTCCACTAGGGTGGAAGTGCTGGCCAACGAAAACGGCCGCGCCAAGGTGCAGATCGAAGGCTGGCAACAGGATGGTGTGAGCGAAGTGTTCTACGCCGCACCGGGCAAACGGATCCTCAGCGTACTGGTCGGCGATGCCGCCAAGAAAGCACTGGTCACCGGCCAGAGCGAAACCGACAGCGCCACCAACCTCACCTGGCATCAGGTCAAGCTGACCGCCTGGGTCGACCAGAGCCAGCTCATCGGCGATCAGGGCAAGCTGTGGCAATACGCCTCCACCCTGATGTCCAACAACTGTACCGGCTGCCACGGCCTCACCGCGCTGGATCACTTCAATGCCAACCAGTGGATCGGCGTCATCAAGGGGATGGAATCTCGTACCTCCCTGACCCCGGAGCAGGCTCGCATGTTGACCCAGTATGTCCAGAAACACGCCAGTGACATGAGCGCGGCCCACTAAGGCTGGCACAGAGGAAAACCGTTATGACTTTTTTCAATGACAAGAAGACCAATCTGTCCCGCCGCAACCTGCTCAAGGGGCTCGGCGCCTGCGCAGCCCTGCCCCTGCTCGGCGGCATTTTTCCCAAGAGTGCGCTGGCGCAAGCCATCAGCACCGCATTGAGTCAGTTCTCGACCCTGGTGCCAGCCCAGAAGGGCATTCTGACCGGCGCCCACTGGGGTGCTTTCGAGGCGATCGTCGAAGATGGCCGCATGGTGCGCGTCCAGCCGGTGGCCGATGATCCGGCGCCGAACGATCTCATCGACATGGCGCCGTTCCAGGTGCACGCCAAGAACCGCATCAAATACCCCATGGTACGCAAGAGCTGGCTGGAGCATGGCCCGGGAGCCAAACCCGAGCTGCGCGGCGCCGACGAGTGGGTGCGAGTGAGCTGGGACAAGGCGATCGAACTGGTGGCCGGCGAGATCCAGCGCGTGCAGAGTGACTTCGGCCCGCAGGCGATCCACGCAGGATCCTACGGCTGGAAGAGTGTCGGCATGTTCCACAACAGCCGCACCCTGCTGCACCGCCTGATGAACCTCTCCGGTGGCTTCACCGGTTATGCCGGTGACTATTCCACCGGTGCGGCTCAGGTGATCATGTCCCATGTGATGGGCTCCATCGAGGTGTACGAGCAGCAGACCGCCTGGCCCAACGTGGTGGAGAACGCCGAACTGGTGGTGCTGTGGGGGGTCAACGCTCAAGTGACCCTGAAGAACAGCTGGAACATGCCGGATCACGAAGGTCAGGCCGGTTTCATGGCGCTGAAGGAGAAAGGCACCCGCGTCATCAGCATCGATCCCATCTACAACGAGACCGCCAAGCTGGTCGGTGCCGAGTGGATTGCGCCGAACGCCTACACCGACGTGGCCATGATGCTGGGTGTGGCTCACACCCTCTACAGCGAGAAGAAGCACGATCAGGCTTTCCTAGATCGCTACACCGTCGGCTTCGACAAGTTTCTGGACTATCTGCTCGGCAAGGATGACGGCCAACCGAAGAGCGCCGAATGGGCGAGCACTGTCTGCGGTGTCGATGCCAAGGTGATCCGCCAGCTGGCCCTCGACATGGCCGCCAAGCGCACCATGATCATGGCCGGTTGGGGCATGCAGCGTCAGCAGCACGGCGAACAGCCGAACTGGATGCTGGTCACTCTGGCCTCCATGCTGGGCCAGATCGGCCTGCCGGGCGGCGGCTACGGCTTCAGCTACCACTACTCCTCCGGTGGCAGCCCCACCGCCAAGGGCGGCATTCTGGCCGGTATCTCCGCCGGTAACGCACCGAAGAACAGCCCGGCCCCGATCCCGGTGGCCCGCATCGCTGACTGTCTCGCCAACCCGGGCAAGACCATCGACTTCAACGGCCGCAAGGTGACCTATCCGGACATCAAGCTGGTCTACGTGGCGGGCGGCAACCCCTTCCACCACCATCAGGACACCAACAACCTGCTGCAGGCGTGGCGCAAACCGCAAACCGTGATCGTCCACGAGCCCTACTGGACGGCGACTGCCAAGCACGCCGATATCGTGCTGCCGGTCACCACCAGCTACGAGCGCAACGATCTGGAGATGGGCGGCGACTACTCCCAGCGCTATGTGTTCCCGATGCATCAGTGCGTGCCGCCCCAGTTTGAAGCCCGCAACGACTTCGACATCTTCAGCGCCATCGCCGCCAAGCTGGGCGTGCAGGAGCAGTACACAGAAGGGAAGGACGAGATGCTGTGGCTCAAACAGATGTACGACGGCATGGCAGCGCAGGCCCGCGGCGCCCGCGTGGCGCTGCCGCCGTTCAATATGTTCTGGGAGTCCAACAACTACATCCGCTTCCCGATCCCCGAGGCCAACCGCCAGTGGATCCGTCACGCCGATTTTCGCGAGAATCCGCTGCTCAACCCGCTCGGCACTCCGTCCGGCAAGATCGAGATCTTCTCCAACACGGTGGCGGGGATGGGTTACGCCGACTGTGCCGGCCATCCCAAGTGGTATGAGCCCAAGGAGTGGGTGAAGAGCGAGGTGGCGGCGCGCTATCCGCTGTCGCTCAACACCTCCCACCCGACCCAGCGGCTGCACTCCCAGCTCGACAACACCCCGCTGCGGGACAAGTTCGCCATCGCTGACCGCGAGGCGATCATGATCCATCCGCTGGATGCCAAGGCTCGTGGCATCGCCCAAGGGGATCTGGTGCGCGCCTTCAACGAACGGGGCCAGATTTTGGTGGGCGCCCTGCTCTCCGAGGATGTGCGCCAAGGGGTGGTGCGGATCTGCGAAGGGGCCTGGTACGACCCGGCCAAGCCGGGCGAAGCGGGCAGCATCTGCAAAAACGGCAACGTCAACTGCCTCACCTTCGACGAAGGCTCGTCCAGTCTGGCGCAAGGCAACTGCGGCCACATGGCCCAACTGCAGATCGAGAAGTACACAGGCCCTGTGCTGGCCAACACCGCCCACGCGGTACCGGCCAACGGCTAAGGCGATTGCCACCCAATAAAAACGGCGCCATCAAGGCGCCGTTTCTTTATCCGTCTGCCAAAGCGCAGGCATGGGGATGGGTTTAGAACTCCCCCTCCTCCATATACTCCTGCGCGCACTCCACCAGTTGCGGCCACAGCTCTTCCGGCACCCAAGCGTCCGGGTCATCTTCATCCCCGTCGTACTGGCTCCAGAAATAGCGGCGCAGGCCGGAGGCAAACTCGTCGCTGATCTCGGCCAGCTCCGAGAGCGGCCCCAACCAGGCGATGCGACGCAGGCCGGAGGCGAGATCGTTGATGGCATCCATCAGGGTGCGATCGTCGAAGCTCTGCTCCACCAGCAGGGTGAAGCGCTCGCGCGCCTGCTCGGTCTGCTCCTCGTCCAGCTCGCCCACATCGGCCAGCAGGTCGACAAAATCTTCCAGAAGGAACGCGATGAGGCCATCCCTGTCTTCAAACCACTGGATCTGGGCGCCCTTGACCCCCAGCACAGAGGCATCAAACGAATCGTCAAGGTGACACAGTGCCCACGGATCGTCGGTCATGCTTCTCTTCCTCAGGCTAAAACAAATGCCATATGTTATGCCTAGCTCTCGACTCTTGCCACCTTGGGCAACGAGAGGGAGGCGGCCAGACCGCCCAGTTCGGCGCGGCCCATGATGAAACTTCCCCGATAGGCTTCCGCCAGATCGGAGACGATATTGAGGCCCAGGCCCGAGCCCGGTACCTTCTCGTCGAGCCGCACCCCGCGCAGCACCGCCTTGGCAATCTGATCCTCGCTCATGCCGGGACCGTCATCCTCGATACGCAAGGTGATCCAGCCTCCCAGCTCGGCGCTGGAGATGCGCAGCTCGCTGGCAGACCACTTGAAGGCGTTCTCCAGCAGGTTGCCCACCATCTCATCGAAATCCTGCTCTTCCACCCCGACCGCCAGATTGGCGGGCACCTGCAGATCCACCGTTTTGCCCGGATAGAGGCGGGAGAAGGCGCGGCAGATATACTCCACCCGCGCCCGCACCGGGGTCGAGACCCCGAGGATCTTGGCGGCGCCGGTCACCCGCGCCTTGCCGAGGTGGTAATCGATATGGCGCTGGATCTGGTCGAGCTGCTCGCCGATGGCAGCCTGATCCTCCGGCGGCAACTGTGCCACCTGATTGCGCATGATGCTGAGCGGCGTCTTGAGGGCGTGAGCAAGATTGCCGGTGTGGGCACGGGCCCGCTGCAGCAGCTCGCCGTAGTGGTGCAGCAGCCGGTTGATATCCTCCACCAGCGGCTGGATCTCCAGCGGATAGCGCAGCCGAAATCCCTCCTGATGACCCTCGTGAACCCGCCCCAGTTCACGGCGTAGCAGGTGCAGCGGCCGCAAACCGTAGACGATCTGGAACATGAAGCCGAGCACCAGACCGGCGGCGGCAAAACCGAGACCGAGGAACAGGCTGATGCGGGTTTTCTTCAGGGTCTGGATCAGGGTGCTGCTGTCCTTGGCCATCACCAGGGTAAAGACCCGATCCGAACCGGGCAACAGCACGGTACGGGTCATGATCAGCAGCGGCTCCTTGTTGGGTCCCTTGCCAAAAAAGAGGTCAGGATCGCCAAAGGCAGACTTGAGGCCATGGCTCACCAGATGGGTGTCCCACAGGGAGCGGGAGCGGCCCACCACATTTTCCCCCAGTTCCAGCTGCCAGTAGTAGCCGGAGTAAGGTTGGCTGAAACGGGGATCGGCCATCGGTTCGATCACCACAGGCAGACCACTCTTCTCCACCTCCAACCGGGAGAGCAGATCGTAGAGTTGCAGGCGCAAGCCGTCAGCCTCTGCCTCCTGCCAGTAGTTGCGCATCATGGTCTGCAGGCTGAAGCCGGTAGCGAACAGAAACAGCCCGCACCACACCAGCGCAATGGCAAGCAGCCGCCCCCGAAGGGTTCGGACCAACCTCATTCGTTGATCCGGTATCCGAGACCACGCACTGTCTCAATCAAGTCTGGATGGGTCTTCTTGCGGATCCGGCCGATGAACACCTCAACGGTGTTGGAGTCACGATCGAAATCCTGGGCATAGATGTGGTCGATCAGCTCGCTGCGCGATACCACCTTGCCCCTGTGCTGCATCAGATAACCCAGCACCCGGAACTCGTGGGCGGTCAGCTTGATGGGGGTCCCTTCGTACCACACCTGGGAGGCCGCCATATCGAGCCGCACCCCGCCAATCTCCAGAACGGAGCTGGCATTGCCGGCAGCCCGTCGCACCAGCGCATGGACCCGCGCCACCAACTCGGCCACCTGGAACGGCTTGGTGAGGTAGTCATCGGCACCGGCGTTTAGCCCCTCAATCTTCTCGTGCAGTTGGCCACGGGCGGTCAGCACCAGCACCGGCGTATCGATCCCCTTGCTGCGCCACTCCTTCAACACGCTCAGGCCATCGCGTCCAGGCAGGCCGAGGTCGAGAATGATGGCATCGTAGGGTTCGGTCTCGCCGAGAAAACCGGCCTCGTTGCCATCATGGCAGAGGTCGGTGACAAAGCCGGAGAGGCGCAACTGCTCAGCCAGCTGGCCGGCCAGGATTTTTTCATCTTCAACAATCAGAATTCGCATGAACAGATTTCCACTCTGGGGTTATTCATCATCCTCGATCGGAGAGACAGGCGGTTCGAACAGACGCTCCAGGTGGTGGCCCTTGGCCCACACCAGCTCAAGGTTGTCGGCCCGATAGGCTACCTTGATCACGCTGTTTTCCCGATCGATGACGCGCAGTTCATAGAGCCAGATACCATCCTCTTCTCCCAGATCCACCCGCAACACCCGTACCGGCAACCTGGCCGCCACCTCCATCATTTCATGGAAGGGCCGAACCCGTCCCTCATGGACAGCTTGCTGCAGCTGGGCTTCATCAGGCGTGACCGCCTGTGCCAGCACCGGCAGCAATAACCCGAGCAGAGGGAGCGCTCTATTCATGGATGATTCATCTCCAAAAACCTAACATAATGGCGTTTATAGTCTGCCAGCCATGAATCCGGAATGAATATGATCCCGCGCAGTTTCCTGCTGATCCTTTGCCTGTTGAGCGCCACAAGCTGGGCGGCACAGAGCCGTCTCGATATGGCCGGGCTGGTCAAACTCCTGCTGGCGCAAGGGTATCACGACATTCGGGAAGTGGAGCTGGAAGGGGACAAATTCGAGGTCAAAACCCTCAATCGCCAGGATCAGACGGTATATCTCATCGTCGATGCCTACACCGGCGAGATCAAACAACAAGAGGCCGATTAGGCCTCTTTTGCATTCCAGCGTCCCCGCATGGGGCGCAGCAGCTTCTCCCGTCTCGGCCAGAGCAGGGCGCAGGCCAGCAGCAGGTAGACGAGGGGCTCCCCCCAACCGCTCTTGAGCGACCACCAGTAGTGCACCGGCACCAGCAGGGCGATGGCATAGACCCAGTTGTGCAGCTTCTGCCATGCGGCGCCCATGCGGCGCTGCAATGCGGGCAGCGAAGTGATGCTGAGGGCGGCCAGCAGCAGCAATGCCACCATCCCCACCACTATGTAGCTGCGCTTGATCAGCTCGCCGCCAATCAGCCCCCAGTCAAACTGCAGATCCAGCCCCAGCCACGCCATGAAGTGGAGCAGCGCCCAGGCAAAACACCAGAGCCCGAGGGGGCGGCGCAGCTTGATGAGCTGCCCCTGCCGCCAGCGCTTGGCCAGCGGCGACACCAGCAGGGTGAGCAGCAGCAGGTTGAGCGCCCCCTTGCCGAGGTAGTGGATAAGCTCTGGCACCGGATCGCCCCCCAGCAGACCTGCCGGAATGGCAAACCACAGCCAGAGCAGGAAGCCGAGAGCGCCCAGATGCACCAGTGCCCGCAAGCCGTTGATATGGGCCGGTTTCAATCTCAGTACCATTGGCGCAGATCCATCCCCTGATAGAGCGAGGCGACTTCGTCACCATAGCCGTTGAACATCAGGGTCGGCTGACGCTTGGCGCCAAACACCCCGCCCTCGCCGACAAAGCGCTCGCTGGCCTGACTCCAGCGCGGATGATCCACCTGCGGATTGACGTTGGCGTAGAAGCCATATTCGTTGGGAGCCAGCAGATTCCAGGTGGTCGGCGGCATCTCCTCCACCAGCCGGATCGAGACGATGCTCTTGATGCTCTTGAAGCCGTACTTCCACGGCACTACCAAGCGGATCGGCGCGCCATTCTGGGCGGGCAGGGTCTTGCCGTAGAGCCCCATCGCAAGGAAAGAGAGAGGGTGCATCGCCTCGTCGATACGCAGCCCTTCGACGTAGGGATACTCGATGCCGCCCCCCAACCTGGAGGCCTGCCCCGGCAGCTGTTTCGGATCAAACAGGGTTTCGAAGGCAACAAACTTGGCGCGACTGGTGGGCTCGGCACGGCGGATAATCTCCGCCAGCGAGATGCCGTTCCAGGGCAGTACCATGGACCAGGCTTCGACACAGCGCAGTCGGTAGATCCGCTCCTCCAACTCGCTCTTGTTGATGAGGTCCCACACATCGAGGGTAAAGGGCTTGGCCACCTCCCCCTCCACCTTGAGGGTCCAGGGTTCGGGCTTGAGGTAATGGCCGTTGCGAGCCGGGTCGGACTTGTCGGTGCCGAGCTCATAGAAGTTGTTGTAACTGGTTGCCTTCTCTTCCGGTGTCAGCACCATATTGGCCGGGCGCTCGGCAGGCTTGCTGTTGAGCGGCCTGGTGGCTAACAGGGGAGCATCCTCTTTGCCGCGCAGCAGGTCGAGCACTCCGGCCTGAGTGGGAAACGCCAGGGTGGCCGCGCCCAGACCCAGCCCCTTGAGAATAAGGCGGCGGTCCTGATAAACAGCTTCCGGGGTGACATCCTGTTCGGTGAGGGGGTGGGCGGTACGACGCTTGATCAACATGAAAAACTCCCGGGGCTGAGTGAGGCACTACGGATAAGACCCGCCCCGGCAGATTTTTATTTCACACAAATTTACATCATGTGGTGCAGGGGCAGTGCCTTGGCCATGGTGCCGACCAGAAACAGGACTACGAACACCAGCAGGGGAACGATCACATTTGGCGCCATCAGACTCACTCCATGAGCAGGACAGGGCCTCTAACTATGGCCGACTGTCAGGCCGGTCACCAATGAATTTTTTTCGCGAGCGCAAGCGTATTCCTGAGTTGAAAAGGGTGATGAAGATCACACACAATTCTGCCCCCGCTTGCCGCCCCGATTGCCGGGGGTAGGCTGCCCATTTTGCGAAGCCAACTGAAGAGTCGCCCCATGAGCCCACTGATCGCCATCGCCATCACTACTGGAATTCTCTCCGCCGTCTGGGGCTGGGTTGCCGTCGCGTTCGGCCTTATCTCCTGGGTCGGCTTTCTCGGCTGCACCAGCTATTTCGCGTCAAGCGGCGGCTACAAGGCGCTGCTGCAGACCATCTTCTGCAACACCAGCGGCATGCTGTGGGCACTGCTGCTGATCCATGGCGACAGTCTGTGGGGAGCGGGTGTGGCGGGTTATGTGATGACGGGGGTGGTCGCCACCCTGATGTGCGTACAGGCCAAGCAGCAGTGGCTCGGCTACATTCCCGGCACCTTTGCCGGTTGCTGTGCCACCTTCGGGGCGGCTGGCGAGTGGCGGCTGATCCTGCCCTCCCTCATCATTGGCGCCTTGTTCGGTTACCTGATGAAGGCGAGCGGCCTCTGGCTCTCCCATAAAACTCAAAAAGCCGATGCCGCTCCGGCGGTGGTTGATCCCGCCTGATTTATCCCTTCGATTTGAAGTTTGCTGCTTCGATACCGTGCCGATTCAATAACTTGTAAAAATCGGTGCGGTTTCTACCCGCCAGGTTGGCCGCCAGAGTCACGTTGCCCTCGGTAGTGCGCAGCAAACGGATCAGATATTCCTTCTCGAATTCGGCACGAGCCTCATTGAAGGAAGGGATGCCACCACCGCCGCCGCTCAGGGCGGACTCCACCATGGAGACCCCGATCACCGGGCTGCAACAGAGGCTGGCGAGTTGCTCCACCAGATTGCAGAGCTGACGCACGTTACCGGGCCAGGCAGCTGCGGCCAACATCGCCAGCGCCTCCGGCGAGAAGCCCATGGCGGCGCAGTCGCTGTGGCGGCAGCGATAATCATCCAGCGCCTGTCTGGCCAGCAGCGGAATGTCTTCACTGCGGGCACTGAGAGACGGTAAGGTGATATTGGCGACGTTGAGACGATAGAAGAGATCTTCCCGAAAGCGTCCCTCCTCCATCGCCTTGACCAGATCCTGATGGCTGGAGCTGAGCACACGCACCTCCGGCGTGCCCTGGCCATACTCCTCCATCACCTGCAGCAGCTTGGCCTGCAAGGATTCCGACAGGCTGCCAATTTCGTCGAGAAACAGGGTCGCCCCCTTGGCCTGCTCGAACAGCCCGGACTGACCATCTTCACCAAACAGTTGCAGATCGAGGGAAGCCCAGGGAATGGCGGCGCAGTTGATGGTATGGAGCGGCTTGTCGCGGCGCTGGCTGGCCTGGTGCAGCGCCTGCGCCATCGCCCCCTTGCCGGAGCCTGACGGCCCCATGATCAGTACCGGCACCTCCATGGTGGCGATGCTGTGAGCCTGGATCAGTAACTGTTCCAACTGGGGATTGCGGGTCAGGATCAGTGACTGCCACTCCTGCTGCTGTTTCGGCCGGGTCAGGCTGAGAGCATGCTCTATGGTGGCCAGCAGCTCATCCTTGTCAATGGGCTTGGTCAAAAAGCTGAAGACGCCGGAGCGGGTCGCCTGAATGGCATCCGGGATGGTGCCGTGGGCGGTCATGATGATCACCGGCAGCCCCAGCCACTGGGCCTGGATCCGCTCGAACAGCGCCAGACCGTCCATGCCCCCCATCCGCAGATCGCTCAGCACCAGATCGGCCCGCTGCTGGCGCAGCCGGTCGAGGGCTCCCTCCGCACTGTCGGCAGTATCCACCTCATAACCCTGACTGCGCAGCCGCATGCTCATCAGTTTGAGCAGGCTGACGTCATCATCCACCAGCAAGATCCGGCTCATGGTATTACCTCACGATGCTCGTTGAGCTTGCGCTGGTTGAGCTGGTCATCGATGGCGGTCAGCTGTTCGATCTGGCGACGCAACCGCTGGATCTCCTGACTCTGATCATCGCGTCGGCTGTCGCGAGCCAGCAGCTGTTCGCCGAGGGCGATCCAGCTGCGCAAAAAAGCCTGTGCATCAAGACCCAGCTCGGGCAGCATCTGCTTCAGGCGCACCAGCCCGGCAGTACGATTGGCCACCGATTCGGCCGGGTGGGAATCCACCATCGCCAGACTGACCCGGCTCTCAAGATCTCCCGCCCCTTTCAGGCGTTGACGCTCCTGCACACGCTGCTGGGGATGGCTGGCCAGCAACCAGTCGGAGTATTGCAGACGTACCTGCATCTCCTTGTTGGCAAACTCCATCCGCTTGGCAAAAGCGATATCGGAGGAGTTCTGCTGCTCGTGCTGTGGCAGCAGGCCGCAACCCGCGAGCAACCCCATCATCAGGGCTGGAAATACGCGCTGTATCTTCATAGTTCTCTTTTCAACGTCAACCTGAAGCAGACATCTGCCTGTTCATCTCTTACCAGAACCAACTCACCTCCGAGGCTATGGGCAGACTCACGGGCGATAGAGAGGCCCATACCAGAGCCTTTCAATACACCTTGCCGCACTGTACTGCCCTGTTCGAAGGGTTCAAAAATACGTTGCTGATCGGCAGCGGGGATCTCTGGCCCCTCGTTGGCTACCTCCAGCCAGCTTGTCTGTTCATCCTGCCCTGCCCTGATCCAGATATTGCCCCCGCTGGCGCCGTAACTGACTGCGTTGGAGAAGAGGTTATCGAGGATCAGTCTCAACCGGTAGGGCTCCGCCCACAGGGTAACCGGCCCGGTCGGCAAGTGTACACGGATCTGCTTGGACTCCAATGCCAACCGGTACTCGATGGTGAGTTCTGACAGCATGGGCAGCAGGGGGACGGGCTCCAGTTCGAAGGCCTCCTGCTGACTGAGCCGGTTGAAGTCGAGCAGCCGCTCGATCAGGGTCTGCAAACGCCGACTGCTCTCGTCCAGCATCTGGCAGATCTCCAGCTGATCCGGCGTCAACGGCCCGACCAGCTGCTCGCAGAGCAGATCCGCCCCCTCCCGCAGCACCGCTAGCGGGGTCTTGAGCTCGTGGGAAACATGACGCAGAAACTGGTACTTTTGCTGCTCCAGCTCCTTGAGCTTGTCGTAAAGCCAGAGGATCCGCTCCCCCAGCAACACCAGCTCGGCGGGGCCATCTACCGGCCTTGGATCCGGCTCGACCCCCGCCCCTAGGCTCAAGATGCGCGACTCAATCTGTCGTACCGGGTGGATGATCAGGTAGGTGAAGATAAAGACCATCAGCAGGCTGAGCGCCGCTACAGCGCCGCTCACCCACCAGAGCTCCCTGGTCAGTCCGGCGATGGTGAGTCGCACCCGCTCCATGTGTTCGTCAACCCGGCTGCGGGTGACCATCTCAAGCTGCTTGTTGGCATCGTTAAACAGCTCTAGCTTGTCCCCCGCCACCGCAGCCTGGGCCAGCGCGGCATCCTGCAAGCTGTCGAGCCAGGCCAGCCCCTGATCGAGCCCCCTGTAGAGCTGACCGTCGGAGATAGAGCTGCGATGTTCTGCCAGCAACACCCGATACCCGTCGAGTTGCTGCTGGTAGCTGGTGAGGCTGCGGCGATCACCCAGCACCGCGAAGCGGCGCAAGGTGCGTTCGATATCGATGGCCTGCGCCGTCAGCAGGGTGGCGCGGCGGGTATCCTTGACCGCCCGCTCCATCTCGTCGCTGGTGAGTTGGCTGAGGTGGGCAAGGGAGGTGCTGTTGTGCCAGATCATGCCGCCCAGCGGCATCAATACCAGCACGAATCCCATCAATACCACCTGCAGCAGGGAGCGTGGGCGAACCTTGGTCATCATCTCTTCTCTTGCGTTCTCACCGGTGCGCCAGCATAGCTGCACCGCCCAGAAAAACAAAACCGGCCAACAGGCCGGTTTGGATTATCTGGATTGTGGTGATTCACGCCAACGCGACAGAGGCCAGACAGATAATCATGATCAGCGCCAGCGCACCCGAAGCGGTCAACAGCGCCCATTTCAGCTCCACACTCATGCAAACCTCCTTTCTGCCAATCAGTGCCGGATCACAATAGATAAGACAATGTTAAGCCATA
This sequence comes from Aeromonas sp. 602200, assembly GCF_049173895.1. Classification (NCBI taxonomy): domain Bacteria; kingdom Pseudomonadati; phylum Pseudomonadota; class Gammaproteobacteria; order Aeromonadales; family Aeromonadaceae; genus Aeromonas; species Aeromonas sp. 602200. Next base: position 46,654 of record NZ_JAAKSL010000008.1, read on the forward strand.
GTTAATCCGATAACCGTGAGCTGCGTATACATTTCAGATGAGCCCAACCCCGGGAAGGTGAGCATGTTCTATCTGTGTAGCATTGGTTCCAATATTGACCCGCATATCCATGTCAGCCGCGCGCTGGCCGAGCTGTTTGAGAACGTCGGTCCCCTTCGGCTGAGTTCGGTGATCCTCACCAAGCCGGTGGGAATGCACTCCAGCCACGACTTTCTCAACTGCCTGCTGGTGGTGGAGAGCCCGCTCGATGCCGCCCGCCTCAAGCAGCACTTTGTCGCCCTCGAGGTGGCTCACGGCCGTGATCGCAGCGATCCGCTCTGCAAGGTGCACGACCGGCCACTCGACATCGATATTCTGGCCAGCAACAGGAGCGGTGACTTTGCCTCGGCAGAGGTCGATTCCTATCTGGCGGAGCTGCTGGCAGAGCTCTACGGCCATGGCGAGGTGCATGACCCCAAGGTGGCGCTGCAAGTGACGCTCCCCGCCCAGTCGGGCAAGCTCAAACCCGGCAAGGGCTTGCTGACCCGGCAGGTCGGGCTGGGGCCGCTGGTGCTCGGCAACCCCTCAGAGGTTGGCCAGAGCACGCCCGCCATCTACCTTGATGCTGGCACCCGTCATATAACTGTTCCCCACCAGTAGCTGCACCGCCTGCCAGATGGGCTCCAGTCCCCCCTCCCGCGCCAGCGGCGTTTTCGCCAACACCTGCTGGCGCCAGCTCTCGTCATGTTCATCGAGAAACAGGATCGGCCCTGGCTCTATGGTGTTGACCCGAACCGTGGGCGCCAGCTCGCGGGCAAAGCTCATGGCCAGCGAATGGGCTCCCGCCTTGGTGGCCACATAGCTGGCAAAACGGGGGGCCGGGGCATGGATATAGATATCGGTGATGTGAATGATGCTGGCGTTGGGGTTGCTGGCAAGCTGAGGGGCCAGCGCCCGGTTAAGCTGGAAGGGGGCCGCCATGTGTACCCGGTAGAACTGCTCGAACTGGGCCAGTTGCGCCGCCGGATCAGTTGCCTGAGGTTCGAAAGCAGAGGCGTTGTGGATCACCAGCGCCAGATCCTGATGGGCAGCCAGCACATCGATCAGCTTGCCAACGTCCTCTTCCCGGCCAAAATCCGCCTGCACCAGTTCGACCCCCAATGCCGCCAGCGTGGCCAGCTCCGGCCGCTCGCTGCGATAGCTGCCCGTCACCTGCCAACCCGCTGCCACCAGCTGTTCACAGAGATAAAATCCGAGTCGACGGCCACAGCCCGTTACCAATGCACGCATATGATCTCCTTTCCCTTTCATGGTCTTGCATGAACGAAGCCCGCCTGCCAGCGGATCACCGCCGATGGCCGGTGCCTATCAATCTCTGCGGCACAAGCCATTGGTCGCGGGCCACCCACCCGCGTCATAGTGGCGGCATCCCCCTCTTGCGGAGTCACCACCATGCTGAAAGTACACCACCACATGGGTCGCCTGACCCACTCCCTCACTGCCGGACTCGGCCTGGCCGAGGCGCTGGATCGCCTGCATCAATCGGGTCTTGGCGGCCTGCCGGTGCTGGATGAGCAAAAACGGCTTATCGGCTTTCTTTCCGAACAAGACTGCATTCCCAGCCTGCTCACCGGCAGCTACCACTGCGATACCCGCACCAGGGTGGAGGATCTGATAAACCGCTCGCCCCTCTCGGTCGGGCCGGATGAGAGCATTCTGGATCTGGCTCGCCAGATGGCCGATGCCAAGCCCAAGATCTACCCGGTGCTGCAACAGGGCAAGGTGATCGGCATCATCAGCCGCCGTCAGGTGATGCAGGCCCTCAACCAGCAGATGAAGGTGTGCCAGCAGACCTAGATCTGGTAACGCCCCTTGTCACCGATATCGAAGTGCAGGGGCATCCGCCACTTGGCCAGCGCCAGCAAGGTCAACAGGGCCCCGCATACCAGCGCCACCAATGCGGCGGCCCACTCCACCCGCAACCACTCCAGCAGCCATAACGCCGGCAGCAAAATGGGCACCAGTTTGATGCCGGGAATCGAGAAGCAAAACTGCTCCTTGAACGCCAGCCCGGAGAGGGTCGCCAAGGCCGCTCCCAGCACCAGCGCATCCGGCGCTCCTACCGCAGCCAGGGCCAGCGCGCCCCAACCAAATCCCTGCAGAATCAGGCGAATCCGCTTGTCGTAGATATGCAGCGAGAAGCCGCAGATTGCGCTTGCCACTGCCAGCGACATCAACCATTGTGCCGACGGAAGCAGTGCCATCCCGCTCAGCAGCGCCGCACCGCGGCAAAGCAGCAACAGGGCAGCCGCACTCAAGCCAAGGCGGTAGAGCGAGACGGTCAACTTGTCGATCCCGTCCAGCGGGCTCTCGATTTCAGGATTTGCCATAAACAGTCGCTTCTAACGGATCAGGTGCCATCCAATATACTGGAATCAGGTCTTGGAATATCTTCAAACGGGCTCAGGAGACGTAGTTTGCGTGTGATCCCCCTGTTTTGGTTGCTGTTTCCACTCGGATTGCCCGCCAAAGAGCTGGTGATCTGCGGCACCATGGAGCCCCCGCTCAAGTTTCTCGATGCCGATCAGAAACCCCGCGGACTCGATATCGACATCGTCACCGCCATCTTCGACAAGCTGGAGACGCCCTTTCGGATCGAGCTGGCCGACTCCGGCGCCCGCCTCACCCGTAATGCCGAAACCGGCGCCTGCGACCTGGTGATGACCCACTCCTACAAGGCGGAGCGGGAGAGTTATCTCATCTATCCCCAACAGGCCCATCTTCGCCACAGCTGGCACTTCTTCGTGCGTAAGGCGGACCTGATGAAGATCCGCTACGAAACGCTGGCCGATCTCAAACCCTGGCGCATCGGGGTAACTAAGGATTTCTCCTACACCCCTGAACTGGCAGCGGCCATGACCGACCCGGCCTATCAGTTTCAGGAGATCACCATGAACCAGCTGCAACTGCGCAAACTGCTGGCCGGACGCATCGATACCGTGCCCATGCCGCTGGTCACCGCCTTCACCCAGATCAAGGAGGAGGGGCTGACGGGCAAGGTCGATTACCTGCCCAAACCGCTCAAGAGCAGCCCCTACTTCAACACCTGGGCCCGCGCACGAGCGGATGCACAGACCCCAGCCCTGATGGCCGCCTACGATGCCGAACTGCTGCGCATGAAGCGCAACGGCAGCCTCAAGGCCCTCTACGACAAGTACGCCATCCCCTATATCGAACCCTGATCAAGGGGTCAGGGTTTCGCACGGGAGATGGATCTCTACGCCCTACCCCTTATACAACCCACCTCAAGGCTTCACATCCCGCAGGATAGGGTTTTGCAGCGAGATCAGGGTTTCAGTGGACTGGATCTCGTCGATGGTCTGGATCTTGTTGATCAGCACTATCTGCAGCTCGTCGATGGAGCGGGTCATCACCTTCATGAAGATGCTGTAGTGGCCGGTGGTGTAGTAAGCCTCCACTACCTCGTCCAGCGCCTGCAGCTTGGCCAGTGCCGAGGGATAATCCTTGGCACTCTTCAGATTGATCCCGATAAAGCAGCAGACGTCGTAACCCAGCTTCTTGGGGTTAACCTGCACCCGTGTCCCCTCGATGATCCCCGCCTGTTTCATCTTCTCCACCCGCACATGGATGGTGCCCGGGCTGACCGCCAGTTGTTTCGCAAGTTCAGCGTAAGGGATCCGCGCATTCTCCATCAGAGCGGTGAGGATGGCCTGATCGAGATTATCGATCCGGTAATTTTCCGGCATTTTTTTGCACTCCCGTTGACGATACCTCATTAAAAACCGGCTTATTTTGAAGAAAAAAACACACAAAACCTATTTATATTATCGAATATTGAATTTGGTTGGCATTCCGTTGAAGAATCACCACATCCAACGGGGTTTGAAACAGGAATTCAGCATGAAACAGCACTACATTCGCAGCCAACAGCAGATCAGCTTCGTCAAAGAGATGTTCTCCCGCCAACTCGCCCAGCAACTGGGTCTGATGGAGGTGCAAGCCCCCATTCTGAGCCGGGTCGGTGATGGTACTCAGGACAACCTCTCTGGCCACGAGAATGCAGTGCAGGTCAAAGTGAAGACCCTGCCGGAGCACCGCTACGAAGTGGTCCATTCACTGGCCAAATGGAAGCGCCAGACCCTGGGTCGCTTCGGTTTCGGCCCGGGCGAAGGGATCTACACCCACATGAAGGCACTGCGTCCGGATGAAGACAAGCTCACCCCCATCCACTCCGTCTACGTGGATCAGTGGGACTGGGAGAAGGTGATGCCGAGCGAGCGCCGCGATCTGGCCTATCTGCAGGAAACCGTGCGCGGCATCTGGGCCGCCATCAAGGCCACCGAGCGCGCAGTCTGCGCCGAACATGAGCTGACCCCCTTCCTGCCAGCCGAGATCCAGTTCCTGCACAGCGAAGAGCTGCTGGCCCGTTACCCGGACCTCGATGCCAAGGGGCGCGAGCGCGCCATCGCCAAAGAGCTGGGGGCCGTGTTCCTGATCGGCATCGGCGGTGCCCTCTCCCACGGTGAGCGCCACGATGTGCGCGCCCCGGACTACGACGACTGGAGCAGCCACAGCGAGCTGGGTCTGGCGGGTCTGAACGGTGACATCCTGGTGTGGAACCCGGTGCTGCAAGACAGCTTCGAGATCTCCTCCATGGGGATCCGGGTCGATGCCGAGGCGCTGCGCCGCCAGCTGGCCATCACAGGCGACGAGGATCGCCTGCAGTACGACTGGCATCAGGATCTGCTGGCCGCACGGATGCCGCAGACCATCGGCGGCGGCATCGGCCAATCCCGTCTGGCCATGCTGCTGCTGCAAAAAGAGCACATCGGCCAAGTCCAGGTCGGCGTCTGGCCGGCCGAGATGAAAGCCGCCGTGCAAGGCATGCTGTAACGAATGAAAGCCATGCCGGCGTCATCGCCGCCGGCATGGCAACAGGCAGGTGGCCGTCGGGGTTGAGCGAGCGCATCCCCGGCAGGCTGTAAGAGGCGAGGCCAGCAGTGGCCGCGCTTCGCAATCGGGGGCTTGCCCCTGCGACCCGCTCAACCCACGCAAGGTCGCGTCACTACATTCCTCCCGGCAATCTTCGGATTGCCGTTTTTTTTACGCCGAAAAACTGTGCTCAAAACCGGCCCCGATCTGGCACTGGTGCGGCAACTCCGCCTTTCTGCTGCCGGTGCAGTGACAGGCAAACAACCGCTCCACCGCCTCTTCCTGCAGATAGGCACCGAGCACCTCCGCCCGCTCTGGGCCGGAAAACTTCAGGTGCAGGCCGCCGATGACGGCGTGGATCCGCTCGTCGCCACACACCTCCTTGGCCCGCTCGATGATGTTCTCGACCCCGGCGTGGCCGCAGCCGATAAAGACGATGAGTCCCTGCTCACTCTTGTAGGCCAGCGCCGAGTCGTCGCTGATCGGATCTTTCTCTACCCGTCCGCCCCGCACTATGTAACCAAGCAAGGAAGGTGCAGCCCGGTCACGCCGCATGATGCTACCGAGAAACACCAGACGATCCGAAAGCCACACCGGCTCGGCCGAGCAATGGGGGAGCAAACCTCTGGCCGGCAGCGACTCCCGAGCCAGCGCCCCCGACAGGCGATAGAGGTTGCGTCGCCAGAAGGGCAGCGACAGGAAGTAGCCCCGCTCGCAAAACACGTCCGGACAGGCGATGAGCGGGATGGGTCTTGGATAGACGGGCAGCGAGCCGACCCCGCCCACATGGTCATAATGACCGTGGGAGAGCACCACATGGGTGAGCGAGGCGAGATCGATCCCCATCACGGCGGCGTTGTGGCACAGCGCCCGGCCACGGCCGCTATCAAACAGCACCCTGAGGCCGTCACACTCCAGCAGCAGCGCCAACCCTCGCTCGGGCAGACAGCCTGGCAGATGAACGTCGTCATCCACCAGCACGGAAAACTTCAGCATCTCGCTTCCCCTGAAAACAAAACGCAGGCACAAGGCCTGCGTTTTTCATCGACAATCCCGTTACTGGGTCATGGTGAGGCCGTTGCTGTCGGCCCCCAGCACCAGTTTTTTGCCCGGCACGATGCGGCCGGAGAGCAGGGCCTGCGCCAGCGGGTTCTCAACCTTCTGCTGGATCGCCCGTTTGAGAGGCCGCGCCCCGTAGACGGGGTCGAACCCGGCATGCACCAGCTTCTCGAGCAGCGCTTCGCTCACCTCCACCTCGTAACCCTGAGCCTCCAGTCGGCCCATCAGGCTCTTGAGCTGGATCCGGGCGATGGACTTGATGTGATCCTCGCCAAGCGGATGGAACACCACGGTCTCGTCGATCCGGTTGATAAATTCCGGCCGGAAACTGCGGGTCAGCACATCCATCAGCATGGCCTTCATCTCGTCGTAATCCTTCTCTGAGTGGTGCTCCTGAATCAGATCCGACCCGAGGTTGGAGGTCATGATCACCACCGAGTTACGGAAATCGACGGTCCGACCCTGACCATCTGTCAGACGGCCATCATCGAGCACCTGCAACAGGATGTTGAACACATCCGGATGCGCCTTCTCCACCTCGTCCAGCAGGATCACCGAGTAGGGACGACGGCGCACCGCCTCGGTCAGATAACCACCCTCTTCATAACCCACGTATCCGGGAGGCGCCCCCACCAGACGGGCCACGCTGTGTTTCTCCATAAACTCGGACATATCGATCCGCACCATGGCATCCTGGGTATCGAACAGGAACTCCGCCAGCGCCTTGCACAGCTCGGTCTTGCCCACCCCGGTGGGCCCCAGGAACAGGAAGGAGCCGATGGGGCGATTCGGATCGGAGAGACCGGCACGAGAGCGACGAATGGCGTTGGAGACCGCATCGACCGCCTCCTCCTGACCAATCACCCGGCTGTGCAGCTGATCTTCCATCCGCAGCAGCTTGTCGCGCTCCCCTTCCAACATGCGGGCGACCGGAATACCGGTCCAGCGGGCCAAGACGTCTGCAATCTCCACGTCGGTGACGCGGTTGCGCAGCAGACTGGTCTCCTGCATCTCGGCCTGAGTGGCGAGATCCAGCTGTTTCTCCAGCTCCGGAATGCGGCCATATTGCAGCTCGGACATCCGACCCAGGTCGCCTGCCCGGCGCGCCACATCGAGATCCTGACGGGCCTGCTCCAGCGCAGCCTTGATATGCTGGGTGCCGGCGAGGGCGGCCTTCTCGGCCTTCCATACCTCGTCCAGCTCGTTGTATTCCCGATCCTTCTCGCCAATCTCCTGATTGATCAGCTCCAGACGCTTGCGGCTGGCGTCATCGTCCTCCTTCATCAGCGCCTGCTGCTCCAGCTTGAGCTGGATGATGCGCCGCTCGAGACGATCGAGCGCCTCCGGCTTGGAGTCGATCTGCAACCGGATGCTGGCTGCCGCCTCGTCGATAAGGTCGATGGCCTTGTCCGGCAACTGACGATCCGCAATGTAGCGGTGCGACAGCTGGGCCGCCGCCACAATCGCGGGGTCGGTGATCTGCACATGGTGGTGCAGCTCGTAACGCTCTTTCAGGCCGCGCAGGATGGCGATGGTGTCCTCCACGCTCGGCTCTTCCACCAGCACCTTCTGGAAACGGCGCTCCAGCGCGGCATCCTTCTCGATGTACTGACGGTACTCATCCAGGGTGGTGGCGCCGACGCAGTGCAGGTCGCCACGGGCCAGCGCAGGTTTGAGCATGTTGCCCGCGTCCATTGCCCCTTCGCCCTTGCCGGCGCCGACCATGGTGTGCAGCTCGTCGATAAAGAGGATGACGTTGCCCTCCTCCTTGGCGAGATCGGTCAGCACGGCCTTGAGCCGCTCTTCAAACTCACCGCGATACTTGGCCCCCGCTACTAGCGCCCCCATGTCCAGCGACAGCACCCGCTTGTTTTTGAGCCCTTCCGGCACTTCGCCGTTGATGATGCGCTGGGCCAACCCCTCGACGATGGCGGTTTTACCGACACCGGGAGCACCGATCAACACAGGGTTGTTCTTGGTGCGGCGTTGCAGCACCTGAATGGTACGGCGGATCTCATCATCACGGCCGATCACCGGGTCGAGCTTGCCGAGTTCGGCCCGCTCGGTCAGATCGATGGTGTACTTCTCCAGCGCCTGACGGTTCTCCTCGGCGTTGGCATCTTCCACCTTCTTGCCGCCACGCACCTTGTCGATGGCCGCTTCGAGTTTTTCCTTGGTCAGCCCCTGAGCGCGCAACAGCTCGCCCAGCGTTCCCTTGTCGTCGAGGGCAGCCAGCACGAACAGTTCGGAGGAGATGAACTGATCCTTGCGCTGCTGGGCCAGTTTGTCGCAGACGTTGAGCAGGCGGCCGAGGCCGTTGGAGAGCTGCACGTCCCCTTCCACGCCGCTGACGCGCGGCAGGCGATCCAGCTCCTCACCGAGACGGGAGCGCAGGGCGTTGATATCCATCCCGGTCAGGGTGAGCAACGGACGGATGGAGCCGCCATCCTGATTGACCAACGCGGTCATCAGGTGAACGGGTTCGATGAATTGGTGGTCACGACCCAGCGCAAGAGACTGGGCATCGGAAATAGCAATCTGGAATTTGCTGGTAAGGCGATCGAGGCGCATTGCACTCCCCCTTCAAACAGGCAGACGCCGCTTGCGCGGCAAACAACATAACTTTCTGAGATGAAAGATGAGGCCCGTACGGGCTATTTCAAGGGCATGGGCTGGTTATTTTTTCTGCAAAGCGGGGAGAGGGCAGGATCCCCGCCTCTCTCATACGGATCTGTTCTTGAGAGAGACGGGGTATTAGTTGGCGGGTGATTGCTTAGCGGGCCAACCAGATGAGGGAGGCCATACGGCCGGTCTGGCCGTCGCGACGATAAGAGTAGAACTGCTCGCTATCGCTGAAGGTGCAGTATTCGCCGCCATAGACGGCGGTGACACCGGCGCGGGCGAGGCGCAACCGCGCCAGCTGGTAGATATCCGCCAACCATTTGCCATCGTTGGACGAAGGGACGAACGCCGCTTCTGCTTCAGCCTGCTCAGCCATAAAGGCTTCGCGCACCTCGCCACCCACTTCAAACGCTGTGGGGCCGATGGCTGGGCCAAGCCAGGCCAGGATCTCACCCGGCTCGCAACCCATGGCAGCGATACTCGCCTCCAGCACGCCCTCTTTCAGTCCACGCCAGCCCGCGTGGGCGGCAGCCACTACGGTACCGGCCCGATCGCAGAACAACACCGGCAGACAGTCAGCAGTCATCACGATGCAGGCCTGCTCCGCCTCATGGGCGCAGGCAGCATCAGCATCCGGCGCCTGCTGATAATGGCTGCTGACCTGATGAACCACGGTGCCGTGCACCTGATTAAGCCAGTTGAGGGGCCCCGGGATGGCAGCCGCCTGCTGCAGCCGGGCCCGATTGGCCTCGACTCGCACCGGTTCGTCACCCACGTGGGCCCCCAGATTGAGGCCGGTAAAGACCCCTTCACTTACTCCGCCATCCCGGGTGGTCGAAAGGGCACGGACGCACGCTGGTGCCGGCCAGTCGGGTTCAAGCCATTTCATTGCTCACTCCTTCACGCTCTATCGTTCAAATGGAAACGGGGCGCTTGGCTGCAACCAGTCAAGACGCCCCGTTTCAAGGTTCTGTGTGCTACGCGCTGTATCGGCGGGTTACGGCAGAAGTTGTCGCAATACCGCCAGATTCATCACCCTTTCCAGACCAGCTCGTCCAGGTTGGCGAGGGCTATTCAGGAGTGCAGTGCCTCAATCAAGCCACTATTTCCAGACCAATTCATCCGGATTGGCGAGGGTGTCGGCACGCAGCACCTCCATCAGCGCCACCATGTCTTGCGGCGTGGGGGAGTGCCACTGCATCACTTCACCCGTGATGGGATGAGCCAGCTGCAGCATGGTGGCGTGCAGCGCCTGACGATGGAAGTTGCGCAGCGCCTCGGTCAGCTCGGGGGTCGCGTTGCGCAGCGGGCGCAGACGGCCACCGTAGGCGGGATCCCCCACCAGCGGGTGTTTGATGTGCGCCATGTGGACACGGATCTGGTGGGTACGGCCGGTTTCCAGACGCAGACGCAGACGGGTGTGGCCACGGAACTTCTCGTGCACCCGGTAGTGGGTCACAGAGGGGCGGCCATTGGGCACCACGGCCATATGGGTACGCTGGGTCGGGTGACGGCCTATGGGCGCATCAACCGTACCACCTGCGGTCATGTGACCGATGGCGATCGCTTCGTACTCACGGGTGATCTGGCGCGCCTGCAACGCTTCCACCAGATGGGTCTGGGCGGGTACGGTTTTGGCAACCACCATCAAACCTGTGGTGTCTTTATCCAGACGATGCACGATACCGGCGCGGGGTACCTCGGCAATGCCGGGGTAGCGGTGCAGCAGGGCGTTGAGGATGGTGCCATCCGGCGTGCCTGCGCCCGGGTGAACCACCAGACCGGCTGGTTTGTCGATCACCAGAATGTGTTCATCTTCATAAACGATGTTGAGCTCGATATCCTGGGCATCCCAGCGAGTATCATCTTCCAGCTCGACATTCACATGCACCTGCTGCCCGGCCAAAATCTTCTCGCGCGGGGTGTTGGCAACCTGACCGTCCAGGGTCACTCTGTCCTGTAAAATCCACTCCTTGATGCGGGTGCGGGAGTAGTCTGGAAACAATTCGGCCAGGGCCTGGTCGAGTCGCTGCCCGAATTGGTGATCCTGGAATTCGCCTGTCAGTTCAATATGCTGGCTCATGTATGGTCTCTTGAGCGGGGGGTATCAATTCGAAATAATCCGGGTATTCTAGCTTTTCTTTTAGCCAAGCATAACGGATACTTTGCCAATTTCGTGGAAATGGACCGGATGTTGTTGATGGGAAAGAAGTCTCACCTGCTGATGTCGCTCGCCTTGGTCGCTACCTTGATCACAGGCTGTTCCAGCACCAAACCCAAGGTACCCGACGAACCGCCGGAGACCCTGTACCAGAAAGCACGCCTCAAACTGGACGTTGGCAATTACGTGCAAGCCACTGAATTACTTGAGGCTTTGGACTCTCGCTACCCGTTCGGCGCCTACTCTAACCAGGTACAGCTTGACCTCATCTATGCCTACTACAAGCAGGATGATACCGCTCAGGCGATCGCCAATATCGACCGTTTTATCCGCCTCAATCCGGCGCATAAAAATATCGATTACGTATTCTATATGCGCGGCCTGACCAACATGGCGGCGGATTACAACTTCTTCCAGAGCCTGTTCGGTATCGGTCGTGACGATAAAGACCCGGCTTATGCCCGTCAGGCATTCCAGGATTTCAAGACCCTGCTGCAAAACTACCCCAACAGCGTCTATGCCGCCGATGCCCGCGCTCGCATGATTGGCCTGAAGAATCGTCTGGCCCGATATGACCTGAGCGTGGCCGAGTATTACGTGAAGCGTGATGCACTGGTCGCGGCCGCCAACCGGGCCAAGCTGATTGTCGAGACCTACCCCGACACAGCCGAAACCGAGAAGGCACTGGAGATCATGGTCGAGTCTTACGACGCCCTGAAGATGCCGCAGCTGGCCAAGCATGCCCGCGAAGTGCTGGCCAAGAACTACCCGGAGAACCGCCTCGGCCGTGGCTGAGTGATACGGATAAACCGGTAATAAAAAAACCGATGCCAAGGCATCGGTTTTTTTATCTTTGCAATCCACCAATCCGGCTGGGTGAAGTTCCTGCAACCCATAGCGGTCGCGGCCCCTCACACCCCATCTATCCCATTCATTAGCCACCTGCGAGATGGCCGCATCGTGAAGTTCGCTTATCACCAAGGGTTGCAAACCCGCTGTCAGCCCGACGCTAGGCCGGGAAGAGCGGAACCGTCACCACACGGCCATATTGCCTCATACAGTGCCCCTGAATGGGAATAGATGGCTTAATGGCACCGTAATCCTGTCACCAGAGTCAGTAGTTGCCCCTTGTCCGAGCGCAGAGCGGTCTGGGCCAGCAACTGATAGGGAATCCCCTCCAGCAGCTTGACCCTCTCCCCGGCCGTACCATTGACCAACACGGCATCAAACCGGGCATCACGACAGGCAACCACATCCCTCACTTTCTCCCTGTCCAGATTCATTACCTGCATCTGCTCATAGGCAGAGAGCAGACCAAGCTCCGTCTCCCCCAATTGCCAGCCGGCGATGCGATCCCGCTTCTCGAGCGGTATTCCCTCAAGCAACCGGGCCATCTTTCCCGATACTCCCTTGGCGGCATCGATCAAGGGGTAAACCAGTGTAAAGGTGAGCAGAAACATGATGGCCACCGAGCTGGCAACATGAGTAGCGCCATGCACCTCCTTGCGCCGCAACAACAGCGCCAGCGCAATCACGAAGAGCATACTGGCGGGGATATAACGCCACCCCAGCTTGCTGGCGACCTGTAGCACGTCTGCCGGAACATGACTGGCCACCGGTAGTGAAGGGCCCAGCAGAGGTAGCCCTATGACCACGACACAGAACAGCAGCATGAAACAGAGCCATCCCCGACCATAGCGAGCCGTCCATCCCGGCCAGTTCAGGCTGACCTGACCCAGCATGATGGCAAATACCGGCAACAACGGAAAAAGATAGAGGGTGCGCTTGGTGGATGAGAGGGTTAACAGCAAAAGGGTGCCCACTGCCCAGCACAACAGAAATAACCTCTCACGACTCCAGCGTCGCTGTTTGATGGTTTGCCAACCCCAATAGAAAATGAATGGCAACCAGGGGATGGTATATTCAGCCATCCCCCATAAATAATAAAGATATGCCCCTTTCTTGATGTGGCCGAGTTCGGTCGAGGTGCCTGTCAGGCGGCCTACCTGATTCTGCCAGAACCACTCATTCCATAAAGCATCGCCATCGACATGATTAATTAATTCACGAATCCACGCTGCCACTGGCAATATAAAACAGAGCAGCATCAGCAGATGCTGCCAGATAAATCCTGGCAGTTTTTTGTCGATGGCGGCACATCTTGCAGCGAAGAAGAATAGCGGGGACCAGCCAAAAAAAACTGTCAGTGGCCCAATAGGACCTTTTGCCATAAAACAGCCCGCCAACCCTATTCCGGCCAGTATCGCCATCCACCGACGGCTTACAAGGTAATATTCTGAAAATGCCCAAAGGGTAAATATGACAAAGAAGGCAAGCGCACTGTCCGTTCTAATCCAGTGCGTGTTGATGATAAATCCTTCCATGGTGCCCAGTGCGATCACCGACCAGATCGCGGCCGATCTATTGCCAAGCAGGCGATAGGCCAGCAGGCCGGTAAAGAGCAGCATACCCGCCGCCCAGACCACGCCCGCCAACCGCAGGCTATTGGTCCCCCCCAGCCAGGATTCAAACCCATCAAGAAACGGCAGAGCGGCCATATAGAAGAGCGGCGGCTTCTCGATAAAGCTGTGCCCGCCAAGGGTCGGTACCACCCAATCGCCATTGCGGTACATCTCGAGTGCAATGGCTGCCTCACGCGGCTCGTCAGGGGTCCAGAGCTGATGGTCAAACTGGCCAGACAGCAGCACCAGCGTAACCAGCAGCAACATCCAGCAGAGCGTGCGCTCCGAAATATCAGCACTCTGCATGGCTCATACCTTCTGTAATGGTCTCCCCACGCCCGATGGCATAGTAGGAAAAGCCCAGCCCCTTCATCTTGAGCGGATCGTAGAGATTGCGACCATCGACGATGAGGGGGTGCGCCAGCATCTTCCTGATCTGGGCAAAATCGGGCGCCTTGAACTCGTTCCACTCGGTACAGATGACCAACGCATCCGCCCCCGCCAGCGCTGCCTCCCTGGTCCCCATCAGCGACAGCTCGGGCTGGCAACCATAGATACGCTGTGCCTCCTTCATCGCCACCGGATCGAAGGCCTGCACCCGGGCCCCCTCCTGCCAGAGCGCCTCCATCAACACCCGGCTCGGCGCTTCGCGCATGTCATCCGTATTGGGCTTGAAGGCGAGTCCCCAGATGGCGATGGTCTTGCCCGCCAGCGACTCGCCTCGCTCGTGAAAGTGGCAGGCCAGGGTGTCGAAGAGCTTGAACTTCTGCCGCTCGTTGACCCGCTCCACCGCACGAATAAGCGGCGTGTCGTAGTCGAGGGCCGCTGCAGTCGCCAGAAATGCCCTCACATCCTTGGGGAAACAGGATCCGCCATAACCACAACCGGGATAGATAAACTGGTAGCCGATGCGCTGGTCGGCACCAATCCCCTGCCGCACCAGCTCGATATCGGCACCGACCCGCTCGGCCAGCCCGGCCATCTCGTTGATAAAGCTGATCTTGGTGGCCAGCATGCAGTTGGCGGCGTACTTGGTCAGCTCGGCACTGCGAACATCCATAAACAGAATGCGGTCGTGATTGCGATTAAATGGCTCATACAACTCGCGCATCACGGCTCTGGAACGCTCCTTGCCGGTGCCGATAACAATGCGATCCGGGCGCTGGCAATCCCTGACGGCCGCCCCCTCTTTCAGAAATTCCGGATTGGAGACCACATCGAATTCAAACTGCTTGCCAAGTTCGGCCTGCTGCTCCCTGACCCAGTAAAACACCTTGTCTGCCGTACCAACCGGCACGGTGGATTTGTTGACGATGATCACCTCATCTGCGCGATGCTGGGCAATCGATCTCGCCACCGCCCTGACGGCGCTCAGATCGGCCGAACCATCCTCATCAGGGGGCGTACCGACGGCGATAAATTGCACGTCACCATGGGTAACCGCCATGGGAATATCCGTGGTGAATGTCAGCGAGCCATTTTGCAATGTCTGGTGTAATAACACATCCAGTCCCGGCTCATATATTGGTAATTCGCCATGGGATAATCTATTTATTTTATCTGCATCGAGATCGATACAAACAACCTGGTGCCCTACATCTGCCAATACAATTGCCTGTACCAGTCCGACATAGCCACTGCCAAACACTGTGATATTCATAACGATTTTTCCATAATGCGTAATGATGGAAACTTTACATCCTTTACTCAATTGCACTACGGGCAATTTGTAACAAGCAATGTCAATTCTGAATGACACCCAACCTGTTGAGCAATAGCAGATGATTTAGGTGGCGACAGTCAAAAAAGTGGCTAAACACCAACCTAAAATAAAGCCAAGCGATTTTTTGTTACGAGATATTTCCGTATTAAGCCACGCCATCAAAACGGCAGCAATTGTTACCAAGTGTTGCTGTGCGCTTGAATAAAAACTCGTTATTCAGCTACTTTCAAAATATATCGAGCAATCTCGACACTTTCCCCAAGCATATTTCCAGTGAAAATCAGCAATGCAGATTTTCATCGTCATTTTATTTTTTGCGACATTAAGACCGGAGTCGTATGAAAGACTTTCTGCCATTCTCAAAGCCTGCCATGGGCGAGGCCGAGATCCGTGCCGTCAGCGAGGTGTTGCAATCGGGATGGATCACCACGGGCCCGAAAAATCATGAGCTGGAGCAGCGTTTCTGCGAGACCTTTGGCTGCCAGCATGCTGTTGCGCTCTGCTCCGCGACCGCGGGCATGCATGTCACCCTGATGGCGCTGGGGATTGGCCCGGGTGACGAGGTGATTACCCCCTCCCAGACCTGGGTCTCCACCATCAACATCATCACCCTGCTGGGGGCCACCCCGGTCTTTGTCGATGTGGACAGGGATACTCTGATGGTCAGCGCCGACCAGATAGCGCCGCTCATCACCCCCAACACCCGGGCCATCATCCCGGTCCACTACGCAGGGGCACCGGTCGACCTCGACCCCATCCTCGCCCTGGGTCGCCAGCACGATATTCCAGTCATCGAAGATGCCGCCCATGCAGTCGGCACCCGCTATCGCGCGCGCTGGGTCGGGGAAACCGGCACCGCCATCTTCTCTTTCCACGCCATCAAAAATCTTACCTGTGCCGAGGGAGGAATGCTGGTGACCGATGACCAGGCGCTGGCCGACAAGGCTCGCATGCTGAAATTTCACGGCCTGGGAGTCGATGCCTTCGACCGCATGACGCAGGGACGCAAGCCGCAGGCGGAGGTGATCATGCCGGGCTTCAAATACAACCTGGCCGACATCAACGCCGCCATCGCCCTGGTGCAGCTGGCCCGCCTGCCCGAGCTCAATGCCAAGCGGGTCGAACTGGTGTCTCGCTACCATGAACGTCTGGCCAACCTGCCGCTGGCACCGCTGGCCATCCCCACCTACCCCCATCTGCATGCCTGGCACCTCTTCATGGTGCGGGTCGACCCCGAGCAGTGCGGCCTCGATCGCGATCAGCTGATGCAGGCGCTGCAGGAGCGAGGCATCGGCAGTGGCCTGCATTTTCGCGCCGCCCACACCCAGAAGTACTACCGGGAGCGCTATCCGGATCTTTCGCTACCCAACACAGAGTGGAACTCGTCACGGCTCTGCACCCTGCCCCTCTTCCCCGACATGACGCTCTCCGACGTGGATCGGGTTGTGGCAGCCCTGACCGACATACTGGAGTAACAATACGTGAACCATAACGACATCAAACGGGTCTCAGTCATCATCCCCGTCTACAACGAGGAGGCGAGCCTGCCGGAACTGCTGCAACGGGTGACCGACACCTGCGGGCTGCTGAGCCAGGATTACGAAGTGATCCTGATCGACGACGGCAGCAACGACCGATCCGCCACCATCATCAGCGAAGCCGCCAATCGCGAAGGGAGCAAGCTGGTCGCCGTGCTGCTCAACCGCAACTATGGCCAGCATGCCGCCATCATGGCCGGCTTCGAGACGGCAACAGGGGATCTGGTGATCACCCTGGATGCCGATCTGCAGAACCCGCCGGAAGAGATCCCGCGGCTGGTCGCCACCGCTATGGAAGGGTATGACGTGGTCGGCACCATCCGCCGCAACCGGCAGGATTCATGGTTTCGCAAGACAGCCTCGCGCTTTATCAACAAGTCGGTACAAAAGGCGACCGGCGTCCAGATGAGCGACTACGGCTGCATGCTGCGCGCCTATCGCCGCCACATCATCGACGCCATGCTCTGCTGTCAGGAGCGCAGCACCTTCATCCCCATCCTAGCCAACAGCTTTGCCCGCCGTACCACAGAGCTGGAGGTGGGCCACGCCGAGCGGGCCCACGGCGAATCCAAATACGGCCTGATGCACCTTATCAACCTGATGTACGACCTGGTCACCTGCATGACCACGGCCCCGCTACGCCTGCTCAGCATCGTCGGCAGCGTGGTGGCGGGGATCGGCTTCATCTTCTCGATCCTGCTGCTGCTGCTGCGCCTGTTACTGGGTGCCGACTGGGCAGCAGATGGCGTCTTCACCCTGTTTGCCATTCTCTTCACCTTTGTCGGCGTACAGCTGATCGGGATGGGACTGCTGGGTGAGTACATAGGCCGAATGTATACCGATGTGCGCGCCCGTCCCCGCTACTTCATTCACCAAATCGTTCGCTCCACCCCGGATGCTTCGCAACAGGAAACTCAATCATGAACGTTGTCGTCTTTGCCTATCACGATATCGGCTGCACCGGTATCGAGTCCCTGCTTCAGGCCGGCTACCAGATCCAGGCGGTCTTTACCCATGCCGACGATCCGGGCGAGAACCGCTTCTTCGACTCGGTCGCCCAACTCTGTGCCGATCACGACCTGCCGGTCTTCTCTCCCGAAGATGTGAACCATCCGCTCTGGATTGAGCGCATTCGCGAGCTGGCACCGGAGGCCATCTTCTCCTTCTACTACCGCAACATGCTCAAGCAGGAGATCCTCGATATCCCAACCGTCGGGGCCTTCAACCTGCACGGCTCCCTGCTGCCAGCCTATCGCGGCCGCGCCCCCATCAACTGGTGTCTGGTCAACGGCGAGACCGAGACCGGCATGACCCTGCACCGGATGACGGCCCGTGCCGATGCCGGCGATATCCTTGCCCGGCAGGCAGTAACCATTGCCCACGATGACACCGCACTCACCCTGCATGGCAAGATGCGCCAGGCTGCCCGCGCCCTGCTCGAAGGGGAGCTGGTCAAACTCAAGCGCGGGGACGCCACCTTCACCCCGCAGGACGAGAGCAAGGCGAGCTACTATGGTCGCCGTACCCCGGCCGATGGCGAGCTGCGCTGGGATAAGCCCGCCAGCGATCTCTACAACCTGGTACGCGCCGTCACCCAGCCCTACCCGGGCGCCTTCAGCTTTGCCGGCGATCGCAAGCTGACGGTCTGGAAGGCGCGGCCGCTGGCGCTCCAGAGTAACCAGCAGCCGGGCACCATTCTCTCCCACGACCCGCTGCGCGTGGCCTGTGGTGAAGGAGTGCTGGAGATCCTGGCCGGTCAGGCCGAAGGGGGGCTCTATGTACGCGGTGCCCAACTTGCCCGCGAACTGGGGCTGGTCGAAGGAATGAAGATCGGCGCCAAGGCGAGCAATGCCCTGCGCAAGGCGCGCCTGACCCGGGTGCTGATCCTCGGCGTCAACGGCTTTATCGGCAACCACCTCACCGAGCGTCTGCTCAAGGATGGCGGCTACGAAGTGTATGGCCTCGACATCGGCTCCAGCGCCGTGGATCGCTTCATCGGCCACCCCAACTTCCACTTCGTGGAGGGGGACATCAGCATTCATACCGAGTGGATCGAGTATCACATCAAGAAGTGCGACGTGATCTTGCCGCTGGTGGCCATCGCCACCCCCATCGAGTACACCCGCAACCCGCTGCGGGTGTTCGAGCTCGATTTCGAGGAGAACCTCAAGATCGTCCGCTACTGCGTCAAGTACAACAAGCGCATCATCTTCCCCTCCACCTCCGAGGTATACGGGATGTGTGACGATCACAGCTTCGACGAGGATGAATCCCGCCTCATCGTCGGCCCCATCAACAAGCAGCGCTGGATCTACTCCGTCTCCAAGCAGCTGCTGGATCGGGTCATCTGGGCCTACGGCAAGAAAGAGGGGCTCAACTTCACCCTGTTCCGCCCCTTCAACTGGATGGGGCCGCGCCTCGACAGTCTGGACTCCGCCCGCATCGGCAGCTCTCGCGCCATTACCCAGCTCATTCTCAATCTGGTGGACGGTACCCCGATCCAGCTGGTGGATGGCGGCGCCCAGAAGCGCTGCTTTACCGATATCGAGGATGGCATCGAAGCCCTGTTCCGCATCGTCGAGAACAAGGGCGATCGCTGCAACGGCCAGATCATCAACATCGGCAACCCGGATAACGAGGCGAGCATTCGCGAGATGGCGGAGGTACTGCTCGCCAAGTTCGATGCTCACCCGCTGCGCGACCACTTCCCGCCATTTGCCGGCTTCAATCTGGTGGAGAGCAAGTCCTTCTACGGCGACGGCTATCAGGATGTCTCCCACCGTCGTCCGAGCATCCGCAATGCCCGCAAGCTGATCAATTGGGAACCGACCATCGAGATGGAGGAGACCATCGGCAAGACGCTGGACTTCTTTCTGCAAGGGGCTGTCACAACGGGAGTCGAACATGATTGAGGTGGGTCTGCGGATCGACGTCGATACCTTCAGGGGGACCCGTGACGGGGTGCCCCGCCTGCTGCAGCTGCTCGACCGGCATCAGGTGAAGGGAAGTTTCTTCTTCTCGGTCGGTCCCGACAACATGGGGCGCCACCTGTGGCGCCTGCTAAAACCCCGCTTCCTGCTCAAGATGCTGCGTTCCAACGCCGCATCCCTCTATGGGCTCGATATCCTGCTGGCTGGCACCGCCTGGCCCGGCAAGTCCATCGGCAGAGAGCTGGGTTCCCTGATGCGCGACACCGATAAGGCGCACCATGAGGTGGGGCTGCATGCCTGGGATCACCACGGCTGGCAGGCCAATACCGGTCGCTGGGACGAAGCCGAACTGATCCGCCAGACCCGGCTCGGAGTCGATGCCCTGAGCGAGATCCTGGGGCGCGCGGTGGATTGCTCCGCCGCCGCCGGCTGGCGGGCCGATCCGCTCACCACCCAAGCCAAGGAGCAGTTCGGCTTTCGCTACAACAGCGACTGCCGCGGCTGCGGCCTGTTCCGCCCCATTCTGGAGGATGGACGGCCCGGCACCCCGCAGATCCCGGTCAACCTGCCCACCTTCGACGAGGTGGTGGGGCATCAGGTGACGGTCGACGGTTTCAACCATTTCCTGCTGGAGCAGCTGAGCGCGACACCGCAACCGGGACCCCATGTCTACACCATCCACGCCGAAGTGGAGGGGATCGTCATGGCGGATCAGTTCGATGCCCTGCTCGGCGAGGCCAAAGCGCGCGGCATCCGTTTCGTCCCCCTTGGCGAGCTGCTCCCGTCCGACCCGACTCAACTGCCGACCGGTCATCTGCTGCGCGGCACCCTGCCGGGACGCGAAGGGTGGCTCGGCTGCAAAGCAGCCCCATGAACCCGCTCACCAGATTGCAACCGAGGATCTCATGAAGATGACCCGATGGGCCCTGCCCCTTTTCTTTCTGCTCTTTTACCTGCTGCCGCTCAACCAGCGGATGCTGTGGAGCCCGGACGAAAACCGTTACGCCGAAATCAGCCGGGAGATGGTCACCACGGGTGACTGGGTGGTGCCCCACTTCCTCGGCCTGCGCTACTTCGAGAAACCCATCGCCGGTTACTGGTTCAACAGCCTCAGCCAGCTGATGTTCGGCGAGAGCAACTTTGCCGTCCGCTTCGCCTCGGCCGCCTCGACTGGGCTGAGCGCGTTGCTGGTCTTCTGGTTTACCCTCCAGCTCTGGCAGTGCCGGCGCAAGGCGTGGTTCGCCAGCCTGATCTATCTCTCGACCCTGATTGTCTACGGCATCGGCACCTACAGTGTGCTGGATGCCATGGTGACCCTCTGGCTCAACGCCGCCATGGTGAGCTTCTACCTCATCCGGCAGGAGGGGCCACCCGGTCGCAGGATGGCGGGCTATCTGCTATTTGGTCTCGCCTGCGGCATGGGCTTTCTCACGAAGGGGTTCATCGCGCTGGCGGTACCGGTGATCGTGCTGGTCCCATATATGCTGACCCGGGGACGCCTGCTCGAGCTGGTGCGCTTCGGGCCGCTGGCCATCCTGAGCGCCGCCCTGCTGGCCGCCCCCTGGACCATCGCCATTCATCAGCGGGAGCCGGACTACTGGCACTACTTCTTCTGGATTGAGCACATCCAGCGTTTCGCCTCGGAAGATGCCCAACACAAATCCCCCTTCTGGTACTACCTGCCGATGGGACTGCTCGGCACCCTGCCCTGGCTGGGACTACTGCCGGGAGCATTGCGACAAGGGTGGCAGGAGCGCAAGGTAGGTCCGCAGACTCTCTATTTGCTGGCCTGGCTGGTACTGCCCTTCATCTTCTTCAGCATCGCCAAGGGCAAGCTGCTCACCTATATTCTGCCCTGCTTCGCCCCGCTGGCCATCCTGCTCGCCAACAGCGCGGTCAATGCCCTGAAGGAGGGACGGGATCAGCCATTTCGCCTCAACGCCTGGATCAACGGCCTGTTTGGCCTGATCTGCGTGGGAGTGCTGGCGGTACTGGCCTTCTCGCCGCAACATGCGGTCTACGGCCGCCACGAGATGGGCAAGCTGGCCATCGCCATGGTCATCTTCGTCGGCTGGTCGCTGCTTGGCTTTATCCAGCTGGTAGCCCCCGCCCGTAGCTGGCAGCTGAGTGCATTCTGTCCCATGGTGCTGGCCATCGCCCTGCCGCTGGCGCTGCCGTTATCGCTGGTGGACTCCAAACTGCCGGAGCACTTCATCAAGGCCAACCGGGAGATCCTGATGGAGTCCCACACCCTGCTGGCCAACGAGGTGGGTACCGCCTCCTCCATCGCCTGGGAGACCAAACGCAGCGAGGTCAACCTGCTCGATAGCATGGGTGAGCTGAGATATGGCCTTGACTATCCCGATGGCAAGGGGCGCTACATCACGCAAGAGGAGTTCCCGAACTGGCTGGCACAGGCACGCAAGAAGGGGCAGGTAGCCCTGTTGCTGCGCA
Organism: Aeromonas sp. 602200; assembly: GCF_049173895.1. NCBI lineage: Bacteria > Pseudomonadati > Pseudomonadota > Gammaproteobacteria > Aeromonadales > Aeromonadaceae > Aeromonas > Aeromonas sp. 602200. The sequence continues at coordinate 68,535 of NZ_JAAKSL010000008.1, forward strand.
CCAATGATGACGAGGAGATCGCTGCGCTGCCTCCGGCAGACCAGACTATCCGCAGTCACCGCTTCACTCTGCTCGTCTACCACGGGAGTCGCTGATGGATATCCTGCTCCTCCTGCTGGTCAGCCTCCTCACCAGTGCGGGACAGATGCTGCAAAAGCAGGCGGTCATCAGCTGGCAACGCACACCGCACGACCACTGGCAGAAGCTCGCTTCCCCCTGGTTGCTGGGGAGCGTTGCAGCCCTTGGCAGCGGTATGCTGCTCTGGATCTACCTGCTACAGCGGCTGCCACTGAGCATGGCCTACCCCATGCTCAGCCTCAATCTGGTGCTGGTGATGCTCGGCTCGCGCCTCTTTTTCCGCGAGCCGGTGAGCAACCGCAACTGGCTGGGGGCTGCCGCCATCATCGTCGGCGCCCTGTTGTTGGGAGGTCTGCTATGAAGGGTTATCTCTACGTACTGGGCAGCATAGTGCTGGTGACGGTGGCGCAACTCTGCATGAAGTGGGGGGCAATCAGCCTCCCTGAGTGGCAGGCCGATCCCGCCGTGATGCTGGCTCACCCCCTGCCGCTCCTCACCATCGCCATCGGCATCCTCTGCTACGGGCTGTCGCTGCTCTGCTGGCTGGCGGCGCTGCACTCAACGCCGCTCAATATCGCCTACCCGCTGCTCAGCACCAGTTACGGGCTGGTCTATCTGCTGGCGGTGAGCATGCCGGCCTTTGCCGAACCGCTGGTGGCAAGCAAGGCGGTAGGCGTTGCGCTTATCTTCTTCGGCGCAGTGCTGGTCGGCAGCAAACCTGCGGCAGGAAAGCCGGAGCGGCAGATGCCCCCTGCCGGTTCCTGACAAAGGGCAAGGTTAAGCGAAAAATGAGGCGGCACCCTGTGCCGCCTCTTGCCACTGTCAGGTTGGCCTGCCCCCCCTTTATTTGGCGACGTTACCCGCCACGTTCAGGGCATCCCAGGTGCGGGAGAAGGGGGGCGCGTAGGCAAAGTCCAGCATGCCGAGCTGCTCGGTGGTCACCCCCATGGTGATGGCCACTGCCAGCGCGTCGATGCGGTGGACCGCCCCCTTGCGACCGAGGATCTGGCCGCCCAGCAGCCGCTTGCTGCCCGCCTCATAGACCAGTTTGACGTGAATGTCGGACTGACCCGGGCAGTAGTTGGTGTGGCACTTGTCCTTGATCACCACAGTGCGATAGTCGATGCCCATCGCCTTGGCTTCCTGCTCGGAAAGACCGGTACGGCCCGCCTCCAGCCCCAACACCTTGAGCGCGGCAGAGCCGAGGGTGCCCGGGAACGTCTGCTCGGCCCCGGCCAGGTTTTCACCCACCATACGACCCAGCTTGTTGGCAATGGTGGCGAGCGGTACATAGACCTGCTGCTGCTTCACGCTGTGCCAGACGCTGGCACAGTCACCGGCCGACCAGACGTTGGCCAGCGAGCTGCGCCCCTGACGATCCACCTTGATGGCGCCGTTGCCGAGTCGCTCGATGCCGGTATCGGCCAGAAACTCGGTGTTGGGCTTGACCCCGGTGCAGACCACCACGATATCGGCCTCGTACTCGCCCTGGCTGGTTCGCACGCCGGTCACCCGGCCATCCCCCAGCAGCGCTTCAACCCGCTCGCCAAGATGGAGGGAGACTCCCTGCTCGCGCAGTTCTGTTTCGATATGCTGGGTGATCTCGCCATCAAACGCATCGGGGATGACCCGATCCGCCAGCTCGATGAGACGCACCTCTTTGCCCTGATGCACCAGCGCCTCGACCACCTCCAGCCCGATAAAGCCTGAGCCGATCACCACGGCGCGGCGATTGTTCTTATCTTGTACCGCCGCCTTCAGCGCCACTCCGTCGGCCATCCGGCGCAGACCGAATACCCCTTGCTGCTGCAAGCCGGGGATGGGTGGCATCACTTCGCGGGCGCCGGTGGCGATCATCAGGCGATCGTAGCGATCGGTGAAGGTGTCGCCGTTGTGCTCCACCACCAGAGTCTGGGCCGCCGCATCGACGCTTAGCACCCGATGGCCAATCTTGACCTCGATACCCTTGGCAGCGAACTGCTCCGGGGTGAACTCGGCCATGTAGCCGGGCTCCTGAAACTCGTCACCGACGAAGTAAGGCAGGCCGCAGGCACCGAAAGAGATCACCTCGGAGGCCTCATACACCACGATGTCGGCATCTTTGGCCAGACGGCGCGCCTTGGCCGCCGCACTCATACCGGCGGCTTCACCACCGATGATCAGAATTCTCATAGTTTTTCCTCTCAATGGCGCAGGGAGGGCATGCCCTCCCTGCGGTCTATGACGGGAAAGAGTCGCCCCTTTCCACGGGCAGATCAACCGACAGCAAATCAGACGGTGGACTCTTCGCCGTCCAGACTCACTTCGTGATCGCTGTTGAACACATGCATGTCGGTCTCGCCCATCAGGCGGCTGGTGACCGTCCCTGCGGTGATGGAGCCGGAAACGTTGAGCGCGGTACGGCCCATGTCGATCAGCGGCTCGATGGAGATAAGCAGACCGGCCAGCGCCACCGGGAAGTCCAGCGCGGAGAGCACGATCAGCGCGGCAAAAGTGGCGCCGCCGCCAATCCCGGCCACCCCGAAGGAGCTGACGGTGATGATGGCGATCAGGGTCATGATAAAGCCGGGATCCATCGGGTTAACCCCAACGGTCGGGGCAATCATCACGGCCAGCATGGCCGGATAGATACCAGCACAGCCGTTCTGGCCGATGGTGGAACCGAAGGAGGCGGCGAAGTTGGCGATCCCCTCAGGAATACCCAGCGACTTGGTCTGGGTCTGCACGTTCATCGGGATGGAGCCCGCACTGGTGCGCGAGGTGAAGGCAAACGCCAGCACCGGCGTGATCTTCTTGAGGAAGCGCAGCGGGTTGATGCCGACCATGCTCACCAGCAGCAGGTGCACGACAAACATGATGGCGATGGCGCCGTAAGAGGCCATCACAAAGCTGAGCAGGTTGAGAATATCCGCGTAGTTGGAACCGGAGACCACCTTGGTCATCAGCGCCAGTACGCCGAACGGGGTCAGGCGCAGCACCAGAGTCACCATCCGCATCACAATGGCGTGGGCCACGGCCACGAAGTGGCTGAAGCTGGCGAAAATCTCCGGCTTCTTGCGGGCGATGCCGGTGGCAGAGAGGCCGATGAAGATGGAGAAGATCACCACGGCGATGGTGGAGGTCTTGCGCGCGCCAGTCATGTCGAGGAAGGGGTTGGCCGGAATAAACTCAAGCATCATCTTGGCGAAAGACATGCTCTCGACGCTGCCGAGGGTGGTCTGCAGCGCGGCGCCCCTGGCGCTCTCGGCGGCACCGGAGGTGAGCCCTTCAGCGGTCAGGCCAAACAGGTTGGACATCAGGATGCCCGCCCCGGCGGCGATAGCGGTGGTGAAGATCAGCACGCCTATGGTCATGGCACTGATCTTGCCCAGCGCAGTGCCGCCATTGAGCTTCAAGATAGCGCTGATGATGGAGACCATGATGAGCGGGATGATGATCATCTGCAGCAGCTTCACATAGCCGCTACCCACAATATCCAGATAGTCGATGGTCTGAACAATGACGGGCGAACCTGCACCGTAAAGCAGTTGCAACGCGGCGCCGAACAGAATACCGAGCCCCAGACCGGCAAATACCCGGCGGGTGAAGCTCACATGTTTTTCCTGTAACCGGTAGAGAAAGAACAGCAAGATGGCGGCGATGGCCAGATTGCCGATAACGCTAAATGTCATGGTATGACTCCCCAAAAAGCGGGCTTGCGCCCGAGAAACAAGAGCAAGCGCCATGCTTGCCCTGGCAACCGTGTCAGACGGTCTGCGCCGTCGTGACAAGAACAAGGGGGTCTATCGCCCCCTTGTCACAGATTCACTGATTCTGCTGTTTCGCTCGCATGATGTTGATGATTTCGATGTCGGTATCCAGCATCCCCTCTTTGGAGAGGCGGCCCAGATTGGCGATGGTCTGGTCCACATCATCGGAAACGATCCCCTCGCTCTGGGGGACATGCAGGTTGTTGATGGCCATCAGCGAAGACTTTACCGCCACCGAGGTGGAGGTGGAGACCTTCATGGAGCAGGCGCTGCCCGCGCCGTCGCAGATGATGCCGGAGACATCGCCAATCATGTTGTTGATGCAGTGGCTGATCTGCTGATACTGGCCGCCCAGCAGCCAAGTAATGGCGGCACCGGCACCCATGGCGGCGGTACTGGCGGCGCAGAGGGCCGACAGCTTGTTCTGATAGGTCTTGATGTAGATGGCCACCAGATGGCTCATCACCAGTGCCCGGGTCAGCTGCTCGTCGCTCGCCTTGAGGAAGCGGGCGGCCGCGACCACCGGCATGGTGGCGGCAATGCCCTGATTTCCGGAACCGGAGTTGGACATGGCGGGCAGCATGGCACCATCCATCCGCGCATCGGAGGCGGCGGAGGAGAGGCGCATAGCCAGGGTCATCAGGTCATCGGAGAGCAGCTTGCGCTCCACCTGTTCGGTGAGGATCTTGCCAATCTTCAGGCCGTAACCCTGCAACCCTTCATCTGCCAGCGCCTGATTCATGGTGGCGGCATCGCGGATAAAGTCGATCTCCGCCAGCGGCACTTCCAATGCAAAATCGACGATCTCCCGCAGGGTCATGGCCGGTTTGGCGGATTTGGCCGGCTGGATCTGCACGCCGGGAGCGCTGGCCTGCGCCATCAGCACCTCGCCATCCTTCTCCATCAGGATGATACGGGTGTGGTCGGTGCAGATCACCACCCGGGCACTATGGCCCTCCACTTCGGCCAGAACCTCGGCGTAGAGCACATCCGGTACATCCTTCACATCCACCTTGATCACCGGCAGCAGCGCCTTGGCCGCTTCCACCTGTTCTGGTGTGAGGGTCTTGAGCACCTCCAGCCCGGCATCGGGATTGCCCCCTGTGATGCCGACCGCAGCGGCCACCGGCAGACCGATCATGCCGGTGCCTGGTACTCCGACCCCCATGCCGTTCTTGAACAGATTGCCACTGACCCAGACGCTGATGCGGGTCGGGGTCTCCCCAAGCAGCTTGCGGCAGTTGGCCGCCGCAAGCGCCACCGACATCGGCTCGGTACAGCCCAGGGCCGGCACCACTTCACGCTTGAGCAGGGTAATAAAGTCGGTCCATTGTGGTTTCATCTGTGCATTCTCATCTTGGTGGCGCAATGCCTGTCATCGCCACAGGCAACAGCATGGCAAAAAAGGGTGACACGGGATCAACATCAAGCAGGAGCGCGTCGCCAAGGCGTCGCGAGAGAGGTGGCCGTCTGATGACTGCCCCATGCAAATCAACTTAATTTGATTCTAATATCAATAAAATCAAATTAAGTTGCGCAACATCGCTTTTTTAGCGCCATTATGCCCGTCTTTTAACAAAGCGCGACAATTTGTGATGCAACGCACAGACGATGGAGTCACCTAGAGATGATAGCGGGCCAGCAGCTGCTGGTAGGCCGGGGTCTGCTTGAACTGTTTCAAGGCGGCCGAGAAGCGCCTCGCCAACTGGTCATGGCCGGGCTTGTGGGTAAACGCGAGGAAGTTGCGGTTGTCGTCGGTCAGCAGGCGCGAGCCGTGGTTCACCTGATCCTGCAGCCCCTGGGTATGCAGCAAGTAGCGACCGACCCGCTCGTTGAGCACCACCCCGTCCAGCCGACCGGCCATCATCAAATGCAGCTGTTTGATGGCATTCCCCTCCCCCGTCATCGGCATCCGGATCACCCCGGGATCGGTCAGAAAATCGGGGCTGTAGGCATAATCTTCCTGAATACCTATCCTCAGACCCTTGAGGTCGGAGAGCTGCCTGAAATCCACCGGACGAACCGTCGGATAGAAGAGCACTTCACCGCTGTAAGAGAGCGGCTCTTCGGGGTAGTGGAGCCACTGCTGGCGGGAAGGTTCAAAGAAGACATCGAGCACCGCATCCCCCTGCCTGAGACGAGCCTGCTGCAGAACCCGCTTCCAGGGCAGCACCCTGATTTCGGTGCGATAACCCATCTGGCGCAACACGGTACAGGCCAGATCGAGATCTGCGCCCACCAGCTCCCCCTTGTCGCTGTGCATCACATAGGGGGGCCACAGTTCTGTCAATATGGTCAGGGTCGGCTTGTCATGAGCCATAGCCATACCACCGACGAGAAGAGATGCCAGCAGCCAGCCGTACAACCCGATCCTTCGCCAACCCTGACACCACATCATGGAGATCCCTCATGGTCCGTATGGATTGAGGATATACAAGGGATGAGCAATAAAAAAGGAGGCCGAAGCCTCCTTGATATTCACTCTCTGAATGGCACTTACAGTGCTTTCAGGATTGCCTCGACACTGGCCTTGGCATCGCCAAACAGCATCTGGGTATTTTCCTTGAAGAACAGCGGGTTCTGGACACCGGCGTAGCCAGTGTTCATGGAACGCTTGAAGCCGATGACGTTCTGCGCTTTCCACACTTCCAGCACCGGCATACCGGCAATCGGGCTGCCCGGATCTTCCATCGCGGCCGGGTTGACGGTGTCGTTGGCACCGATCACCAGCACGGTGTCGGTGTCGGCGAAGTCGTCGTTGATCTCGTCCATTTCCAGAACGATGTCATACGGTACTTTCGCTTCCGCCAGCAGCACGTTCATGTGGCCAGGCAGACGACCGGCAACCGGGTGGATACCGAAGCGCACCTTGACGCCGCGATCACGCAGCTTCTGGGTGATTTCAGCCACCGGATACTGGGCCTGCGCCACCGCCATACCGTAGCCCGGGGTGATGATGACGGAGCTGGAGTTCTTCAGCAGGTCAGCCACTTCCTCGGCGCTGGTTTCGCGGTATTCGCCCATCTCCTGATCAGCCGTGGAGGCTACGCCGTCGGAGCCGAAGCCACCGGCGATCACGGAGATGAAGGAGCGGTTCATCGCCTTGCACATGATGTAAGAGAGGATCGCACCGGAGGAACCCACCAGGGCACCGGTGACGATCAGCAGGTCGTTGGAGAGCATGAAGCCCGCCGCCGCTGCTGCCCAACCGGAGTAGGAGTTCAGCATGGAGACCACCACCGGCATGTCGGCGCCACCGATGGAGGCAACCAGATGCCAGCCGAAGGCGAAGGCGATCAGGGTCATCACCAGCAGGGCGAAGGTAGAGCCGCCCGCGTTGACGAAGTAGACCATCAGCGCCAGCGAGGCGACCACGGCCAGCAGGTTCAGCTTGTGGCGGTGCGGCAGCATCAGCGGCTTGGAGGAGATGAGACCGCGCAGTTTGCCGAAGGCAACCACGGAACCGGTGAAGGTTACGGCACCGATGAAGACGCCCAGGAAGATCTCGACCAGATGGATGTTCAGCATGGCGCCGGTCAGGTGCTCGACCTGGGCAACGCTGTTGGCCTGCTCGAACGCCGCACGGGCGGCTGCCAGGGTGGCATCCAGATTGGAACCGACGGAGACGACGACCTCAGCAGGTGCAGAGGGGTGCAGATCGATGAAGCTGTTGAAGCCCACCAGCACTGCCGCCATACCCACGAAGCTGTGCAGCACGGCCACCAGCTCGGGCATCTCGGTCATTTCGACCTTGAGCGCCAGACGCACGCCGATGGCACCGCCGATCACCATGGCCAGAATGATCCAGTGAACGCCACTGGTCTCCGGGTTGAATACGGTGGCGAGCAGGGCGATAGCCATACCCGCGATACCGAACAGGTTGCCATGCTTGGCCGTTTCTTGCTTCGACAGTCCCGCGAGACTGAGGATGAAGAGCACGGCGGCAACGATATAGGATGCTGTTACCAGTCCTTGAGACACGTTAAACCCCCTTAATCCTTACGGAACATCTTCAGCATGCGCTGAGTGACGGTGAAGCCGCCGAAGATGTTGATACTGGCAATCAGCACGGCGACGAACGCCAGCGCGGTGACCAAGGTCGACCCTTGCCCGATCTGCAGCAGGGCACCGACCACGATAATGCCGGAGATGGCATTGGTGACCGACATCAGCGGCGTATGCAGGGCGTGAGAGACGTTCCACACCACGTAGTAACCGACCACACAGGCCAGGATGAATACGGTGAAGTGGGAGAGGAAGGCTGCCGGGGCAACAGAGGCGATCCAGCCGAAGGCGGCGATGCCGAGGGCACCGAACACGAACTTCTTGTTGGAGGGCTTGGCCTCTTCCTTCTTGGCTGCCGGTTTGGCGGCGGCCGGTTTCTGTGGGGCGGCAGAGACGGAGATAGCGGGCGGCGGGAAGGTCACTTCACCGGCCTGGATCACCGTCATGTTGCGCTGAACCACATCTTCGAAGTCGATGGCAACGTTGCCGTCCTTCTCCTTGCACATCAGCTTCATCAGGTTGACCAGGTTGGTACCGTAGAGCTGGGAGGATTGGGCAGGCAGACGACCCGGCAGATCGGTGTAACCAATCACCTTGACGCCGTTGTCGGTGACATGCAGTTCACCCGGCACTGTGTATTCACAGTTGCCGCCAGCCTGAGCGGCCATGTCCACGATGACGGAGCCCGGCTTCATGCTGTCGACCATCTCTTTGGTGATCAGCTTGGGAGCCGGCTTGCCCGGGATCAGGGCGGTGGTGATGATGATGTCCACCTCTTTGGCCTGCTGGGCGAACAGCTCCATCTCGGCCTTGATGAACTCATCGGACATGACTTTGGCGTAACCATCGCTGGATGCACCGTCTTCGCCACCGAAGTCCAGCTTGAGGAATTCCCCACCCATGGATTCGATCTGCTCGGCCACTTCCAGACGGGTATCGAACGCACGCACGATGGCACCGAGGGAACCGGCAGTACCGATGGCAGCCAGACCGGCCACACCGGCACCGATCACCAGTACCTTGGCGGGCGGCACTTTACCGGCTGCGGTGATTTGACCGGTGAAGAAGCGACCGAACTGGTGCGCAGCTTCAACCACGGCGCGATAGCCACCGATGTTGGCCATGGAGGAGAGGGCATCTAGGGACTGGGCACGGGAGATCCGCGGCACCATATCCATCGCCATCACATTGATGTTGCGCTCGGACAGCTTCTTGACCAGCTCAGGGTTCTGGGCAGGCCAGATGAAGCTCACCAGAGTGGCGCCATCTTTAATTTGTGCGATCTCGGCATCGGTCGGCGCATTGACCTTGAAGATAAGGTCGGCTTGCCAGACATTCGGCACCACGCTGGCACCGGCAGCCTCGAAGGCGGCATCATCGAAGCTGGCCGACAGGCCTGCGCCGGTCTCGATGGCGACCTCGAAGCCGAGCTTTTTCAGCTGCTCGACGGTAGCCGGGGTCGCTGCGACCCGGGTCTCACCGGCGAGACTCTCTCTCGGTATTCCAATCTGCATGACTATTCCCTGATGGTTAATAAACAATCGCTGCCCAGTGTCTCACTTCTGACGAAACAAGACATGACCAAAGTGCAGGTCCAGGGCTCTTTGTTATGAAAATCAGTAGGCTTTACCTCAACCTCCTGTCATGGTCAGGCCCCCGCTTTTCAGGCGCGAAGGTGATTAGTATCAAATTTTGGAGTTTTATTACAACCGCAGTCCCGACGGCACTCGTACAGAATTCAGCCCATCCCTGGCTACGATTAAAAAAAACAAACCAAATTAGAGGCTTATACCAGTAAAAACGGCTGAAAAAAGTGATCCAACCAGTCAAAAAAAATGTTTTACCGGCCCTCTATCTTAGCGTTTTTTGTTCTTACGAAATCCGCTTTCGTCTCACTTCTCGCAGCGAAACGCCGAAAAGTAACATTTTCCCAACAAAAGCGGGGCCACTCAGCCGCCAGATGGCGGGAGAGGGCCCCGGCAATTCAATCGTTTCGCCCGTTTGACACCGATTGGCGGCCCTTACCAGGCCGCTTCATAAATATGCTGGCTCTGCACCAGATCGATATCGCCGTGCTCGCCCAGACGGGTCATACCGTGCTCACCCAGCTTGCCGATCAGGGTGTCGATACCCAGATCTTTCAGACCGTAGTCGCGCAGTCGGGTCTTGACCCCCATCCGCTCGAAGAAGTCGCGGGTCGCGGCGATGGCATCATCGATGCGTTCCGCTTCGCTACCACTATTCAGACCCCACACCCGCTCTGCGTATTGCAGCAGCTTGGCATGCTTCTGTTTGCGCTTGGCCTGCAACAGGGCGGGCAGCACCACCGCCAGAGTCTGGGCGTGGTCGAGGCCGTGCAGGGCAGTCAGCTCGTGACCCAGCATGTGGGTGGCCCAGTCCTGTGGTACACCGGCACCGATCAGGCCGTTCAACGCCATGGTGGCGCTCCACATGATGTTGGCGCGAACCTCGTAGTTGTGGGGTTCAGCCAGCGCCTTGGGGCCCTCTTCGATCAAGGTCAGCAGCAAGCCTTCAGCGAAGCGATCCTGCACCTTGGCATTGACCGGATAGGTGAGGTACTGCTCCACGATGTGGACGAAAGCATCCACCACCCCGTTCGCCACCTGACGCTCGGGCAGGGTGTAGGTGAGCACCGGATCCAGCACGGCGAAACGCGGCATCACGAACGGCGAGAAGAAGTGCACCTTGTCGCCACTGCTGCGACGGGTGATGACGGCGCCCATGTTCATTTCGGAACCGGTCGCCGGCAGGGTCAGCACTGAGCCGAGCGGGATGGCGGAGCGCACTTCGCTGCCGACGGTCTCGAGAATGTGCCAGGGATCCTTGGCCAGATCGTAGTGCGCGGCAGCGGCGATAAACTTGGTGCCATCGAGCACGGAGCCACCGCCAACGGCGAGCAGGAAGTCGACACGCTCGGCACGGGCTAGCTCCACGGCGCCCATCAGGGTCTCATAGGCCGGATTCGGTTCGATGCCGCCAAATTCAAACAGGGTCATGCCAGCCAGCTCGTTACGGATCTGCTCCAGCAGGCCGCTGCGTACCACGCTGCCGCCGCCATAGGTGATCATGACGCGGGCATCGCTCGGGAGCTGCTCGCGCAGCTGGGCGATCTGCCCTTGGCCGAACAGGATTTTGGTCGGGGTATGGAGAGTAAAGTTGTTCATCGACATTGCCTTCTTCTGATAGTCAGGGCGGCCTGGCCGCGAAATCGTGATTGCATTTTTCTCCAGAACCACACTACCATCAAGACAACATCCTGCTTGATTCTTGCCTATTTCTACAAAGCAGCAAAAACCGGAACTGTCGAATCAAAGAGCGCACATGCAAAACCGTTACAGCGAGCTCGCCGCCAGATTGACCCGCCACGTCACCGCCCCCGGCATCACCCCATCACCGGTGAAACAGGTCAACCTCATCTATACCACCGAGCACCATGGCCGCACCCCGGTGCTCTACCAACCGCGGATGATCGTTATCCTGCAGGGACACAAGGTGGGTTATCTGGCGGATCAGGTGTTTCGCTACGACCCCAACCACTATCTGCTGATGACCCTGCCGCTGCCCTGCGAGTGCGAGTGCTTCGCCTCCCCCGAGCAGCCGCTTATCGGTTTTACCATCGAGATCGACCTGGTCACCCTGCAAGAGCTGCTGCTGGAGCTGGGCGATGCCCTGCCCGCCCCCGCGCCGCAAAAGAGCGGCGTCCACTCGGTTCCCCTGTCGGAAACCATGTTCTGCGCCGCCGAGCGACTGATCGAGCTGATGGACAACCCGTTGCACGCCAAGGTACTGGGGCCGCAGACGGTGCGGGAGATGCTGTTCCACGCTCTCACCGAGGGGGGCGGCCCGGCGCTGCAGGCGCTCGCCAATCGCCACAATCATGTGGGCCAGATTGCCCGGGTGCTGCGTATGATAGAGTCCCGTTATGCCGACAACCTCACCATGGAGGAGCTGGCGCGGGAGGTGAACATGAGCGTCTCCGCCTTTCACCACCACTTCAAGGCGGTCACTGCCACCTCGCCGCTGCAGTACATCAAGTCGTTTCGCCTGCACAAGGCGCGGATGATGATGCTGCACGATGGCATCAAGGCGGGCACCGCGGCGGCCAGAGTCGGTTACGAGAGCAACTCCCAGTTCAGTCGGGAGTACAAGCGCTTCTTCGGCAGCACGCCGACGGATCAGGCCTCCCGCTTCCGGGATGGCCAGCTGCGCATCATCGAGGGATAACAAGAGAGGGATTACTTATGCGTTCACTGCTTTGCCTGTTCACCGCTTTGCTACTGACGGCCTGTACCGGGATTGCCGACGGCATTCGCCCCGTTACCGGCTTCCAGCTCGACCGTTATCTTGGCACCTGGTACGAAATCGCCCGCCTCGACCACAGCTTCGAGCGGGGGCTGGAGCAGGTAAGCGCCACCTACAGCCTGCGGGACGATGGAGGCGTCAAGGTGCTCAACCGCGGCAAGCAGAGCGATGGCAGCTGGCGCGAAGCCGAGGGCAAGGCCTACTTCGTCGGCAACCCGGACGAGGCGCGGCTCAAGGTGAGCTTCTTCGGCCCCTTCTACGGCGGCTACAACGTCATCGACCTCGACCCCGATTATCAGCTCTCGCTGGTGACCAGCTACAACCACGACTACCTCTGGATCCTCTCCCGCTCACCCAACCCGCCCAAGGCGAAGGTGGATGCGCTGGTCGCCAAGGCGAAGTCGCTGGGCTTTGCCACCGACCAGCTGATTTGGGTCAAGCAGACCCCTTAAGCCAGTCGTGAAATAACAAAGGGCAGCCCGCGGGCTGCCCTTTCTGTTGCTGGTATGGCGGGATGTCAGAGCCGGAAGCGACCGATCTCCTGCTCCAGCCGCTCGGTCAGCGCCTTCAGCTCTGCCGCCTGCGCCGCCTCCTGATTGGCCTGCTCGGCCAGCTCCTGCGAGACGTGGCGGATATTCTCGGTATTGCGGCTGATCTCGCTGGTCACCGAGGTCTGCTCTTCGGCCGCCGCCGCGATCTGGGTCGCCATGTCGCTGATGGAGCCGATCGCCTCGTTGATCCGCGCCAGACTCTGGTTGGCGGACTCCGCATCCTCGACGCTGGTGCCCGCCAGCTGGCGGCTGGTCTCCATACCACCCACGGCGCGGCGGGTGGTCTGCTGCAGGGTCTCGATCATCTGCTGGATCTCGTCGGTGGAGTCATGGGTGCGGCGCGACAGCACCCGCACCTCGTCCGCCACCACCGCGAAGCCACGGCCCTGCTCACCGGCCCGCGCCGCCTCGATGGCGGCGTTGAGCGCCAGCAGGTTGGTCTGCTCGGCAATGCCGCTGATGGTGGCCAGAATGCCGCTGATCTTCTGGGCATGGGCATCCAGCTCGTTGATGATCTGGCTGGCATCAGCCACCTCATCCGCGAGCCCGGTAATGCTGCGCTGGCTCTGACCGACCTGCGACTGACCCGCGACCGCCAGCTTGACCGCCTCGCCGGAGGTGGTAGCGGCAAACTCGGCGTTGCCGGCGATCTCCTGGGTAGCGGAGGCCATCTCGGTCACCGCGGTCGCCACCATCACGATCTCGTCCTGCTGCTGACGCACCCGCTGGCTGCGGGAGTGGGCGCCGGCCGCCTGAGCACGGGACTGGGCCGCCAGCTCGACGGTGACATCGCGCAACCGGCTGACAATCCCGTGCAACCGGGCCACGAACTGGTTGAAGTTGCGTGCCAGCTGACCCACCTCATCCTGACTGCGGGTGTCGATATGGACGGTGAGATCCCCCTCGCCGTGAGCGATGTCGTGCAGCGCACCGGCCACCCGGCCCAGATCGGCAAACAGATACTTGAACATGGCGGTGAGCAGGGCGCTGAACACCAGCATCAGCAGCAGCGTCAGCCCCACCAGCTGCCACAGCAGGGAGGCGAGCGGCGCCTCCAGCACGTCGCGGTACATCACCATGGCCAGCAGCCAGTCGGTGCCCGGCACCGGCTGTACCGCCAGCAGCACGTCGCGCCCGTCGAGGGTAGCTGCGTGCAGTTCGTTGTTCTCGCGGCCCCACTGCTGGAAGGTGGCCGCCGACAGATCGGGGGAGAGCTCACCAATCTGCTTGAGCGCCAGCTCCTTGTTGGGGTGACCGACGATGAGGCCGCTGCTGTCGAGCAGCATGGCGTAGCCCTCACCCTGCACCTTCATCGCCAGTACTTCATCGATCAGCTTGTCGAGCGCCAGGTTGGCCCCCACGGCGCCGACCAGCTCGCCCTGATGGCGCACCGGCTCGGAGAGAGTAACCACCAGCTTCTGCATGGTGACGCTGACATAGGGGGCAGTGACGATCAGCTGCCCCGCCTTCACCGCATCCTGATACCAGGGGCGCTCGCGCGGGTCATAGTTGCCGGTGTTGAGGGAGGGATCCTGCCGGGTCATCACCCCCTGCGCGGAGCCAAAATAGGTGAGGCCGAAGCCGCCGGAGGTGTAGGCCTGCTTCAGGTGCGGCACCAGCTCGGCTTGGGGGTTATCGCTGATCAGGTTGACCAGCGCATGGACGGTGTTCTTGCGATCCGTCATCCATTCGCCGATGGCGACCGAGTAGGCGTGGCCATAGTTGACCGCCTCGCTCTGGATGGCGCTCATGGTGCGGGATTTTAGGGTGTGAAAGGCAACGATGCCGAGCAGTGATGCCATCAGCAGCACTACGCCAAGACTGGTGGCCAGCAGCTTGCCGCGCAGAGAGAGGGTCATGACGACGAATCCTTGTTGTTGTGTCAGGCAGGGAAAACCCTGATGTATCAAAGGCTATCGGCCGCAATATGAACAGACTTTAGTGAATCTGTATATTTTCCCATCTATCAACAACAGAACGCGCTATTCGTGTGAACCAGATCGCTATTCCATGCTACTGACTCTTGTAACAACAAAGCAGCAGGCCGCCCTAAGGCGGCCTGTTACTTACCCCTGATATGCACCGGCGGAGTAGGTCAGCTCATAGCTGTGGCTGTAGATCTCGACGATATTGCCGAAGGGATCTTCCATGTAGACCATGCGGTAGGGCTTCTCGCCCGGGTAGTACTCGCGCACCGGCATCCGCTGCTTGCCGCCCGCCGCGACGATGCGCGCCGCCAGCCCCTCGACATCCGGATCCTGCACGCTGAAGTGGAACACTCCGGTCTTCCAGAATTCGAAGTTGTTCTCACGGCGCTCGCTGTTGGGAAACTCGAACAGCTCGATGCCGATCTTGTCGCCGGTGGAGAGGTGGGCGATGCGGAAGGAGCCCCAACCCGGGCCAAACACGTCGTTGCACATCACGCCGATGGCGGAGTCATCCTCGGTGATGGTGGTCGCCGGCATGA
This sequence comes from Aeromonas sp. 602200, assembly GCF_049173895.1. Lineage (NCBI taxonomy): Bacteria > Pseudomonadati > Pseudomonadota > Gammaproteobacteria > Aeromonadales > Aeromonadaceae > Aeromonas > Aeromonas sp. 602200. The sequence goes on from NZ_JAAKSL010000008.1 coordinate 83,708, forward strand.
TGAGATACCAGCCCATCACCTTGGTATAAAACTCGACCGCTTTGTCGAGGTCAGTCACCGTGATGCCGATGTGGGAGAAGTTGCGTGGGTAAGTCATAAGTCACCTTGAAATTGTGTGTGGGAAACAGGTGACATGATAGGAAGGAGAGCCATAATGAAAAATAAGGTCAAACTAATGGAAGGCATAAATTAAATTTATGGTTAATCCACTCTGGCTCCACACCCTGGTGGTGGTGCATGAAACCGGCAGTTTTACCCGTGCCGCCGATCGGCTGGATCTCACTCAGGCCGCCGTCAGTCAGCATATCTCGCGCCTCGAGGCCGAATTTGGCCCCCTGCTGCTGCGCAAGCCCCGTCAGCTGGAGCTCACCCCGCGCGGGCTGGTGCTGCTCGACTTCGCCCGCCAGCAGGAGCAGGCCGCCGAACAGCTGCGGGCACGCCTCTCGGACGACGACCCTCACCACGGCGCCATCACCCTGTCCACCCCGGGTAGCATTGGTCTGCTGCTCTATCCCCTGCTGCTCGACCAGCAACAAGAGCACCCCGGACTCACCATCCAGCACCGCTTTGCCCCCACCCCCGACATAGTGCAGGCGGTACTGGCGGGGCGCAGCGATCTGGGACTGGTGGATCAGCCGCCTGAACACCTCAGCATCGCCGCCGAGCCCTTCGCCCGCGAACCCCTCTGTCTGGTGGTGCCCAACGATGGCAAGGAGCCGAGCTGGCAGTACCTCTGTCAGCTCGGCTTTATCGACCACCCGGATGGCCGCAGCATGGCACAACGCCTGTTGGGACGACGCTACCCCGGCCAGCGCGTTGACGAGATCCCGCAGCGCGGCTTTACCAACCAGATCGGCCTGATCCTGGAGCCGGTCGCCCGCGGCCTCGGCTTTACCGTGCTGCCCCGCTTCGCCGTCACCGCCTTTGCCCAACAGGAGAAAATCCGGGTGATCCAGAGCAGTATTGAGGTGATCGACACCCTCTGGCTGATCTACCGCGCCGAGTGGCCGCTCCCCGCCCGCCACCAGCGGCTGGTCACCGTCCTGAAACAGCGGGTTGCTGCACATTGAACGCTCTTGCGGCAGACATAGAGATCAATGTGGCCACAGTCACCGAGAGCTAGCGGCAAGAAGGAGAAGAGAAAGGAGAGAGGGATAAATTGGCGAACGCCGGAAATGCGAAAGACCAGCTCAATGAGCTGGCCTTTCTGAAAATGGCAGGGGCGGCAGGACTCGAACCCGCAACCATCGGTTTTGGAGACCGCTGTTCTACCAATTGGAACTACGCCCCTGCAACAAACGAGGCGTAGTATACAAAGCGGGTTTCAAAGGTAAAGGCTTTTTTCACACTTTTAATGCGATTGCACAAATCCCGAACAAGTCGCGCCGATTTGTGCAGCAACGAGGGGTAACTTGCTGTATTTCCAGACTCAGCGGGGTAGGAATGGGGCATAAATGGGGGTAGGGTGAAATCAGGTACCGGGAGGCCACTTATGCTCAATTACCGACTGCTCCAACAACTGGCGCCCCTCAACTTCAGGGATGAACGCAAAACAGAGTCCCTGCCCGCCTATCTTGAACGGGTCGCACCACTGGTGCCCTTTATTCCTGAAAATGTGCTCTCCCAGTGGATTTACCGCCATTGGCGCGGTTTTGAGTCCAACTGGAGCTTTATCGATCTCGCCAGCCATCAGTTCACCTGTGAAAGCTGGCCCACCGCCCAACTGGTGGATCAGGTGGACTCCCGCCATATGGAGGTGATCGAGCGCTGGGGCGAGATGCTGCGCAGCAACCGCTATGTGCGTCGCTCCTGGCTCGGCGAGAAGATGCTGAGCGAAGGCACCTGGCCGGAACCTGTCATCGTGCTGGCGCCGGAGGAGGGAGCCAGCTACCCGAACGGTCATCCCCTACCCCGCCCCTACTGCCTGCTGGAAGGACACCACAGACTCGGTTATTTGCGCGCCATGGCCCGCGATGGGGAATCGCTGCAAGAGACGCACAAGGTGTGGATTTGTCGTCATGTTTCCGTCACTTAAACGTTTTTCATGCTGAAATTGGCATCGTAAATAAAATTTTGACAATTAAAAAAGCGGCCCTATAATCTGTCCGGTTTTGAAAAAGGTCGGGACGAAACGATGCAGTTTTTGATTCAGAAAACAGCCTTGCAGACGGGTGGTGCGCACCAGAGCGGCCCCGTTGTTTCCGGTTCCCACCCCAACGATCCCCAGTTATTTTTAAAAAAAGCCCCTGTTTCAGGGGCTTTTTTTTGTGCCCGAAAAACCTCCAATGATGTCAAAGGGAATGCAGACGATGACCAATCCACTCTATAAGAAACATGTCATCTCCATTTCGGACCTGACCCGGTCAGAAATGGAACTGGTAGTCTCAACCGCACAACGGTTGAAGGCTGAACCTGACACCAGCCTGTTGAAAGACAAGCTGGTTGCCAGCTGCTTCTTCGAAGCCTCCACCCGCACCCGCCTCTCGTTCGAGACCGCGGTACAGCGCCTTGGCGGCAACATCATCGGCTTCGCCGACGGTGGCAACACCAGCGCCAAGAAGGGCGAGACGCTGGCTGACTCCATCAAGATCATCGGCTCCTACTCGGATGCGGTGGTGATGCGCCACCCGAAAGAGGGCGCGGCCCGTCTGGCCTCCGAATTCTCCCGCGTGCCGGTCATCAACGGCGGCGACGGCTCCAACCAGCATCCGAGCCAGACCCTGCTCGACCTGTTCACCATCCATGAGACCCAGGGCCGTCTGGACAACCTCAACGTCGCTTTCGTCGGTGACCTGAAATATGGCCGCACCGTACACTCGCTGGCCCAGGCCCTCAGCCTGTTCAACTGCCGCTTCTTCTTCATCTCCCCGGAAGCGCTCGCGATGCCGGATTACATCTGCGAAGAGCTGGAAGAGAAGGGCATCCAGTTCAGCGTCCACCAGACCATGGAAGAGGTGATGCCGGAACTGGACATTCTCTACATGACCCGCGTCCAGAAAGAGCGCTTCGACGAGACCGAATACAAGCACATGGCCGCCAAGTTCATTCTGGAGCTGGCGACCCTGGAAGGGGCCAAGCCCACCATGAAGATCCTGCATCCCCTGCCCCGCGTCGACGAGATCGATGTGGCGGTCGACAAGACCCCCCACGCTTGCTACTTCCAGCAGGCGGAGAACGGGGTCTATGCACGCCAGGCGCTGCTGGCACTGGTACTGAACGAAACTGTCTGAGCTTAGGGGAATATCATGTCTGACAAGAACCAACTGCAAGTCGAAGCCATCCGTCACGGCTCCGTCATCGATCACATCCCCGCTGGCCAGGGCATCAAGATCCTCAAGCTGTTCCAGCTGGTCGAAACCCAGGAGCGGATCACCGTCGGCTTCAACCTGAAATCCGGCGCGCTGGGCAAGAAGGATCTCATCAAGATTGAGAACACCCGTCTGACCGAGCAACAAGCCAACCAGTTGGCGCTGTTCGCCCCGAAAGCGACCGTCAACATCATTGAAGACTTCAATGTGGTGAAGAAGCACCAGCTGGAGTTGCCGGAGTTCATTGCCGGGGTGTTCCACTGTCCCAACTCCAACTGCATCTCCCACAACGAGCCGGTGGACAGCTACTTCCGGGTGCGCGAAGTGAAAGGCGTGGTGCGGATGAAGTGCAAATATTGCGAGAAGTCCTTCACTCAGGACATCGTCAGCGAGCGTTACTGATATCTGATTGGGCCCCACGGGGCCCATTTTTGAACCCTGTCACATCACCGAATTTCCAGTCAGCTATAATTTGCCATCGCAAGATGGTAATGCCCGCTCATTCCCTCCATATAGGTTGATTATCAGTGTTTTTACCTGATAACTGACTGCTATGGCAGATATCGCGCGTTTACCTCCGGTCATCATCAAAGGAATTCGCCGTGGTCAAAACCCTCAGTCGTCCCGTTGCCCAAGAGCCCGATCTGGCCCAGCTGGATGCCTGTCGCCAGATCATCGGTCAGCACTGTTACAGCACACAGGAAGAGATCCGCCGCGAGCTGTCGGAGCGCGGCTTTGCCGACATCAGCCAGTCCACCATCTCCCGTCTGTTGCGCCGCCTCGGCGTGGCCAAGGCGCAGAATGCCAACGGCAAGAAGGTCTACACCCTGGTCGATGAGCAGCTGGAACCCGCCGGCAGTACCCGCTCGATCCACGACATGGTACGCGAAGTGGTACACAACCAGCAGATGGTGCTGATCCACACCACTCCGGGGGCCGCCACCGTGGTGGCTCGCCTGCTGGATCGCAACGCCAATCCCGAGATCATGGGCGCCGTCGCGGGCAATGACGTGGTGCTGGTCGCGCCGCGCCATATCAGCCGCACCCGTCAGGCCCATGCCGCCGTGGTGCGCACCCTGGCGCAGGCCCGCTAAGCTCTCTCCCCAAATACATCGAGGCGACCTGCGGGTCGCCTTTTTGTTGCCTGCTACTTTGTGCCCATCACTTCTTGCGCCCATAAAAAACGGGAGCCCGCAGGCTCCCGTTTCATCTTGCTTGTTATCCCTCAGGAGAGCACGGCGCCCAGGCTCAGGCAGACCACGATCAGCACGGTCAGGATACCGAGCAGCGGAGCCACCCACTTCAGCCAGCGCACATAAGGCACCTTGGCGATGGCCAGACCGCCCATGACCACGGCGGAGGTCGGGGTCACCAGGTTCACCAGACCGGAGGCAGACTGGTAAGCAGTCACCACCAGATCGCGGCCCACGTTGGCGAAGTCGGCCAGCGGCGCCATGATCGGCATGGTCAGTACGGCCAGACCGGAGGAGGACGGCACCAGGAAGGAGAGCACCACTTCCAGCACGAACATCACGTTGATAAAGACGATGGTGGAGAGGCCGGTCACGATCCCTTCTGCACTGTGCAAAATGGTGTGAGTGATCATGCCGTTATCCATCACTACCACGATACCACGGGCGATACCGATGATCAGCGCCACACCCAGCAGGTCGCGGGCACCGTCGATAAAGTTGGAGGTCAGCTCCTCCTCGCTCATGCGGGATATAAGACCAACGATGATGGCGGCAGCCAAGAACACGCCGGAGATCTGCGCCATCCACCAGCCCAGCACGGCCACACCGTAGATCATCACGGCAAAGGCGGCGACGAAGATACCCAGCACGATTTTACGGGTCAGGGTGAACTCCAGCATCTGGTCGCTCTTGTTGCCAAGGAAGTGGGCACGGTTCTCTTCCCACTTGTCAGCCACCAGAGATTTGCTCGGATCGCTGCGCACCATCTTGGCGTAACGCATGACGTAGGCAACGCAGAGCAACCAACCGGCGACCAGCATGGCGACGCGCAGCCAGATACCGTCGGTGAAGGAGATACCGGCGGCGTTGGCGGCGATAACAGTCGCAAACGGGTTGATGGTGGAGCCGAGAGTACCGATACCGGCACCCAGCAATACGGTTGCAGCCGCCACCACAGGGTCGAAGCGTGCGGCCATCATCACCGGTACCAGCAGGGTGTAGAAAGGCAGCGACTCTTCGGCCATCCCGTAGATGGTGCCGCCTGCGGCGAACAGCGCCATCAGGATCGGGATCATCCACTCTTCACGGCCACGCAGACGGTCGGTCACACGTTCAATACCGGCATCGATGGCACCTGTCTTGGTCACAATGCCAAGAAAACCACCGATGATCAGGATAAAGAGGGAGACGTCGATGGCGCCTGCCTCATAGGTGTCGTGGTTGTAGAGGCCATCGATAGGTGCCAGCAGCACGTCGACGATCCCCTGGGGATTCCCCTCCACCAGTTTGTAGGTACCCGCCACCGGCACTTCTTTGCCGAGGGCTTCGTTCATGGTCATCTCATATTTGCCGGCCGGCACTATCCAGCTCAGGGCGGCCACCAGGGCGATCAGCACAAACAGTATCGTGTAGGCTGACGGGAACTTGAATTTGGTCATGGTCCAGCTTCCTTCTGTGGGTGTGGTATCCATGCAGGCTGCGGGTTGTAGGGTTAGAGGTATTATGCCGCTGTCACATGGTCGAAAAGCCGGGGGTCGCCCCCCGGCACCACTACTGCGACCTTAGTCGCCCAGCGTAGCAACCATCACTGCCTTGATGGTGTGCATCCGGTTTTCGGCCTCGTCGAACACGATGCTGTGCTCGGATTCGAACACATCCTCGGTCACTTCCAGGCCTTTCATGCCATATTTGTCAGCCACTTCCTTGCCCATGGTGGTCTCGTCGTTGTGGAATGCGGGCAGGCAGTGCATGAACTTCACATCCGGGTTCTTGGTGGCGTTGATGACATCCATGTTGACCTGATACGGGGTCATCAGTTTGACGCGCTGATCCCAAGCTTCTTTTGCTTCACCCATGGATACCCAGACGTCGGTGTAGAGGAAGTCCGCACCCAGCACGCCCTCTTTCACATCTTCGGTCAGGGTGATGCGTGCGCCGGTCTCTTCGGCGATCAGGCGGCACTTGGCAACCAGCTCCTCTTCCGGCCAGAAGGCTTTCGGCGCGACCAGACGGATGTCCATGCCCATTTTGGCGGCGCCGACCATCAGGGAGTTACCCATGTTGTTGCGAGCATCACCCAGATAGGCGAACTTGATTTGATCCAGACGTTTGCCCTTGCCGTGCTCCAGCATGGTCATGAAGTCGGCCAGGATCTGGGTCGGGTGGAATTCGTTGGTCAGGCCGTTCCAGACCGGGACTCCGGCGTAGGCGCCCAGCTCTTCCACGATCTCCTGACCGTAGCCACGGTATTCGATACCGTCATACATGCGACCCAGTACACGGGCGGTGTCCTTCATGGACTCCTTGTGACCGATTTGGGAACCGCTCGGGCCAAGGTAGGAGACTTGCGCGCCCTGGTCGAAGGCCGCCACTTCAAACGCACAGCGGGTACGGGTGGAGGTCTTCTCGAAAATCAGGGCGATGTTCTTGCCGACCAGATGCTTGCGCTCGTAGCCACCGTATTTGGCTTTTTTCAGGTCGATGGCCAGGTCGATCATGTATTGGATTTCGCGCGGGGTGAAGTCCAGCAGTTTCAGGAAGTTACGGTTACGCAGATTAAAAGCCATGATGAGTTCTCTCTATATATGTTTCAGACCAGTTCGGGCAGTAGTGTTGACTACGCATTCTCAGTACAGATATCGGTAATTACGCATGTACGGTGCGGGTGGCGACGATATTGGTGCCGGCTTCACCCTTGAGGATGGCGAGGCCATCTTCCAGCGAGCCGATGCCAACCATGCCGCCGGTCGCTTTGACAAATTCACAGGAGGCTTCGACTTTCGGCCCCATGGAACCTGCGTCGAACTTGACCCCGGCCAGCTCGTCCGGGCTGGTGACTCGCAGCGGACGCTGGGTCGGCTTGCCCCAATCCAGATAGACGGCATCGGCATCGGTCAGGATCAGCAGGGCGTCGGCCTTGATCTGCTTGGCCAGGTAGGCGGCAGACATGTCTTTGTCGATGACGGCTTCGATACCGGTCAGGCTCTGGCCATCCCAAGTCACCGGGATACCGCCACCACCGGTACAGATGATGAGATGGCCCTGGGCAATCAGAGTCTCGATAGCGTCGCCTTCGACGATGCGCTGGGGCAGCGGGGATGGCACTACGCGGCGGAAGAACTTGCCGTCAGCCTTGACCACCCAGTGCTTCTCTTCTGCCAGGGTGCGGGCTTCAGCCTCTTCGTAGACGGGGCCGATAAATTTGGTCGGATTGGCAAACGCCGGATCCTTGGGATCGACCTGCACCTGAGTCAGCAGCGCGGTGACGTTGCGGCTCGGCATCAGGTTTTTCAGTTCCTGGATCAGCATGTAGCCGATCATGCCCTGGGACTCGGCACCCAGCACATCCAGCGGATAGGGGGATACCTTGGTGTAGGCGCTGTTTTGCAGGGCCAGCAGGCCGACTTGCGGGCCGTTGCCATGCACCAGCACCACGTTGTACTCCTGAGCGATCAGGGCGATGGTCTTGGCGGCAGTTGCGATGTTCTTGCGCTGGATATCCGCTTCCAGTGGCTCACCACGACGGAGCAGTGCATTGCCACCCAGAGCGACGACGACAGTTGGTTTTTTCATAGTGGTTAATCTCGAGTTTGGTTCTGTGTGGCGCCAGCTTCTGCCGGCGCCACGCCGTCTCATCAGATGCTGTCGCGTTCCATCGGGCAGCTCATGCAGCGGGCGCCGCCGCGGCCACGGCCCAGTTCATCACCCGGAATGGAGAGAACTGTGATACCGGCCTTGTCATATTTCTCATTGGTGTAGGTATTGCGCTCGTAACCCACCACCACGCCGGGACGTACGGTCAGTACGTTGTTGGCGTCGTTCCACTGCTCGCGTTCGGCTTCGAAGCTGTCACCGCCAGTGGTGATGATCTTCAGCTGATCGACGCCCAGTGCTTTCTCGATAGCGGTGACGAAGTAGCCCTCTTCCTTGATGTTCATGCCGGTAGCGCCGCCCGGAGTCAGGCTCCAGCACTGCACGTCCTTGCGGATCACTTCCGGATAGACGGAGAAGGTGTCGATATCCATGTGGGTCATGACGGTATCCAGGTGCATGCAGCTGCGGTGTTTCGGCAGCTCCATAGCGATGACCTGCTTGGCCTGACCATGTTTGAACAGGCTGCGGGCCAAGTGCTCGACACCTTGCGGGGTGGTGCGCTCGGACATGCCGATCAGCACGGCGCCGCGGCCGATAACCAGTACGTCGCCACCCTCGATGGTGGAGTTGTCGTAGTCACGCTCCTCGTCACCGAAGTACTTGATGAAGTCCTGACCGGCAAACATCGGGTGCCAGCGGTAGATGGCCTTCACATGGTTGGTCTCGCGGCGACGAGCCGGCTTGGCCATCGGGTTGATGGAGACGCCACCGTAAACCCAGCAGGAGGTGTCACGGGTAAAGAGGTGGTTGGGCAGCGGCTCGATGATGAAATCGGTCGGAGCGTGCATGCCCACTACCATGTTGACGCCGCTGTAGGGCATCTCGGAGTAAGTCAGGCCGCCGGAGAGAATGCGGGCCAGTTCGCGGTGCGGCATGTCAGCCAGGAAGCAGCGCACGTCGTTGGCAAAAGAAGAGCCGAGGCGATAGTCGGAGACCTGATGTTGCAGCAGCCAGGTTTTGGCTTCCGGCACATCCAGGGTTTCCGCCAGCAGATTGGTCAGCAGGAAAACTTCGACATTCTGATCGCGCAGTACCTGAGCGAATTTGTCGTGCTCCTGACCGGCACGTTCAACAGACAGGACGTCATCGAACAGCAGATCCTGGCAGTTGGAAGGAGTCAGACGCTTCAGACTGAGGTTGGGGCGGTGCAACATGACACGGCGCAATTGGCCAACTTCAGAACCTACATAAAATTTGCTCATGATTATATTCCGTCTAGCAGTGGTCCCTGCGAGTGATTGAATAGATTCCTTCTATTCATGCTCGTGGCTAAGGCGGGATATTCTTTATGTAGGGTAATCGGCTTATGTTCTATCCTGCCCTTGCCTTTCGAAGCCGAGGTTAGACCTGCCAATAGCAATAAACTTAGACATTGATCACATTCACTTTGAACTGAATATATTCACCTTTCAATCTATGACTCCAGTAGCAATTTACGCATTTTCCTCCCAGCAAACCCTGAATCTTCATGCAAAACCACCCCGATATATTTCAGGTTGATTCAACTTTTATTCATGCCAACTCACTGGAAAGATTAAAAGAAAAAACAAAAACCCATTAAAAAACAATGAAATGGGTGGCAACTAAAATAATATCTGAATATTACTACCTGTGTATTGAATACATCGCCGTAACGAGAGGAACGCGGGAGAAATAAATACTCACATCGACCACATTCACTGCATAAATCTTTTCTTGTTCCAGATCATGGCATTGACGCCAACCCCATCAGGCCCAGCCTCATAAGTCACCGCCTCTTTTTGCGGTTCAACTTAATATGCACAAAGTCCGCATCAAGGTGGGCAGCCATCCTCGTCGGTCACCACAACGCCTTTTGATACTTTTTTCATTAATTGAATTTATTCACCTCACCTTGCGCTGGCGCCAACCTCGACTTAACTCAGAAAGTGATCCGGATCACACAGGAATGACACTACCAAGGAGTTGTTATGAAGATGAAACCCATGCTGTTGCTCGCGACTTTGCTGCTCTCTGCGCTCCCCACCCTCAGTCAGGCTGAAGGAGCCCCTGCCATACCCATGGTGGTCTGCCATGTCGACAAGGCTCCCCAGATGCTGGTGCCCGACTATGTCTGCCGCTGGCATGGCGGCAGTGTTCACTATTAACCTGCAGAACGAGAGGAGCATCACTCCTCTCGCCTTGTGATGAGCCAACCCCCTCCTATACTGAAATCAGCGGTTTTCTCATGGATAGGGGAACGTCATGATCTTGTTGGTCGGTGGGGAGAAGGGTGGCAGTGGCAAGAGCTGCCTGGCGCAAAATCTGGCGGTCTACCTCAGATCCCAATTTCAGGGAGAGGTGTTACTGGTCGACTGCGACCCGCAACGCACTACCTCGGACTGGATTCAGGAACGCAATGACAACCCGGATCTGCCACAAATCAACTGCGTTCAGCTCTATGGCAATATTCGCAACGATCTGCTTAGCCTGAAAAATCGCTATGACTACGTCATCGTCGATTGCGGCGGGCAAGACAACCGGGCACTGCGCTCCACCATGGCTGTCGCCACCCACGCCCTGATCCCCTTGCGCCCGAAACGCCGCGACCTCAAGACCCTGCCCCATATGGAAGATCTGATCACCACCTGCAAGATGGTCAATCCGACCCTCAATGCAGCCGTTGTGTTGACCCAATGTCCATCTTTGCCCAATCAGGTAAAGCGGATTCTCGAGGCCAAAGAGGTATGTGCCTCGTTCGGAGTCGATGTACTGAATTCCATCACCTATGGCCGCAACGTCTACGACGATAGTGAGGAAAAGGGATTATCGGTGATGGAGATAGAACCGGATGGCAAATCTGCCGAAGAGATCCGGGCCATCGCCAAAGAGTTCCTGAAAGTGGGGGTATGAGATGGGCTTGGCGGATCTGAAGAAAAAGCATCAGCTGCATCACCAGAAGAAGTTCACTGTCGATGAATTTATCGAAGATGCTGAGTTCTACGCCAAGGGTAAACCCAAGGTTGTCAGCCTTGAGTTGAGTCTGCATAGGGATGAAGCCTTGTCGGCACTGGCCTTTATCGAGAGTGGTGAGCATCTGAAGCCCAGTTTTAAAAAAGCGACCTTCTCCATGAGTACAGTGGCCATCGATGAGCTGGGTAATCTGACCCAACAAGACGGCATGAACAAGTCCCTGCTACTGCGCCTCTTTACCCACTACTTCTCTTCGCTCACCCCTGAAGAGCGCCAAACCATCTATGAGCGCCTCAACCAGCACCTATAAATACCCCATTCACTGCTCTTTTCCTGCCGTCACACCCACATTGGGTGATCACCATCAGAGCACAGAATCTGTTTCCAAAGTAACCAAAATCCCGTGTAAGAGATCTGCCATTCCACATGTAAGTAAACAGCCTAAAAGATCCTCGAGATAATCGGAAGATAGGATCTTAAAACGTGAAGGCGATTAACTTAAGTATCTGTTTATAAATGAATAAATCGAAACACACCACTTTCGAAACAGCTAATAGAAAAAACGTTTTCCATTCTGACGTTGTAGCCGGTTAGAAAATCCTTATAGTTACTCATGCACGGACGCAATGAAGTCGGTCAGGAAGACTGGCTGCCAGGGTTGGGCAAATGGACTCACCACAGGATGTGGTAAAGGACACCTCCCGGGACGGAGAAAGTGCGACGGGACAGGATGACTCGTCAGGCCAAGATGGCTAAAGGACACCCCAAAGGATTGGGAAGGGGAAACCTAAAGGAAGAGGTAAACAGTCAGGGATTGCAGGGAGCAACTTCGTTCAAGGATCTGAGCGATACGACTACCGGGGGCGACGCAAGTCGCCCCCATCTTTTTATCTGCATTTCACCGTCCCCTTGCTTGGCTCTCAATTGCTTGCCTCAGCGCAGAGACTTCTTACCAGAACCTTTCCGACCCGCTGCTTAAGCAAAAATACATATGAAAAGGGCGCCACGATGGCGCCCTTTTCTGTTTTCTAATCGGCAAACAAGCTTATATCACGCGAGAGAACTGTTGCTGGCGCGCCTTGTTGCGCAAGTACACGTCGAAACACATGCAGATATTGCGGATCAGCAGCTGCCCCGTGGAGGAGACCTCCAGACCATCCTCCGTCATACGCACCAATCCATCGTTGATGAAGGTCTGCAGCAGCTTGAGATCGTCGGCAAAATACTCTCTGAAATTGAGACCGTGCGCCTGCTCGACAGACGCAAAGTTCAGACGGAAATCACAGATAAGCCGCTTGATCACCTCACGGCGGATCAGGTCATCCTGATTGAGCGAGCAGCCTTTCCACTGGGCATGACCCAGCTCTGCAACCTGTGCGTAATAAGCCTTGAGCTCTTTCTGGTTCTGGGAATAGGCATCACCGATCATGCTGATGGAGGAGACCCCCAGCCCCAGCAGATCACAATCTCCCTGGGTGGTATAGCCCTGGAAGTTGCGGTGCAGCTTGCCCTCGCGCTGCGCCACTGCCAGCTCGTCATCGGGTTTGGCAAAATGGTCCATACCGATGAACTGGTAACCCTGACCGGTCAGGAAGGCGATGGTGTCCTGCAGCATGGCCAGTTTCTCCTGCGGCGCAGGCATATCCACCTCTTTCAACTTGCGCTGGGCGGCAAAGCGGCTCGGCAGATGGGCATAGTTGAAGATGGAGAGGCGCGCCGGATCCGTCTTGAGCACCTCTTCCAGCGTATGGTGGAAGCTGGCACGATCCTGATGCGGCAGGCCATAGATAAGGTCGAGGTTGGTCGAGCGGAAGCCAAGTTCACGGGCCCGTTCCAGCATCGCTTTAATAAAGTCGTTGTCCTGCTCGCGGTTGACTGCGACCTGCACATCCTTGTTAAAGTCCTGCACCCCGAGGCTGATGCGGTTGAAGCCGACATCTCGCAGCACATCCAGCATGGTAATGGCAATCTCGCGCGGATCGACCTCGATGCTGAACTCCCCCTCTTCGGCGAAATGGAAGTGCTCACGCAGCATGGCCATCAGACGGCGCGTTTGCGCTTCATCCAGATAGGTGGGTGTACCGCCACCCCAGTGCAGTTGGGTGACCAGACGATGCTTGAAGAGCGGGGCTTGCGCCTTGATCTCCTGCTCCAGGTAGTCGAGGTACTCGTCAGCCTTGTGCTGATGGCGGGTAATGACCTTGTTGCAGCCGCAGTAGTAACAGAGCTTGTGACAGAAAGGGATATGCACGTAGAGCGACAGATTGCGCTCGGGATACTGGCCGGCAGCGCGGACAAAATCCGGATAGCCGAAGCTCTCGTTGAACTCCAGCGCAGTGGGATAAGAGGTGTATCGCGGGCCACTGTAGTTATATTTTTCGATCAGGGCCTGATCCCACACAATCTGTTCTGCTTGCACGCTCGCTTCCTCTCTTGTTGTTATTGTTGGCTCACCGACCTAACTGAAAATCCTTCAGCTGGGCCACATCCTTGAGGATCTGAGCCTCCAGCTCGGCCTCGTAGCCGCTGCGTTCGAGATCCATCTTCATCACTTCATTGCGCTTGAGGGCGCGTCTGGCCTCATGGGTCGGCATATCTTTCACCTTCTCATACAGCCCGTACAGACCCGGGAACTCGGCAACGAACGCTCGTCCCCCCTTGATCTGCAACGCATCCAGCAGATTGGTCAGCCGAATGGCGCCTTCGGAGTAATCGCACTGCCCCTCCTGCACCGCATGAGCAATGACCCGTACGCTCTCCAGAATTCGTTCATTGCGAGCAGTAATAGCCCGCCACTGCATCGCTTGCTGCCGTCTCAGCCTGGCCAGCAGCATGCCTGCATAGATGGCCAACCCTGACAAAATCAGGCCGCCCAACAGGGCGGCCAGCATCCATCCACTCATCACTTTTTCTTCGGCTCAGGCTTGGGTTCCGGCTTGAAATCGACCTGGTTGAAACGGTCCCACAACTCCTCTTCGGAGGCCGGTTTCTGCTCGTCGAACTCGGCGTCATCGCCATCATCAAACGGCAGCTCATCATCTTCATCATCGTCGTTGTCGATGATGCCCAGCTCATCCATCAGCTCCTGATAACGGTCGACACGCTGATCAACCCAGGCCTGCTCGGCCGCTTCCAGGGTTTCACCGGCATCAAGACGATCCAGCAGATCATTCAAGCGGTCATCGTTTTCGATGGAAGCCAGCTCCTGCTCGGGCGTCATCACCAGCGTCTTCTCTTTCACCGCCTTGGGTGCTGCCGGCTTCTTCTGTTTGTCATCCACCACCAGAACTACCGGCTTGCGGGAACCGATACGCGGATCTGTGGACTGGCTGTTGCCAGACTTGTTCTTCGGCTGTTCAACTTGCTGACGAGAACCAGCCTTCAGGCCTTTGCGCTTGGCAGCCCGTTTACGCTCACGGCCTTCCTGAGCACTGACATCAGATTCTTTGCGCTTGCCAGTAGGCTTGCGAGTGGGTTGTTTGGCAGACATGAATGGCTAACTCCGAAAAATAACTGGTTTGACCCGTACCCGGGATGATTTCACCCGGTGGGATACGATGCGAGGAACAGTAAGGCTGGAACAAGAGCAGGATCCCGCACCAATCCGGCCCAATCAGGCCACTGAACACCGCAGGATCGGTATCCTCTGGGCATGTTGCTGGTATTTTGACACAGAATGGCTAATCGGGTTAATGACCCAAAAGAAAAAAGGCAGCCGAAGCTGCCTTGATATGTTCATGCGTGCGCCATCCTGAATGGCAAAACAATCTGTTTCGTCCTCTCCGTGACAACTTGTCGCCGCATCATATCATTGTGTGGTCATCCTGACCTTATATTGGTCGTTCCTGAATGTGCGTATGCCTGTTTGACCCGTCTCGACCGCATCCTGCCATCGTGCCGGGGAGTCTGCATCCCGCAACCCCATCCCGCTCCGGAGATGGTCACCATCCTGATCCTTCAATCCTTTGCCAGCTCATCCGAGCCCATGGCATCCCGCCACGCTAGCCATCCTCTGCTCACAACACCCTGTCGTGAAACCGCCACCCAATCCGTGGGTGAATCCATTAAGCCTACTGTACCAACTCTATAAAGAGGCTCAATCCACTCAAAACATTCTCAACATGTCGAAAAATATCAATATTTATATAATCTGTTGATAAGTAATGATTATTTAATATTTTATGCAATTTTATGAGCCTTGGCCTGCCTTGAGAATGGGAGATCTCTTACAGAACGGGGGGATTAAACCGAGAATTATCTGAAAGCCATAAAAACAACGGGGAGCCCAGGCTCCCCGTTTCAACTCAAATCGACCGTATCGACTATATCAGTGCAGACCCGCCACATATTTGGAGAGGGCTTCGATATCCTGATCAGTCAGTTTCTTGGCAACGTCCCGCATCATGCCATTCGGATCGTTGTCACGCGTCCCGGCACGGAATGCGGTGAGCTGAGCCTTGATATAGGCAGGATGCTGGCCGGACAGGTTTGGATACTTCGCCTGTTCGACACCCGAGCCACGGGGACCATGGCAAGCCGTACAAGCTGCCAGACCGCGACTCATGTCACCACCCATATAGAGTGCCTTGCCCGCTTCGACCACGTCGTCAGGGACAGCGATAGGGGTAACCTTCAGGCTGGAGAAATAAGCCGCCAGGTCATCCATGTCCTGTTCCGACAAAGGTAACGCCATCGGCCCCATCACTGGCGCAACCCGGCCAATTTGACCAGAAGCGGCAGCCTTCAGTTCAACTAACTGCTTTTTGATATATGATGCGTGCTGACCAGCAATTTTGGGGTACATATCAACCAGGCTGTTTCCGTCCGGTCCATGACAAGCCGCACAAACGGCAGCCTTGGTCTGTCCCGCAGCGGCATCGCCCTTGGCTTGTGCCATCCCCGTTACGCCAACCATCAGAGCAAGAGTAATGACTAGGTTCTTCATGGCGTTCCAACTTTTCGTTATTAGGCTTCCAGATCCCATGCCGCTGAAGGCATGTTAAAATAAACGCGTTTAAGCGACGCTATTTTACACCATTTTACAAAAAAGTAACTCTATAACCCTCTATCTCCATGGGGAATTTACGTTGGATACACAAACTCTGAATTTCAATAAGGTGCATTTTGTGACCAGCGCACCCGACATCCGTCACCTGCCAAATGATGGGGGTGTCGAGATCGCGTTTGCCGGCCGTTCCAACGCCGGTAAGTCATCTGCATTGAACACCTTAACCAAACACAAGAACCTGGCGCGCACCAGTAAGACACCTGGTCGTACCCAGCTGATCAACCTGTTTGAGCTGGAACCGGGCAAGCGTCTGGTCGACTTGCCGGGTTATGGTTATGCGCAAGTTCCGCTGGAAATGAAGCTCAAGTGGCAAAAGTCACTGGCAGAGTATCTGCAGCGCCGTGAGTCATTGAAAGGTCTGGTGATCCTGATGGACATCCGCCACCCGCTCAAAGATACCGACATGAACATGCTGGAGTGGAGCTCGCACCGTCAGTTGCCCGTTATGCTGTTGCTGACCAAGGCCGACAAACTGAGCCCGGGTCCGCGCAACAACCAGGTGATCAAGGTGCGCCAGGCCGTTGCCAACCTCGGCTCCCAGATCCAGGTCGAAGCGTTCTCCTCCCTCACCAATATCGGTGTGGAGAAGCTGGCGCAAACCCTGACCGAATGGTACGTCAGTGGTGACGATACCGACCTGCTGAACGCTGACGAACAGCAACCTGCCGAGGAGTAATCTACTCCTCGCTCTCCTTGCAATTGGCGGAGCACTCCTCCGCTGATTGAAAGGGTTTCAGATTACTGCTTTCACCTGCCTCACGACAAATACCCCGCATTCGCCTCCCCCTGCTATATCCAATACTGCTTAAAGTTCATATAGATAGGCAGTTAATTCACAAAAATAATTAACTTAAGTAGGCGTTGATAGCGTTTTCAAATTCGTTCTTTCAAAACGAACAAGAATTACACAAAGAGACAAAAATGAAATTTAATTACAAGTTCTAACCGAAAGGGATAAAAATGAGGCCGGACGACAGTGATGCCATCCAGCCTGAAATAATAAGTTCAAAAAATTGGGAAGAAGCTGAATCTTGAGTACCAGACGACAGGTATTCCTCAAGAAGCAGCCTCATTCTATCAAATGCATCGCCAATTTAAAGCATTTACTCTAAATGATGCGCATAAAAAAACACCCCGACGAGAACCTCATCGGGGCAGCTATTCAGCCACATTCAATTACGTGAAATAAAAGGTCTGAAAGATAGAACATCTTACCTCTGTACCCTACGCAGACAACTGTACAGCAAAGCAGCAGAAAGTGAAAGTAATTTATGTAATTTAGTTTCACAACTTACAGATTAAGAAAAAATCTTTTATTTTCATAAAGATAAAAAAATCCCCAGTACGAAGACCGGGGAGTTATAAAGGTGACTAGCTAGCACTTCCTCAACTATCTAGTTAGTCAGTGCCATTTCAAAGTAGTTCCGCTACAAAACAAAAAAACTTTTAAAAATCAGAGATAGATAGCGCCATCTTCAGCAAACTCTTGTTCTTCAATGAGTTTTTCAGCCATGTCTTCAATATCAAAACGTACACTTTCGAAGGCTCTGACGATGTCATCCTCTCTCGTCAGCGCCAGACCTGTCATTCTCTCCAGTCGCCGCTGGCTAATGTAACAATCTATCAGCGCCCCCATCTGCTGGGCAGGAAACCGCACCCGCTGTTCGTCAGCCTGCCACTCCATCAGGTCGGGAAACAGAATCCCCTGGTTCATATCACCCCCAAGTTACGCTTCAACTCTCTCAATACCTGTTTAGTCCCGGGACGAATTCCGCGCCACACGGTAAACGCTTCGGCGGCCTGCTCCACCAGCATACCGAGTCCATCCATGGTTTGACGGGCCCCATGCTGTTTGGCCCAACTGATAAAGGCCGTATCCGAGGCGCCATACATCATGTCGTAGATGGCAATATCGGTGTGGATCAGGGCGGGAGCCAGCGGCGGTAGCTCCCCTTGCAGGCTGGCAGAAGTCGAATTGATGACGAGATCGAATGGCCCTGCCAACTGCTCATAGGTCTGGGCAGTCACAGGCCCCAGATCGCAGAATTCGGCAGCCAACTGTTGCGCTTTTGTGTGGGTGCGGTTGGCGATCACCAGCTCGCTCGGCAGCTCTGCCAGCAGTGGCGCCAATGCACCGCGCGCTGCTCCACCGGCACCCAGCAGCAGGATCCGGCTATCCGCCAGCGTCACACCATGGGACTTGAGATCGGCGACCAGACCGGCGCCATCGGTATTATCCCCCAGCAACACGCCATCATCGGTCAGCTTGATGGTATTGACCGCGCCCGCCCGCTTGGCCCTCGGGCTCAAGCGATCGACCAGAGTGAATGCCTGCTCCTTGAAGGGAACGGTGACATTGCATCCCTTGCCCCCTTGGTCAAAGAAGGTGCGCAGGGCTTGGGCAAACTCGTCGACGGCGGGTTCAGCCAGCCCATACTCCAGCTCTTGCTGGGTTTGTCTGGCAAACAGGGTGTGAATGAAGGGGGACTTGCTGTGGCGCACCGGGTGGCCAAAAACCAGATAACGATCCATCAAAGAGTTCCATCAGAGGGCAATATTCCGATTTAACGGGTTTTCACTCTCGGGAACAAGCCGAATAACGGCCAGTAAAAAGGGACCATCATGGTCCCTCGGGTCACAGCCACTCTCGCGGCGTGAGGTAATCGTTGTAGAGCAAGGCTTCAGGAGTGCCCGCCTCCGGCTGCCAGTCATACTCCCAACGTGCCAGCGGTGGCATCGACATCAGGATTGACTCGGTACGTCCGCCGGTCTGCAGCCCGAACAGGGTGCCACGGTCATACACCAGATTGAACTCCACATAACGACCGCGACGATAGAGCTGGAACTCCCGCTCCCGCTCGCCATAGGGCAGCGCCTTGCGTCGCTCGATGATCGGCAGGTAGGCATCGAGATAACCCCGACCTACCGCCTGCATAAAGGCAAAGCAGTCGGCAAAAGGCCAGCGATTCAGATCGTCGAAGAAGAGACCGCCCACCCCTCGCGTCTCGTTGCGGTGCTTGAGGAAGAAGTAGCGATCGCACCAGGATTTGAACTCGGGGTAGATCTCATCACCAAAGGGCTGGCAGAGATCACGGGAGACCTGATGCCAGTGCTGCACATCCTCGGCAAACGGATAGAAGGGCGTCAAATCGAAGCCACCGCCAAACCACCAAATGGGCTCTTCGCCTTCCTTCTCGGCGATGAAGAAACGGACGTTGGCGTGGCTGGTCGGCACATAGGGGTTGTGCGGATGGATCACCAGCGACACACCCATCGCCTCGAACTTGCGACCGGCCAACTCTGGCCGATGGGCTGTAGCAGAGGCAGGCATGGCATCGCCATAGACATGGGAGAAGTTGACGCCCCCCTGCTCGATCACCGCGCCGTGGCGCAGCACACGGGTGCGACCACCGCCACCGCCTGCACGGCTCCAGGCATCTTCCACAAAGTGTCCACTGCCATCGGCCTGCTCCAGACCCCGGCAGATCTCGTCCTGCAACTGCAACAGGAAGGCCTTGACCTGGGCCACATCCGGTTTGCTCATCTTGTCTCCAGTCAGGCAGGATCGTGAACGCCCTGTCCATTTTTATAGTTGAATCAATCCGATGAGCTCACCGCTCAGCGGATTGATAGCAAATCATGACGTATCCGCCTGCTCAGGAGGGGCGAATAATGGCGCCGGTTCGGGCGTCCTTGATCTCTGATGGGTTGGCTTGACCACCCACTTCCCCGGGCAGGATATAGGCTAACTTGCTTGCCAGCCGCTCACCAATATCGGCCACCCGACGGGCAGGCTCCTCACCGGTCAAGTTGGCACTGGTAGAGACCAGCGGCTTACCAAAGGCACGGCACAACGCCTGCACCTGAGGATGAGCCGTCACGCGTACCGCCAGGGTCTCGAACTGCCCGGTCAGCCAGACCGGCGTCGTCGCACGGGCAGGCATGATCCAGGTAAAAGGACCGGGCCAGCTGGCTTCAACCCGAGCCAGTTGTTCACCGCTAAGTTGGCTCAGATCGATGTAATCCTGCAATTGCGCCACGTCGGCAGCAATCAGGATCAACCCTTTCTCTACCGGACGCTGTTTGATGGCCAGCAGTCGCTGCACCGCCACTTCGGAGTCGGGATCACATCCCAGACCAAACACGGCCTCGGTCGCATAGGCAATCACCCCTTCCTGCTGGAGGGCGGCAACTGCCTGTTCAAATTCATTTGGCATAGGAAAAATGCGGCAGCCACGCTGCCGCCTCGTCACTTAGTAGCAAGTTGAATCCGTATGGCGGCGACCATGGCAAAGTGACGTGTTGCTGTTGCACAGGAAAAATACGACACATCCGGATCGCCACCTATTCACTTACTTGAGTTGAGCCTGCAGGGCGGCATCCTTAGCCATCACCTCTTCGGCATTCTTCTGGCGTTCGGCCCGAACCTTGGCCGCCAGTTCATCATCGGCTACTGCCAGCATCTGGGCTGCCAGATAACCTGCGTTCTTGGCACCGGCTTTGCCGATCGCCACGGTCGCTACCGGTACACCACCCGGCATCTGCACGGTGGAGAGCAGCGCATCCAGCCCCTTGAGCGGACCACCGTCGATGGGCACCCCGATCACGGGACGAGTCGTGATGCCGGCTACGGCACCCGCCAGATGCGCAGCCAGACCGGCAGCACAGATAAAGACCTTGCAGCCACGGGCCTCGGCATCGGTCACATACTGATGGGTCGCAGCTGGCGTGCGGTGCGCGGAGGTGACTTTGACTTCCACTGCGATATCAAATGACTTGAGCACCTCGAGGGTGGTCTGCATCACGGGGAAATCAGAATCAGAGCCCATCAATACGGCAACAAAGGGTTTATTCATGGTGGGAATTTCCTTACTCCAAGTGGGGGGTTGAAGTTCACCGAAAACGTTTCAATCCGGTTGCGGCGGCGGGATTATACCTGCTCACTTTGGTGGCCGCATTTCTTTTGCGGACAGACCCAACGCAGAGTTCCCCTCACTTTTTTCTCTACCATGATGCCCCAACCACACGCGGGACAAGGCATGGGGATCGGTTTGTCGTTCACCACATATTTGCAGTGTGGATAGCCATCACAAGAGTAAAACTGCTTGCCGTAGCGGGAGGTGCGGCTCACCAGATGACCCTTGCCGCACTCGGGGCAGAGTATCTGGGTATCGTCACTCTCCTGCAGGGATTCGATGTGCTGACAGGCCGGATACTGGGTACAACCGACAAAGAGACCGTAACGCCCCTTCTTGATCGCCAGCGGCTCTCCGCAATCGGGACAGGCAGAGCCTTCGAGCACCTTTTCGATGTCGCGGCCGGATGGCGTCAGGGAGCGGATGTAATCACAGGCAGGATAGGCAGAACAGCCGAGAAAGGGGCCATGTTTGCCCTGGCGGATCACCAGCTCGGCCCCGCACTGCGGGCACGGCTCGCGCTCGAAGGCATGTTCGTGGGCTGAAAAGAGGTGATGATCGATTTTTGACATGGGCCGCGCCTTGAAAACCAGATGGCCTGAATTCTACCAGCGCGGCACCGGACTGTCAGTGAATGACGCCGTCTGACTCATCAAACACCAGCTCTTCCATCTGCTGGTAGGCATTTTCACTGCCCGGCACGTTGAACAGCACCATCATGACGACCCACTTGAGGTCATCCAGCTCGATATCCGGCTTGTCCAGTTCGAGCAGGCGCTCGATACAGATCTCGCGGGTTTCGGCATTCAGCACCTGGGCCTGTTCCAGAAAGAGCAGGAAGCCGCGGCACTCGGTGCTGAGGCGTGCTAGCTCTTGCGGAGCATAGATACGCATCGAGCCTTGCGCGCTGGCGGTGACATAGACCTCCCGCTCGCTGTCGTGCAGATTGGCCAGCCGCTCCAGCCAGTCGAGCGCCTTGTCGATCTCTTCTTTATCGAAACCGGCCCGGCTCAACTCGTCGGTGAGCTCATCCTGCTCGACCATCACATCTGCATCGCTGTGGATGTAGGTCTCGAAAAGGTACATCAATACATCAAACATGATTCGCCCTCCTCGCTCTGACGTATCCACCGGCTACCGCCATCACTGCACCGGCCAGCTCCAGCTCTACCAACCTGCCCAATACCACTTCGACAGGAAGCTGGGCCCGCTCGGCAACGGTATCCACGCTCGTGGTCTCATAATCTACGTTATCCAACAAATCGGCATAAGGCAATTCGCTATTATGCGGTTGCTCAGATGGTATGACCGACGGATGTGGCCGTGCGATCCACTCTGGCAGCTCTTCCACTATATCGGCCGCACTCAGCACAAGTTTGGCCCCCTGCTGAATTAATCTGTTGCACCCTATCGCCTGGGCGTTTTGCAGGGCACCGGGTACCGCAAACACTTCGCGCCCCTGCTCAAGCGCATAACGGGCGGTGATCAGCGAACCGCTCTGCTCGGTCGCCTCCACCACCAGAGTTCCCAGCGACAGACCACTGATAATACGGTTGCGACGAGGAAAATGTTCAGCCAGCGGTCCTTTATCCGGTGCCAGCTCGGAGATAAGCAAGCCACCGCTCTCCAGAATCTGGCCTGCCAGCCCCTGGTGGCGTTTGGGGTAGAGGCAATCCAGCCCGGAACCCAACACGGCAAGGGTGATACCGCCACAAGCCAGCGCTTGGTGATGGCAAACACCATCGATACCGAGCGCAAGACCCGAGGTGATGGCTAACCCGCATCCAACCAGCTCGCTACAGAGGCGGGACGCATTATCTTTACCTGCATAGGTAGGATGGCGTGTCCCCACCATTGCCAGCTGGGGTAGCGACAGCGCAGCAAGATCGCCACGACAGTAGAGCAACAGGGGAGCTGCGGGAATTTCCCGCAACAAGGGTGGATAAATCGGGTGATCTTGCGGAATAAGGATATTGTCAGGCAAAGCGGCCCAAGCCAGGCTCTGCTCAACCACCGGCGAGGGCCAGCGCAGTTGCCTGACCTGCTCTGACGACAGCCCCATACCATACAGTTGCGCTTCATCGCTCTGAAACAGGGCATCAATCGAACCACCGCTCTGCTCCAGCAGTCGAACTGCGGTTACAGGGCCGATTCCGGTAACCGCATTGAGGGTTAACCAGAGCGCCAAGCGCTCATCGGGGTAGTTCACGTCAGAAGTGAGTGACCTGATAACCCGAGCTCACCATGTCCTTGCTCTGCATGATGAGGCCATAACTCAGCTTGTCATACACCTTGAACAACATGACGCGGGCAATAGCTTCAGAGGGCAGTGGTGCCTTCTGGTTGCCACTACTGTAGAACACCTTGTCGTAGACAGAGGAGAACTCCTTGTATTGCACTGCACCATTCTTGGTGACCAGCGCAACCCCCGGACGCCGAACATCGAGCACATCGCCCGCGGAGAGTTGATCCCTAGCGCCTTTGTTAATCAAGACCACATCAAACTTGCCCCCTCCCCTGGCTTTGCTCGGCAAGTCGATGATGTAGCCAGGGGCAATCGCCGGGGCAGCCTTGGGCATGAAAACCGCAGGCATGTTCTCCTGAGGGGGCAGCTCCATAATCTTGTCACCTTGCAATACTTCACGCTGGTTGTGGGTGAGAGTCACTTCGGTCCGATCACCATCCAGCAGCGCTACCGCACGCACCACGCCTGCAAAGATGGCCTCCTGACCCAAAAGCTCACCTGTCTCGCGATCCTTGTAGACCACCCCGGGATGATAGATGCCATACATCTTGCCCGGTATCAGAGCTCCCTGCACATAGAGGGTGTCCCCCTCAAGCATTCCAATGTGCTTTTCGTCGGAACCCAGCAAATAGGGCAGCATTTTCTGCTGCTGACTGTCGGCCAAGATATGGTCCGTCTGCAAAAAGGGGCCTATCTCGCTGAAGGGCAGAGTAGGGATAGGATTTGCCTTGCTCTCATAACGGGTTTTCGGGCCGAGACGGATGACCTGTTTGCCCCCCTGCATCGCTTTGCCCAGCCGGGGCTCACCATTGACCCAGCTCAGGTGCAGCACGTCCCCTGGGTAGATCCAGTGCGGATTGGAAATCTGTGGATTGATGTTCCAGAGCCGGGGCCACAGCCATGGCTCAGAGAGATATTTGCCGGAGATATCCCACAGGGTATCGCCTTTTTGCACTACATAGCTTTCGGGATAACCCGCTTTCAACCTCAGCTGATCGGCCAGAGCGGCTTGGCTCATGGTCACCAGCAGGCAGGTGAGGATGGTTTGCTTCAGATACATAACACTCCCTGTTACCTCTGCGCGCAAAGTGTTGCTGTTTTTTGTCGGCGTAAATGACTAGAATTACGCCAATATTGACTGCATTTATACGAAACTAAAGAAAAAACTATGGCCATTCTAGATGTATTGCGTTTTCCCGATGAGCGTCTGCGTACTATCGCAGCCCCTGTCGAGACCTTTACACCCGAGTTACAACAAATTGTAGATGATATGTTCGAAACCATGTATGCGGAGGAAGGCATTGGCCTGGCCGCAACGCAGGTGGATATTCATCAACGCATCATAGTGATCGATGTCTCTGAAAACCGTGAAGATCCTCTGGTATTGATCAATCCGGAAGTGATCTCCCAGTGTGGCAGCACCGGCATTGAAGAGGGTTGTCTCTCCGTGCCTGGCAGCCGCGCTCTGGTGCCTCGCGCTGAGCAGATCAAGATCCGCGCCCTGGATCGCCACGGCAAACCGTTCGAGCTGGAAGCGGACGACCTGCTCGCCATCTGTATCCAGCATGAGATGGACCACCTGATGGGCAAGTTGTTCGTGGATTACCTGTCCCCGCTCAAGCGCCAGCGCATTCGCCAGAAGCTGGAAAAGATGGCCCGTGAAGATCGCAAAGTCCTCTGAGGATCTGCCCCGTTGAATAAGCTGAAACTGATTTTTGCCGGTACTCCCGACTTCGCCGCCCGTCACCTGGCGGCGTTGTTGTCTTCCGACCACGAGGTCGTTGCCGTTTATACCCAACCCGACAAGCCCGCCGGCCGTGGCCAGAAGCTCACCGCCAGCCCGGTCAAAGAGCTGGCACTGGCCCACAACCTGCCGGTTTACCAGCCCGCTACCCTGCGCAAGGAAGAGGCGCAAGCCGAACTGGCCGCCCTTGGCGCAGACCTGATGGTCGTGGTGGCCTATGGCTTGATCCTGCCCAAGGCGGTACTCGATACCCCGCGTCTGGGCTGCATCAACGTCCATGGCTCCCTGCTGCCCCGCTGGCGTGGCGCGGCACCGATCCAGCGCTCCATCTGGGCGGGCGATGCCGAAACAGGTGTCACCATCATGCAGATGGATGTGGGGCTGGATACCGGCGCCATGATCCGCAAGGTAAGCTGCCCCATCGCCGCCGACGAGACCTCCGCCAGCCTCTATGACAAGCTGGCAGAGCTGGGTCCGCAGGCGCTGGTCGACACCATCGGTGCCATGGCTGCCGGTGAAACCGCTGCCGAGGCGCAAGATGATGCGCTGGCCAACTACGCCGAAAAGCTCTCCAAGGAAGAGGCCCGCATAGACTGGTCGATGGAAGCTGTTGCCATCGAACGCTGTATTCGCTCGTTCAACCCCTGGCCCATCAGCTGGTTTGAAGTAGCTGACCAGACCGTCAAGGTATGGCAAGCCGCCGTCATCGACATCGACCACGGCCAACCCGCCGGCACCCTGCTCAAGGCCGACAAGCAGGGGATCGATATCGCGACCGGCAAAGGGGTACTGCGCCTGCTGACCCTGCAACCGCCCGGCAAGAAGGCGATGTCCGTTTCGGATCTGCTCAACTCTCGCCGCGACTGGTTTGAACCCGGCACGCAATTGAATTGAACTGGATTGAATTGACACAAGCGGGGCCCAGGCCCCGACTTGCGCATCTAAGGTAACTCTATGAAAACACGTGCACAGGCCGCTCTCGTTATTCAACAGGTGCTGGATCAGGGTCAATCCCTCTCCGCTGTTCTGCCTGCTGCCCAGGAGAAGGTCGCGCCTCGCGATCGCGCTCTCCTGCAAGAACTCTGCTACGGCACCCTGCGCTGGCTGCCCCGCCTCGATGCGGCAGTCAACGAGATGATGGACAAGCCGCTCAAGAACAAGAGCCGCATTTTCCACTACCTCATTCTGGTCGGTCTCTATCAGCTCATCTACACCCGCATTCCGGCTCACGCCGCGGTGGCCGAGACCGTCAACGCCGTCAAACTGCTCAAAGGCACCTCACTGCGTGGCCTCATCAACGGCGTACTGCGCAACTTCCAGCGCAGCGCCGAAGTCATTCTGCTGCGCATCGACCGCGTTCCCAGCATTCGCCTCGGTCATCCGGAGTGGCTCACCAAGCGCCTGCGTCAGGCCTATCACGATGAGTGGGAATTCATCATGGAGGCGAACAACCAGCGCCCCCCCATGTGGATCCGCAACAACAGCCAGCGCCAGAGCCGCGATGCCATGCTGGCTCGCATGGCCGAAGCTGGCATCAATGCAGTGGCCGGTGAAGAGGGCGAGGATTGCATCCTGCTGGAGCGTCCTTGCGATGTGACCAAACTGCCCGGCTTTGAAGTGGGTGACTGCTCGGTACAGGATGGAGCAGCACAACAGGCTGCGGCACTGCTCGACCCGCAACCGGGCGAGTGGGTGCTGGATGCCTGCGCGGCCCCCGGTGGCAAGACTGCCCACCTGCTGGAGCGGCAACCCAAACTGGCTGGCGTGGTTGCCGTCGATGCCGATGAAAACCGCCTCAAGCGGGTGCAGGAGAACCTGGATCGCATCGGCCTGACCGCCAAAGTGATCCACGGCGATGCCGCGGCACCGGAACAGTGGTGGCCGGAGGGCCAGTTCGACCGCATTCTGCTGGATGCCCCCTGCTCTGCCACCGGCGTGATCCGCCGCCATCCCGACATCAAGTGGCTACGCCGTGATCAGGACATTCGCGAGCTGGCCGAGTTGCAACGCCGCATTCTCAATGCCCTCTGGGGCAAGCTGAAAAGCGGCGGCACCCTGCTCTACGCTACCTGCTCCGTCCTGCCGGAAGAGAACCGCGACCAGATCCGCGCCTTCCTTGCCGCGACCAAAGATGCCAAATTGGTACCGTTGCACGAACAGGATACCCCGGACTGCCCGGGTCGCCAGTTCCTGCCGGGTGAAGCCGAGATGGATGGCTTCTACTACGCCAAACTGGTCAAGCTCTGAACCTGGCATGACAAACCTCATTCGGGAGAGCTGCCAGCTCCGTTCTGGCGCTCCCCTTTACAGCATCAACGTGAGTAGACGTTCCCTATGAAGATCATCATTTTGGGAGCCGGCCAAGTCGGCGGCACCCTGGCCGAGAACCTGGCCGGGGAGAACAACGACATCACCATCGTCGATACCGACAGTGAGCGCCTGCGCGAACTGCAGGACAAGTTTGACCTGCGGGTGGTCAACGGGCACGGCGCTCACCCCAAGGTGCTGCGCGAAGCGGGGGCTCAGGATGCCGACATGCTGGTCGCCGTCACCAACAGTGACGAGACCAACATGATCGCCTGTCAGGTGGCCTACTCCCTGTTCAACACCCCGAACAAGGTGGCACGGATCCGCTCGCCAGCCTATCTGACCGAGCGGGATCGCCTGTTCCTGCCGGAATCGGTACCGGTTGATCACCTGATCGCGCCGGAGCAGCTGGTGACCGACTATGTGCGTCGCCTGATCGAATACCCGGGCGCCCTGCAAGTGGTTGATTTTGCAGGTGGCCGCGTTGGTCTGGTGGCGGTCAAGGCCTACTACGGTGGCCCGCTGGTGGGTAATGCCCTCTCCACCCTGCGTGAGCACATGCCCAACATCGAGACCCGGGTAGCGGCCATCTTCCGTCAGGGCCGCCCGATCCGTCCGCAAGGCACCACCATCATCGAAGCGGATGACGAGGTCTTCTTCGTCGCCGCCGCGGGCCATATCCGTGCCGTGATGTCTGAGCTGCAGCGCCTCGAGAGCCCCTACCGCCGCATCATGATCGTCGGTGGTGGCAACATCGGCGCAGGCCTCGCCCGTCAGCTGGAGAAGCGCTACAGCGTCAAGCTTATCGAGCGCAACCAGAAGCGGGCGGAGCAGCTCTCCGAACTGCTGGAGAACACCATCGTCTTCTGCGGCGATGCGGCGGATCAGGAGCTGCTGGCCGAGGAGCATATCGATCAAATTGACGTCTTCATCGCCGTGACTAACGAGGATGAGGCCAACATCATGTCGGCGCTGCTCGCCAAGAAGATGGGCGCCAAGAAGACCATGGTGCTGATCCAGCGCGGCGCCTACGTCGATCTGGTGCAGGGTGGCTCCATCGATATCGCCATCTCGCCCCAACAGGCCACCATCTCGGCCCTGCTGACCCATGTGCGCCGGGCCGATATCGCCAACGTCTACAGCCTGCGCCGCGGCGCTGCCGAGGCGATCGAAGCGATTGCCCACGGTGACGAGAACACCTCCAAGGTGGTCGGCAAGACGGTGGGCGAGCTCAAGCTGCCGCCGGGTACCACTATCGGTGCCGTAGTGCGCGGGGATGAGGTGCTGATCGCCCACGATCGTACCAAGATCCAGCAGGATGACCACGTGGTCATGTTCCTGGTGGACAAGAAGTACATCCCGGAAGTGGAGCGGCTGTTCCAGCCAAGCCCCTTCTTCCTGTAACGTCTTCATGCGCACAGGCTGTCAAACCAGACCCGGCTCAGCTCCTCCAAGGGGATGGTCCGGGTCTTTTGTTAATCAACGACCAGGTTATCGAACATGATCAAACTGCGTCCCATTATCTTCACCCTCGGGCTGGTGCTCTCCAAGCTGGCGCTCTTCATGTGGCTGCCCACCTTGCTGGCACTGCTCACCGGGTCAGAGGGATTTGTCGAGTTTCTCAAGTCCGTGCTGATCACCCACGGCGCCGCCCTGCTCTGCCTCCATTACGGCCGCAAGGCGGAGTTTCATCTGGGGGTGCGGGAGATGTTCCTGCTCACCACCTCGGTTTGGGTGGTTGCCTGTATCTTCGGGGCGCTGCCCTTTGTCTTCATCACCCACATCAACTTTACCGACGCCTACTTCGAGACCATGTCGGGGGTGACCACCACGGGCTCTACCGTGCTCTCCGGCCTCGACAACATGGCCCACAGCATCCTGTTGTGGCGATCCATCCTACAGTGGCTGGGGGGGGTCGGCTTTATCGTGATGGCGGTTGCCGTACTGCCCTATCTCAACGTCGGCGGCATGAAGCTGTTCCAGACCGAGAGCTCGGACTGGTCAGACAAAAGCGCCCCGCGTGCCAAGACGGTCGCCAACAACATCGTTGTGGTCTATCTGGTGCTCTCCATGCTCTGCTTCATGGCCTACTGGGCCAGCGGCATGAATATGTTCGAGGCGATCAACCACGCCATGACCACCCTCAGTACCGGCGGCTACTCCACCTCCGATCAATCCATGTCCCACTTCTCCAACTCGGCACACTGGATTGGCACCCTGTTCATGTTCCTCGGCGGCCTGCCCTTTCTACTCTATGTGCAGAGCCTGAACCACAGGGACTACAGCCTGCTCAAGGATGCCCAGGTGCGCGGCTTCTTCTGGCTGGTGGTGTGGGTCACAGTCATCATGACCTTCTATCTGTGGGAGAGAGATCTGTTCGGCTTCTGGGATGCCCTGCGCATCAGCTGCTTCAACATCGTCTCGGTACTCACCACCACCGGCTATGGTCTTGGTGACTTCGGCACCTGGGGGCCGCTCGCCAGCATCGTCTTCATCGTGCTGCTGGCTCTTGGGGCCTGCTCTGGCTCCACTGCGGGCGGCCTCAAGATCTTCCGGGTACAAGTGGCCTTTGCCCTGTTCAAGAAGCAGATGCGCCAACTGATGCACCCTTCCGGCGTATTTCCCCAGAAGTACAACGGCCGGACAGTCAATGACGCCATCATCCGCTCAATGATCTCCTTCGTGCTGGCCTACTTCGCCATCATTCTGATGATAGCCGCACTGCTGGGCGCCATCGGGCTTGACCCCCTGACAGCCATATCCAGCTCCATCACCGCCGTTGCCAACGTCGGCCCGGGCATGGGCCCGGTGGTCGGCCCCAGCACCAACTTTGCCAGCCTGCCGGAATCGGCCAAATGGCTGCTGTCATTCGGCATGCTGCTGGGACGACTGGAGATCCTGACGGTCGCCGTGCTCTTCTTCCCCTCCTTCTGGCGCCAGTAACGCTCACCGTAAGCAAGCAAAAAGCCGCAGCGTTCACCCGCTGCGGCTTTTTTATCTCGTCCATCCCCACGACTTTCCCTCAACGCTCATCAGCCCCATTACCGGTGGCCTGAACGACCTCATCGGCATGGCCAGAGCGGATCACAAGCATAAAAAAACGGACCCAAACCAGAGGTTTGGGTCCGTTTATCAGTGAACCGTCAGCGGCCGCGAGGGCTGCCGAGACTCAGCACATGGCATTAACCACGGCCAGAGCGCTTACGATCCAGCTCGGTCAGCAATTTCTTGCGGATACGGATGTTCTTCGGAGTCACTTCTACCAGTTCATCGTTATCGATGAACTCGAGAGCCTGTTCCAGAGTCATGCGGATCGGCGGAGTCAGAACCTGAGCTTCGTCGGTACCGGAGGCACGCATGTTGGTCAGCTGTTTGCCTTTCAGGCAGTTAACAGTCAGGTCGTTGGAACGGGAGTGGATACCTATCACCTGACCTTCGTACACTTCGGTCGCGTGACCGATGAACAGACGACCGCGGTCTTGCAGACCGAACAGGGCGTAAGTCAGTGCCTTACCGGTAGCGTTGGAGATCAGCACGCCGTTCTGACGCTCACCGATGCTACCACCCTTGTGCGGACCATAGTGGTCGAAGGTGTGGTACAGCAGACCGGTACCTGAGGTCATGGTCATGAACTCGGTCTGGAAGCCGATCAGGCCACGGCTCGGGATCATGAAGTCCAGGCGGACACGACCCTTGCCATCCGGGGTCATGTTGGTCATTTCGCCTTTACGCAGACCCAGCTGCTCCATCACGGAACCTTGGTGCGCTTCTTCAACGTCCACAGTTACAGTTTCGAACGGTTCTTGCAGTTCGCCGTCAACGGTACGCAGGATTACTTCCGGACGGGATACCGCCAGCTCGTAACCTTCGCGACGCATGTTTTCGATCAGGATGGAGAGGTGCAGTTCACCACGACCGGATACACGGAACTTGTCCGGATCATCAGTCTCTTCCACGCGCAGGGCCACGTTGTGGACCAGCTCCTGGTTCAGACGCTCCAGAATGTTGCGGGAGGTCACGAACTTGCCCTCTTTACCGGCGAACGGTGAAGTGTTGACCTGGAAGGTCATGTTCACGGTCGGCTCGTCAACGGAGAGCGGCGGCAGGGCTTCAACGGCACCGTTGTCACAGATGGTGTCGGAGATTTTCAGCTCGCCCAGACCGGTGATAGCGATGATGTCACCCGCTTGCGCGTCGGCAACTTCAGTACGGGACAGACCCAGGTAACCCAGCACCTGACCGACTTTACCATTACGGGTCTTGCCGTCAGCACCAACGATGGTGACTTGCTGGTTGGTCTTGACGCGACCACGAGTGATGCGGCCGATACCGATAACGCCCACGTAGGAGTTGTAGTCCAGCTGGGAGATCTGCATCTGGAAACCACCTTCGGCATCAGCCTTCGGCGCTTCAACGTTGTCAACGATGGCCTGGAACAGCGGCTCCATGTTTTCGGACTCGACGTCCTGATCCATGGTGGCCCAACCGTTCAGTGCAGAGGCGTAAACAACTTTGAAATCCAGCTGTTCGTCAGTCGCGCCCAGGTTGTCGAACAGGTCGAATACCTGATCCATTACCCAGTCAGGACGAGCACCCGGACGGTCAACCTTGTTGATGACCACGATCGGCTTCAGACCCTGAGCGAACGCTTTCTGGGTCACGAAACGGGTTTGCGGCATCGGGCCGTCTACGGCGTCAACCAGCAGCAGCACGGAGTCAACCATGGACAGTACGCGCTCTACTTCACCACCGAAGTCGGCGTGACCCGGGGTATCAACGATGTTGATGCGGTAGTCATTCCAGCGGATCGCAGTGTTCTTGGCGAGAATGGTGATGCCACGTTCCCGTTCCAGATCATTGGAGTCCATGATCCGTTCCTGGCCTTCCGTGGAGCGGTCCAGGGTGCCGGACTGCTGCAGCAGCTTATCAACCAGAGTCGTTTTGCCGTGGTCAACGTGCGCAATAATCGCAATATTGCGTAAATTCTCTAACATTCTCGCCTCAATCACCGGGTAAAATTGGGCGCTAATTGTACTCTTGCCTTTGTGATCTGCCTAGCAGAATTGCAGTACATTCGCGCATAACAACAGATCTGGATCATAGACCTCTCTGACAAACCCTGCTTAGATGGGCGGTGACCGTATTTCGCGCACCATTACAGTGCACCAAAACGATCCACCATCGCACTAAATTGATGCAACGCGAGTCGAGATCGCCTGATTTTGGGGAGCCTCTTCAGCGAGATTGCCCTGAAATCAAGCTGTCACAAACTTGGCACGATACTGGCTTATGTGAATACGACGACGCATTCACCCAGAGAGTTTTAACACCGGAGGTTACTTAGCATGTCAGCCCAGAACGTTTTGGCCCTGATCCAGGAACACGAAGTCAAGTTTGTTGATCTGCGCTTTACCGACACCAAGGGTAAAGAGCAGCATGTATCCATCCCTGCTCACCAGGTTGATGAAGATTTCTTCGAAGACGGCAAGATGTTCGATGGTTCCTCCATCGGCGGCTGGAAGGGCATCAACGAATCCGACATGGTACTGATGCCGGACGCAGCCTCCGCCAAGCTGGACCCGTTCACCGAAGAGACCACCCTGAACATCGTTTGTGACGTACTGGAGCCTGCCACCATGCAGGGCTACGACCGCGATCCACGCTCCATCGCCAAGCGTGCAGAAGATTTCCTGAAGTCCAGCGGCATCGCTGACACCGTGCTGTTCGGGCCGGAGCCGGAATTCTTCATGTTCGACAACATCACCTTCTCCAACACCATGGGCCACAGCTTCGTGAAAATCGAATCTGAAGAAGCCGCATGGAACTCCGGCACTGCCTATGAGCATGGCAACAAGGGGCACCGTCCGTTCGTGAAAGGCGGTTACTTCCCGGTTGCACCGGTCGACTCCTCCCAGGATATCCGTGCCGCCATGTGTCTGGTGCTGGAAGAGATGGGCCAGGTCGTTGAAGCTCACCACCACGAAGTGGCCACTGCCGGTCAGAACGAAATCGCTACCCGCTTCAACACTCTTACGCTGAAAGCAGATGAAGTACAGGTACTGAAGTACGTGATCCACAACGTGGCCCACGCCTACAACAAGACCGTCACCTTCATGCCGAAACCCATGTTCGGTGACAACGGCTCCGGCATGCACTGCCACCAGTCTCTGGCCAAGAACGGCGTCAACCTGTTCGCCGGGGACCTGTATGGCGGTCTGTCCGAGATGGCGCTGCACTACATTGGCGGTATCATCAAGCACGCCAAGGCCATCAACGCCTTCGCCAACCCGACCACCAACTCCTACAAGCGTCTGGTTCCGGGTTATGAAGCCCCTGTCATGCTGGCTTACTCTGCCCGCAACCGTTCTGCCTCCATCCGTATCCCGGTGGTACCGAGCCCGAAAGCTCGTCGTATCGAAGTGCGCTTCCCGGATCCGGCTGCCAACCCGTACCTGGCCTTCGCTGCCCAGCTGATGGCCGGTCTGGACGGTATCATCAACAAGATCCATCCGGGCGATGCCATGGACAAGAACTTGTACGACCTGCCGCCGGAAGAGGCTGCAGAAGTACCGACCGTTGCCGGTTCTCTGGACGAAGCACTGGCTGCTCTGGATGCTGACCGCGAGTTCCTGACCCGTGGCGGCGTGTTCAGCGATGACTTCATCAACTCCTATCTGGAACTGAAACAGCAGGATGTTGACCGTGTGCGCATGACTCCGCACCCGCTGGAGTTCGAACTGTACTACTCCGTCTAAGTCGCAGCAGACAGCCCATTTAGATTGGGGCAGCTTGCCGAATCGTGACAAAACCCGCCAGATGGCGGGTTTTTTCTCTGATAGGATTAAGCAAGATACCGTCAAGGAGAGATGGATGAACAAGATACATGGCATAGGAGCAATTACCCTCCTGTTACTGACCTCATTTAGTACTCATGCGGCCAAGGTCTACTCCTGGGTCGATGGCAATGGCATTACCCACTACACGGATGCCCCTCCTCCCGGCAAAAACGTAAAGGAGGTGGATCTGCGGGCTGCTCCCCTGCTGGGTAGCGCCCCCAGCTCGGTACAGGTAGACAACTTCAACAGCCTGACTGGCGCCGATGCCAAGAAGGAGCAGGAGGCGGCCAAACTGGTGATCGAGCTGCTCTCCCCTGAACAGGGCAGCACCCTGCGCGACAACACAGGCAATATCGTCTTTCAGGGTCAAATCAGCCCCAAACCGCCAACCCAGTATGATGTGCGCCTGACCCTGGATGGCAAGGCAGCCCCCATCGTCAGCAACAGCCTCTCTATCCGGGTCGAAAATGTCGATCGCGGTGCCCACGAAGCTCAGCTAGAACTGCTCGCCAAAGACGGTACGATCCTTGCTAAATCCACACCAGTCACCTTTTACCTGCATAGAGCGACCGTGACGCCGGCTCCCAAACCCACCCCCAAAGCCAACCAGGGGTGATATAGCGCACCGATGCGGGTAAACTCTATGCACCATATCGGTGCATAATAGGTGTGTAGCACCGTTTTAGGGAGAAACCTGTGCCAACCCGCTCGGACAACGCCAAAACACTCTTGGATAATTTGCTGACCGCCGTGATCCTGATGGATGAGCGGCTCTGCATCCAGTTCGTCAACCCGGCGGCTGAACAGCTGCTCTCCCTCAGTGAACGACGGCTGATCGGCATCGAACTGCCCCATCTGCTGGAACATATCTCCCTCGATTTGCAGCGGCTCAAGCAGTGCCTCGTGTCAGGGCAAGGCTTTACCGATAGCGAAGTGACTCTGGTGGTAGAGGGAGAACCGCGACTGGTGGAGCTGAGCGCAACCCCGATGGCCGACCACGAACAGCGTCTGCTGGTGGTGGAGCTGCGCAAGATCGACCAGCAGAAGAAGATCAGTCAGGAGCAGCAGCAACATGCCCAACAGCTGGCGGCCAAGGAGCTGGTGCGTGGCCTGGCCCACGAAATCAAGAATCCCCTCGGCGGCCTGCGCGGCGCGGC
Source organism: Aeromonas sp. 602200 (assembly GCF_049173895.1). Lineage (NCBI taxonomy): Bacteria > Pseudomonadati > Pseudomonadota > Gammaproteobacteria > Aeromonadales > Aeromonadaceae > Aeromonas > Aeromonas sp. 602200. The sequence goes on from NZ_JAAKSL010000008.1 coordinate 119,067, forward strand.
CCAACTGCTGCAAAAAGAGCTGCCGGATCCGGCGCTGCGCGAATATACCGGCATCATCATCGAACAGGCTGACAGGCTGCGGGTACTGGTCGATCGGCTGCTCGGCCCCCAGCGCCCCGGCCGTCACCAGATGCACAATGTCCATTCGGTGCTGGAGCAGGTACGCCGACTGGTGGAGCTCGAACTCCCTCCCTCTGTTCGCATCGAGCGGGATTACGATCCCAGCATCCCCGAATTCGAGATGGAGCCGGATCAGCTGCAGCAGGCGTTTCTCAACATAGTGCGCAATGCCGCCGAAGCGCTCGGCGATCAGACCGGGCTTATCCGTATCAAGACCCGCACCGCGTTCCAGATCACCATACACGGCCAGCGTTACCGGCTGGCAGCGGAGATCAAGATCATCGACAACGGCCCCGGCATTCCCGATGCCATTCGCGACACCCTGTTCTACCCCATGATCACCGGCAAGGAGGGGGGAACCGGGCTCGGCCTCTCCATCGCCCAGAACCTGATCGACCAGCACAAAGGGCGGATTGACTGCATCAGCTGGCCGGGTCACACCGAATTCACCATTTTTCTACCGCTTCGCAAGTAAGGGAACCCCATGACCGCCAAAGTGTGGATCGTCGATGACGACAGTTCTATCCGCTGGGTGCTGGAGCGCACTCTCGGCAGCGAAGGCTTCAACTGCGAGAGCTTTGCCGATGGCGAAGCCCTGCTGCACGCCCTTGAGCTGCGCTCGCCCGATGTCATCCTCTCCGATATCCGGATGCCCGGCATCGACGGCCTGAGCCTGCTTGAGCAGATCCATCGCCGTCAGGCCGATCTGCCCATCATCATCATGACCGCCCACTCGGATCTCGACAGCGCGGTCAACGCCTACCAGCGCGGCGCCTTCGAGTACCTGCCCAAACCGTTCGACATCGACGAAGCTGTTACCCTGGTGCGCCGCGCCGAGAATCACCTCAAGGAGCAGCGCACCAAGCGCAAGTCTCGTCAGCAAGAGACCACCGCCACTCCCGAGATCATCGGTGAAGCACCGGCGATGCAGGAGGTGTTCCGCGCCATCGGTCGCCTGTCACGCTCCAGCATCTCGGTGCTGATCAACGGTCAGAGCGGTACCGGCAAGGAGCTGGTCGCCCATGCGCTGCACAAGCACAGCCCGCGCGCCCACAAAAACTTCATCGCCCTCAACATGGCAGCCATCCCCAAAGATCTCATCGAATCGGAACTGTTCGGTCACGAGAAGGGGGCCTTCACCGGCGCCAACAACATCCGCCACGGCCGCTTCGAGCAGGCCGACGGCGGCACCCTGTTTCTCGACGAGATCGGTGACATGCCGCTGGATGTGCAGACCCGACTGCTGCGGGTGCTGGCCGATGGCCAGTTCTACCGGGTCGGTGGCCATCAGCCGGTGCAGGTGGATGTACGGATCATCGCCGCCACCCACCAGAATCTGGAGAAGCGGGTCGCCGATGGCGAGTTTCGGGAAGACCTGTTCCACCGCCTCAACGTCATTCGCATCCACATCCCCGCCCTCAAGGAGCGCCGTGAGGATATTCCCCAGCTGGCCCGCCACTTCCTGCTGCGCGCCGCCAAAGAGCTGAACGTCGAGGCCAAGAGCCTGCACCCGGATACCCAGGCCTATATCAGCCGCCTGCCCTGGCCGGGCAACGTGCGCCAGCTGGAGAACGTCTGCCGCTGGCTTACCGTGATGGCCTCGGGGCAAGAAGTGCTGGTCGGCGATCTGCCTGCCGAGCTGCTCACCCCCATCACCCACAACGCCGAACCGGGCCAACCGGCGTTGCCCGGTTGCTGGCAGCAGCAGTTGCAAGAGTGGGTGGCCAGCAAGTTGGCGCTGGGAGAGACAGACATCCTGGCCGATGCCATGCCCCAGTTCGAGCGGATCATGCTGGAAACCGCGCTGGAACACACTCACGGCCACAAGCAGGAGGCCGCCCGCCTGCTTGGCTGGGGTCGCAACACCCTGACCCGCAAGCTGAAGGAACTCGATCTCTCCTGAGTCCCGGGGAAAAACGATTCCCATCACGCCCTGACAAATCACCGTCCGCCAGAACCCCGTTTAACCATAAACGGGGTATCTTTTTTGAAAGCCCCGCCTAGAATGGCAGGCTTTCAAACCTGACTCGACGAGGGCGCCCCCATGATTGACAGATCTCTCCCCCTGACCGACCTGCACCGCCATCTGGACGGCAACATCCGCCCGCAAACCATCCTCGAGCTGGGTCGCCAACACAATATCCCGCTGCCCGCCTTCGAGCTGGAAGCGCTTCGCCCCCACGTACAGATCGTCGAGAACGAGCCGAGTCTGGTTGCCTTCCTGAAGAAGCTGGATTGGGGCGTGGCCGTGCTGGCTGACTATGACGCCTGCCGCCGGGTCGCCTACGAGAACGTGGAAGATCTGCTGCGCGCAGGTATCGACTATGCTGAACTGCGCTTCAGCCCGGCTTATATGGCCATGGCCCACAAGCTGCACCCGCAGGGTGTGGTGGAAGCCATCATCGACGGCGTGGCCGCGGGCAGCCGCGACTTCGGCATCAAGACCAACCTGATCGGCATCATGAGCCGCACCTTCGGCACCGAGCAGTGCAATCAGGAGCTGGCCGCCTGTCTGGCCCACCGCGACAAGCTGGTCGCCATCGATCTGGCCGGTGACGAACTGGGCTTCCCGGGCGAACTCTTTGTCGACCACTTCCGCAAGGTGCGCGATGCAGGCATGCGCGTCACCGTACACGCAGGTGAAGCCGCTGGCCCCGAGAGCATGTGGCAAGCCATTCGCGAGCTGGGCGCCGAGCGTATCGGCCACGGCGTCAAAGCTATTCAGGATCCGGCCCTGATGGCCTATCTGGCCGAGCACCGCATCGGCATCGAATCCTGCCTCACCTCCAACGTCCAGACCACCACGGTGGCGAGCCTGACCGAACACCCGATCCGCCAGTTCCTGGCTGCTGGCGTGCTGGCTTGCCTCAACACCGACGACCCGGCGGTGGAAGGGATCGACCTGCCCCACGAATATGAAGTGGCCGCTCCGGCCGCCGGCATGACCGCGAGAGAAATCCGCACCGCCCAGCAGAACGGCCTGACCCTGACCTTCCTGAGCGATAGCGAGAAAGCCGAGCTGAGCGCCCGCGCCGCCAGCCGCTGATCCACACCGGCACTGCAAATAGAAACGGCCCACTTCGGTGGGCCGTTTTTATTTGTGGCGGAGATCCCGCAACTTCAAGCCCGCGGTTCGATTAACAGATGTCATATCGTATACATGAAAATATTCCTGCCGATTACAGCATTATGGGGAGATGGTCATGTTGAAAAGTCTGGATCTATTTGGCAAGGCGCTGAAAGAGCACTATCAGAACAGGGATGATGAAACCTTGCAGATCAATATCAGCGGGCAAGAACCATATTGTCTCCCGCTCGCTATCTTTTTTCGACCAGCCGACTACTACCAGATTGATCGCCGGGCGTTATCTTTGTGCAGGGGAAAGACGCTGGATATAGGAGCTGGAACGGGTGAACACTCGCTCTTTTTGCAACAGCAGCTTTTTGATGTGACCGCCCTCGATATCTCGCCATTGGCCTGTGAGGTGATGCAAGCCAGAGGCGTCAGCAGAGTCATCAATGCCGATATCTTTTCGGCTAGTTTTGACGCCCCGTTTGATACCTGGTTGCTACTCGGTCGCAGTATCGGAGCCGTGGGCAACATTAAAATGTTGGGGAAATTTTTCGAACTTGCTCATCAATATATTTCGCCGAAAGGTCAAATCATTTTGAACTCAACGAACGGGAGTACTAACCAGACCGTTATACGAGAGCTCTCTTTTACCTATAAAGGAGAAACCGAGGCGCCCATCAGTTGGCTGGATATCGCTCAGGATCAGCTGAGCAGGGAGGCGGCTAAATATGATTTTTCTACTGAAATAATCGATATAGAAACTGATGGGAATTATCTGGCGGTGTTAAAGAAATAGTCCTACTTATCATTCTCTTCTTAAAAACAGAGCCCAAATCAGCAAAAGGCCCAAACATGGCTTGGGCCTTGGCTGATGGCGATGCTGGGGAAAACTACTCCCGCTCCTTGTCACGCTCCAGCGCCCGTTCCACCAGCGGCTCGGGCAGGCTCTTGGTCACCTCCACCCCCAGCTCGCGGAAACGCTCGACCTGCGCAATCAGATTGCCACGGCCGTTGACCAGCCGTCCCATCGCCTTGTCGTAGCTCTCCTGCGCCTTGTGCAGGCTGCCGCCCATCTGCTGCATCTCCTCGACAAACAGCCGCAGCTTTTCGTAGAGGCGACCGGCCCGTTCGGCAATCTGGCGGGCATTCTGGTTCTGCCGCTCGTAGCGCCACAGGTTTTCGATGGTGCGCAGAGCCACCATGAGATTGGTGGGGCTCACCAGCAGGATATTGTTGTCGAGACCGTAACGCACCAGCGAGGGATCGGCCTCCATCGCGGTGAGGAAGGCGGGCTCCACCGCCACGAACATCAGCACATAGTCGAGGGTGCGCACCCCGGGCAACTGCTGATAATCCTTGCGGCCCAGCTCGCGGATGTGGTTGCGCACCGAGGCGACGTGCTCCTTGAGCGCCACAGCCTTCTCCAGCTCGTCCCCGGCGTTATACCAGCGCTCGTAGGCGGTCAGCGACACCTTGGCGTCGATGATGATGTCTTTTTCCTGCGGCAGGTGGACAATCACATCGGGCTGGTAGCGCTTGCCCTTCTCCACCTCGATATTGACCTGGGTGTGGTACTCGTGGCCCTCGCGCAGGCCGCATTCGCTGAGGATCCGCGCCAACACCACTTCCCCCCAATTGCCCTGTTGCTTGCTGTCGCCCTTGAGGGCGCGGGTCAGGGCCGCAGCCTCTTCGGTCATACGAGCATTGAGCTCGGCGAGGCGCTCCAGCTCGAACTTGAGGCTGTGGCGCTGGGCCGTCTCCTGGGCGTGGGTCTCCCCCACCTGACGACGAAAGCCCTCGAGCTGCTCCTTGAGTGGCGTGAGCAGCAGATCGAGGCTGCTTTGGTTGAGTTCACGGAAGTTGCCGGAGTTTTGCTCGAAGATCCGGTTGGCAAGGTTCTCGAACTGCTGGCTGAGGCGCTGCTCCGCCTCCTGTTGCAGTTGCAGCTTCTCGGCGGCGGCCAGCCGCTCGCTGCGCAGGGTTGCTTCCGCATCCTTGAGACGGGCGGTGAGCTTGATGAGCAGGGTCTGCTGCTGATCCAGCTTCTGCTGCCCCTGTTGCCGCTCATCCTGCAACTCGTCAAAACGCTCCTGCAGCGCCTGATAACGCTCCTGTGCCAGCAGCAGCTCCTGAGTCTGCGCTGTGCTGCTGCGCCGGCCAATCAGCCAGCCTGTGCCGAGTGCCAGCAGGGCGGCTGGCAGCAGGATGACCCAGAGCCCGGGCTCGATCATTTACGGCTCCGCTGGCGCAGGAAGAGTTCGAGATAGCGGTTGGCCAGCAGCCAGAGCAGCACGTAGATGAGGTAGGCGGCGAGCACCACCCCCTTGTGGCTGTTAACCCCGGTATCGAGCTCGACGAACTCGATGCCCTTGATGCGGCAGTAGCCCCACATCAGCAGGGGAAAGATATAGAGCAGGGACGAACGCCAGAGAAATAACCACATATGTTTTCATTCAACCACGGAAAAGAGACCCGCCTAGCTTACACAAGGGCAACAGCCCTTGCGATCCTGACGGCTGCTATTCTCTGGCCTGCCCTCGCAAACTTCGATAAAATTAACCCCTAATAGGTATCAGGGGTGGGCATGACTCATTATTTCCTCCGTTGGCTGACACAAGGTTGGCAAGCTTCGCGCAAACCCGCAGTGGTTTGCCATGAAGCGCGCCCGCCGTGGGCGATCGAGGAGTCCCAGTACCTCACCCTTTGCACCCGCTGCGGCGAGTGTTTCAAGGCCTGCCCGCGCGGTCTGCTCAAACCGGCCATGCAGGAGGAGTACGAGGGGAGCCCGATTGCCGGCACCCCGGTGCTCGATCTCGCCTGCGGCCAGTGCAGCTATTGCGGCAGCTGCGCCAGAGCCTGTCCGACCGGAGCTCTCGACTTGCAACTGGGCCGTCAGGTGCAGACCCGGGTCCAGATTGAAGAGAGTTGTCAGGCCCGTCAGGGCTTCTACTGCCTGCTCTGTGAAGATGCCTGCCCCCAGCAGGCAATCAAGGCCACAGCCGATGGCATCAACGTCAACATGGATGCCTGCAATGGCTGCGGCGCCTGCGGCCTCGCCTGTCTGCACGGCGCCATCACCCTGATCCGCCAGCCGGGCAATCGCTGACAAACAAAAGGGGCCATCAGGCCCCTTTTCTATCTGTTCTTGCTTCCTGCCCATCAGGCCATCGCCAGAATTGACTCCTGCTCGATGCCCAGCAGATGGCAGAGACGGTTCGGATCGCGCACCGCATCGGCCAGGGTGTACTCACCCAGCACTTCGAGGAAGGCGTTCATGGCGCGGCGCAAAATGCCCTGAATGCGGCAGCCACCGGAGAGACGGCAGTTCTCGCGCTTGCAGTCGACCGGACAGAGCACGTGCTCCATATCCATCACCACATCGCGCAGGTTGATGGAGACCGCGGAGCGACCGAGGCGGATGCCGCCATGCTTGCCACGTACCGTCTCGATGTACCCCTTGATGCCGAGCTGGTGCACTATCTTGACCACGTGGTTGCGAGAGATGCCGAAGGTATCGGCCACTTCGGTAATGGTCGACAGGCGATCGCCCGGCTGCACCGCCAGGAAGGTCAGGGTACGCAGGGCGTAGTCGGTAAATCGTGTCAGTTGCATGGTCGCACTTGCCTCTTACTACAAGCCAGGAATCAGGACGACAACATTGAGCTAAGAGGCAGGAGACAACCGGTTTGCCTCTGTTCGCCATTGGTTCGCCAGAGGAGGGGCCTGTCTCTTAATCTGAGTTGCGGAGTGACAAGGTTAAGAGCAGCACAACCGGGTGTCGATGAAGATGCACATAAATCGACACTTTCTTTGATTGATCGCAAACTTGCCGGGTTAGCCCGGCGTTTACCTCCATTCTGGCGGCTAAATTTCCCGAAATTCCTCACCGCCGCACCCAACAGACAAGAGGGGAAATCTCCCTTCGAACAGTGAATAAACGGGGCGTCAGTGCGGCTGTTTCAGCCAGTTTTTCAGCGCGACCGATGGGATGGAGCTCTCGGAGGCGACGGCAAACGCCCCCCAGTCCACCGCGCACTGTAGCGCATCCTTGATCGCCATGCCGCGCGCCAGGCCATGGATCAATCCGCCAGCGAAAGCATCCCCTGCTCCCGTGGTATCGACCACCGAGACTGGCCGCGCGGCGACCCTAATCTGCTCGTCGCCATGGATGGCCACCGCCCCCGCCTTCCCTTCGGTCAACACAAGCCATTCAAGCTGCTCACCCGCCAACTGGCGGGCATGTTGCCAGGGGTCACTTACCTCGCCGAGATCGGAGCGGGAGGCCACCAGCACATGGCAGGGACGGCGCGCTTGGCCGCCCTTGGGATACTGGGCCAACACAAAGCTCTTGCCGAGCATCTGGCGCATATAACTGATGATGGCGGTGCCGGGATAGTTCACGTAGAGGCAGTCGATCCCCTCCTGTGGCAGATCACCGGGCAGATCGGGACGACGGGGACGGCGAAGTATGGTGCGCTCGCCGGTGGAGTCCACCAGGATCAGCAACTCGCCGGTCTCGCCGCCAAAGCGCTCCACATGGCTGCAATCCAGCCCGTAACCGGCCGCCTGCTCCAGCAGCCAGTCGCCGGTCTCGTCCAGCCCGATGCGTGAGGCAATGGTCACCTCGTGACCCGCCCACACCAGCCCGATGCCGGTATTGGCGGCGCCGCCCCCAAGCCTGCGTCCCTGATCCACGTATTGCAGCCGGGCCCCCGCCACCAGCTGTTCGGAGAGGGAGAGCACATGATCACAGTTGAGATTGGCAAGCAGCAGAATACGTGACATAGAGACCTCGGACGATGGAGATAGCCCAAAAGAGACAGGCTGAACCCCGAGTAGAGCCCAGCCTGACTGAAGAGACAACCGTAAGCGATCGGTAATCCGATCGGGATCAATAGATGGGCAGTTCCACCCCGGCCAGCAGCTCGTCGATGCGCGCCTGGGTCGGTTGTTGCATCACGCTCTGGATCACCTCCTTGGTGAGGTGAGGCGAGAAAGAGCTGATGAAGTCATACATGTAGTTCTGCAGCAGAATGCTCTTGCTGAAGCAGATTTGGGCCGGACAGGGCTTGAACAGGTGCTCCAGATTGATGGAGACCAGCCCGGGGCTGTCGGTGTCGTTGGCCACCAGCGAGGAGATGATGCCGATGCCAAAGCCCAGCTCCACATAGCGCTTGATCACTCCGGCATCCATTACCGTCATGTAGTAGCTCGGGGTCAGCCCCGCCGCCTGAAACACCTCATCCTGCACCTGCCGACCGGTGGCACCGCTCTCGTAACTGAGGATGGGGTAGTGGCAGAGCTGCTCCAGGGTCGGCTTCTTCACCTTGGCCAGCGGGTGATCCTGCGGCACCACCAGCGAGAGGGTCCAGAGGTAGGCGGGCAGCGCGATCAGCTCCTTGTCGAAGCCAATTTCGTGGGCAACGATGGAAAAATCGGAGTAACCCTTGCTGATCTGCTCCTTGCTCGCCGACATCACCGGATGGAGGTGGAACGAGATTTTGGGGTACTTCTTGGTGAAGTAGGTAACCGATTTGGGCAGCAGATAGCGGGCGATAGTGTGGGTAGTGTGAATGTTGAGGGTGCCCACGGTCGGATCCAGATACTCACGGGAGATCGCCTTGATCTTGCTCTCGATGTTGAGCATCGCCTCGGCACACTTGATGATCTCCTCGCCCACCGGGGTGATGCGGTGCAGATGCTTGCCACGGCGCTCGAAGATCCGCACTCCCAGCTCGCTCTCCAGCAGGCCGATCTGCTTGCTGACCCCGGGCTGGCTGGTATAGAGCGCATCGGACGCCACCGAGACGTTGAGGTTGTGGTCCCGGATCGCGATCAAGTACTTCAATTGCTGTAGTTTCAAGGCTTCACCCTCTCAAGCTGGTGCGGCGATCACGCCAGACAAACAGGCCGCCACAAAGGGCGGCCAGTGTATCATCCGATCCCGACATCGCAGCGCTTGATCCTTCATTTTGCTACAAAATCTAGCACCCGAAGGGGGTCGCTGACAAACCGGGCTCAGGCTGCGCCGGCCCGCAGCGGCAGGATCCCCAAAAACTGCAGCAACCACTGCATCATGGTGGTCGAATCCACCTCTTCCTCCAGCGAGGAGAGGCTGCTCTGGTAACGCTCGTCGGGTAACAGGCCTCGGCGCCGCTCGATCAGCGCCCGGTTGTACTCCACCGAAAATTCCGGATGTCCCTGAATGGCAACTATGTTGTTCCCCTGCAGGAACATGAAGTTGGGGCAAAAATCGTTGCCCGCCAGCCGGGTCGCTCCGGGGGGCAGCAGGGCCACCTGATCCTGATGACTGGCCAGAATACGGATCTGATCACGAGACGGCGCCATCCAGGGCTCATCAGCCAACATGGGGTGCACCGACACTCCCAGCCCCCACCCCTTGGTAGACTTCACCACCTCGCCCCCCAGCGCCTGGGCGATCACCTGATGACCAAAACAAATCCCGGCCAGCTTGACGTCGGCATCATGGGCCCGACGGATCCAGCCACGCAACGCCTGGATCCAAGGGATATCGCTATAGGCATCGTGGCGCGAGCCGGTGATGAGCCAGGCATCGCACTCGTGCAGCTCCTCCGGCAGCTCCCCATCGATGGCTGACCAGACCCGAAACTCCAGCTCGGGTGCCAGCGGCTGAAACCCCCTGATAAACATCTCGGAGTAGACGGGGCCAAAACGATCCGCCAGATCGGGATCCAGCCGGTCACAATCGAGAATTCCCAATCGCATCTGTTGCTCCTTTACAGAAGTGCCCCCACAGACCAGCGATCTGCGGGGGCAAGAGAATCAAATCATGGTGGTGAGCCCTGGGCTCATCACTTCATGGTTGGCATGGAGAATTCGGCACCACTGCGCAGGCTCTGGGGCCAGCGCGCCGTCACCGTCTTCATCCGGGTATAAAAGCGAACCCCATCCGGCCCGTGCATGTTGAGCGGCCCGAAGATGGAGCGCTTCCAGCCGCCAAAGCTGTGAAACGCCATCGGCACCGGAATGGGAACGTTCACCCCTACCATACCGACCTGTACCCGCGCCGTGAAGTCCCGCGCGGTGTCGCCGTCGCAGGTAAAGATGGCGGTGCCATTTCCGTACTCATGTTCATTGATGAGTCGCAGCGCCGTCTCGTAGTCCGGCACCCGCACGATGGAGAGCACGGGGCCGAAGATCTCCTCGCGATAGATGCGCATCTCGGGGGTCACCTCGTCAAACAGGCAGCCACCGATAAAGTAACCCTCGTCGTGGCTCAGCGTGCGACCATCGACCCGCAGCGCGGCCCCTTCGGCCACCCCCTGATCCACATAACCGCGCACCTTGGCCAGATGCTCCTTGCTGATAAGCGGCCCCATCTCGTTTTCCGGGCTCTGGCCCAGCCCCGGGCCCACCCGCAGCTTCTCAACGAGCGGTTTCAGTTTGGCCACCAGCGCATCGGCGGTCTCGTCACCCACTACCACGGCTACCGAAATGGCCATGCAGCGCTCACCCGCCGCCCCATAAGCAGCCCCCATCAGAGCTGAGACCGCCTGATCGAGATCAGCATCCGGCATCACCACCATATGGTTCTTGGCGCCGCCCAGCGCCTGCACTCGCTTGCCGTGGGCCGAGGCGGTGGCATAGATGTACTGGGCGATGGGGGTGGAGCCGACAAACGACACGGCGCCGACCCGCGGGTCGGTCAGCAGCACGTCCACCACCTCCTTGTCACCGTTCACCACGTTGAGCACGCCGTCCGGCAGACCGGCCTCCTTGAGCAGCTCGGCCATCCGCAGCGAGAGAGAGGGATCCTTCTCGGAGGGTTTGAGAATGAAGGTGTTGCCGCAGGCAATCGCGACCGGGAACATCCAGAGCGGCACCATGGCCGGGAAGTTGAACGGGGTGATGCCGGCGCAAACCCCGACCGGCTGCATCATGGAGTAGCTGTCTACCCCGCGACCGACGTTGAGGGAGTGCTCCCCCTTGAGCAGATGGGGAATGCCGCAGGCAAACTCCACTACCTCCAGCCCGCGGGTCAGCTCACCCTGCGCATCGGAGAAGACTTTGCCGTGCTCGCGGCTGATGAGCTCGGCCAGCTCGTCCCTGTGCTGCTCCATCAGCTCTTTGAAGCGGAAAAAGACCCGAGCCCGCACCAGCGGCGGGGTTTGCGACCAGTCGGCAAAGGCACGCTCGGCGATGGCGATCGCCTCCTGACACTCGGCGGCGCTGGAAAGCCCAACGCTCCCCTGCTGCTTGCCGCAGGCTGGGTTGAAGATGGCGCCCTGGCGCTCGCTACGACTCTCCTGCGGCTGGCCGTTGATGAAGTTGCTGACCCTGTATGTCATGTATCCTCCGTGATAATTGATGTGGTGATTGCGCTGAACAAGACAACGCAAGGCCCCGCCAGCGCGGGGCCATCAAATGGGTTAGGGTTGTGCCTGCAGGGCATCCTGCAGCAGGGTGAAGAGATCATCGATCTGGCTGCGCTCGATGATGAGGGGTGGCGACAGGGCGATGATGTCGCCGGTCACCCTGATCAGCGCCCCCTTCTCGAAGCAGCGGACAAACACCTCATAGGCGCGCTTGCCCGGCGCATCCGGCATGGATTCAAGTTCGATACCGGCCACCAGCCCGTAGTTGCGCACATCCTTCACATGCTTGCAGCCCTTCAGCGAATGGGCCGCCTCCTCCCAGTAGCCCGCCAGATCCGCGGCGCGGCTAAGCAGGTTCTCGTTGCGATAGATCTCGAGGGTCGCCAGACCCGCAGCAGCAGCCACCGGATGACCGGAATAGGTGTAGCCGTGGAACAGCTCGATAGCCCCCTTACCTGCCGCCATCATGTCGTCATAAATATGCTTTTGTACCAGCACAGCTCCCATGGGGATAGCGCCGTTGGTGAGCCCCTTGGCGCAGGTGATCATGTCGGGGATGACATCGAACTCCTGCGCGGCGAAGGGAGAGCCAAGGCGACCGAAACCGGTGATCACCTCGTCAAAAATCAGCAGGATGCCGTGTTTGGTGCAGATCTCCCGCAGCCGCTTGAGGTAGCCTTTGGGCGGCATCAGCACGCCGGTACTGCCGGCGATGGGTTCGACGATCACCGCCGCGATGTTGCTGGCATCGTGCAGAAAAACGATCTTCTCCAGCTCGTCGGCCAGCGCCACATCCTCCTCAGGCAACCCTTTGGTGAAGGCATTTTTGGCGATGTTGAGGGTATGGGGCAAATGATCCACCCCGGTCAGCAGGGAGCCAAACCACTTGCGATTGCCAGGAATGCCCCCCACCGAGATGCCGCCAAAGCCAACCCCGTGATAACCCCGCTCGCGACCAATCAGCCGGGTGCGGGTGCCCTGACCGCGAGCCCGCTGCCAGGCCAGTGCGATTTTGAGCGCGGTATCAACCGACTCTGAGCCGGAGTTGGTATAGAAGACATGGCCAAAGCCCTGGGGAGCGATCTCCACCAGCCGGTTGGCCAGCTCGAACGGCAACGGGTGGCCCATCTGGAAAGTGGGGGCGAAATCGAGGTGGGAAATCTGCTGGGAGACCGCCTCGGCAATCTCGCGCCGACCATGGCCCGCGTTGCAACACCAGAGTCCGGCAGTGCCATCCAGTATCTTGCGGCCATCCTCTGAGTGATAATACATCCCCTCCGCCGACTTCAGGATGCGCGGCGCCGCCTTGAACTGCTGGTTGGCGGTGAACGGCATCCAGAAGGCGGACATGTCGGAGGGAGTATTGATGTCGCTGATCGGTTTCATGGTCACCTCATCCTTAAGGTGTTTAGCAACTATTGGCCATTGCCTATTAAATTAAACACCTGAATCCATAAAAAAGGGCTCATTATCGCCCTGTCTGATGCCACCCCTAGCTAGATGACTCTACAGGGTGGTATAAGATATTTAACACAAATTTAATAATAGTAAACAGTCAAGGAGTGTCTATCGATGGATATCGGTCACCGTCTCAAGGCGGTTCGCACCAAGGCGGCCCTCTCCCAGCGCGAGCTGGCCAAACGCTCGGGCGTGACCAACGGATTCATCTCCCAGATCGAAAAGAATCAGGTGAGCCCGTCAGTTGCCTCCCTGCGCAAGGTGCTGGAAGGGATCCCCATGTCACTGGCCAGCTTCTTTACTGACGAGACCGAAATGGACTCCGAAGTGATCTTTCGCGCCGCCGATATGCCGGATCTCGGCACTCACCCCATCAGCTACCGGCTGGTGGGCCACAGCCGTGCCAACCGTGCCATCGGCATGTTGCAGGAGGTGCTGCCACCGGGCGCCGACACTGGCGACGACATGCTGAGCCACGAGGGTGAAGAGTGCGGCATCGTTATCAAGGGCGAGGTTGAAGTGACCGTGGGTGAGCAGATCTACCTGCTGACACCGGGGGACGGCTACTACTTCGACAGCCGCACTCCTCACCGTTTTCGCAATGTGGGCGAGCAGGAGTGCGTATTGATTTCGGCCAATACCCCCGCCAGTTTCTAACAGGGTGATAAGGGGTCAGCCAGCCGCCAATGTTTAATGAATTGTTACAAAATGGATTTACAAGTGGCAGGATGTTTAGCATATTGATACGCGGACAATGACTTTTGCCGGTTCAAGGAGTGAACATGAGTGACCTGACCCTGGCCCAGTGGCAACACAAGGCCGCCCATCTGACCCTGCCCTCACAAGCCTTTATCAACGGTAGCTATCGGGATGCCGTCAATGGTGCCACCTTCGACTGTATCAACCCGGCCAACGGCAAGCTGCTGACCAAGGTAGCAGCCTGCAATGCCGCCGATGCCGAGCTGGCGGTACAGGCCGCGCGTGATGCCTTCAACGACAAGCGCTGGAGCGGCCTGCCGCCGAAACAGCGCAAGCTGATCATGCAGCGCTTCGCCGAACTGATGCGTCTCAACAAGGTGGAGCTGGCACTGCTGGAGTCGCTGGACATGGGCAAACCCATCGGCGATGCCATGGGCTACGATGCCCCTGCCGCCGCCAACTGCATCGCCTGGAACGCCGAAGCGATCGACAAGATCTACGATCAGGTCGCGCCGGTCGAGGAATCCGCCCTGGCGCTGGTGACCCGGGAACCGCTCGGGGTCGTTGCCGCCATCGTGCCGTGGAACTTCCCGCTGGTGATGGCCTGCTGGAAGCTGGGGCCGGCGCTCGCTACCGGCAACTCGGTCATTCTCAAACCTTCCGAAAAGTCCCCCCTGACCGCCTTGCGTATCGCAGGTCTGGCCAAGGAGGCAGGCATTCCTGACGGCGTGTTCAACGTGCTGCCGGGCTTTGGCCATACCGTGGGCGAGGCGCTGGCCATGCACATGGATGTGGATTGCATCACCTTCACCGGATCCACCAAAATCGGCAAGCACCTGGTGGAGTGTTCCGGCAAGTCCAACCTCAAGCGCGCCTTTATGGAGTGCGGCGGCAAGAGCCCCAACATCATACTGGCGGATGCGCTGGACCTGGATACCGCGGCCAAGAGCGCCGCTGGCGCCATCTTCTACAACCAGGGCGAGGTGTGTACCGCCGCCTCTCGCCTGCTGGTGCAAAACAGCATCAAGCCGCAATTTATGGAGCGACTGCTGGCCCATGCCCGCGAGTGGATCTCAGCCAACCCGCTCGACCCTGCGACCCGCATCGGCGCCATGGTGGATCACATCCAGATGGAGCAGGTGCTGCGCTATGTCGAGATTGGCAAGCAGGAGGGAGCCAAGCTACTGCTGGGAGGCAAACGCACCAATCTTGAGAGCGGCGGCTTCTATATCGAGCCCACCATCTTCGACGAGGTGACACCCGAGATGCGGATCTTCCGCGAGGAGATTTTCGGCCCTGTGCTGGCAGTGACCGGTTTCGACACGCTCGAAGAGGCCATTGCACTGGGCAACGACACCGACTACGGGCTGGCAGCAGCGATCTGGACCGCGGATCTCAACAAGGCGGTGAAGGGTTCCCGCGCCCTGCGTGCTGGCACCGTATTCGTCAACAACTGGGATGGCGGCGACATGACCATGCCGTTTGGTGGCTTCAAGCAGTCTGGTAACGGTCGTGACAAGTCGCTGCACGCGCTGGAGAAGTACACCGAGCTGAAAAGTACCTGGATCCAGCTCGAATAAAGGTATAAATAGCCATCATCATCAGCAATGGGGGAGAAATCCCCCCTTTTGCATTTTGGTCTTCCATCAGGCGGCACAATCGATATAATCATCAAATAAGCAAACCATTAAATATAAAGACAAAAATGCTATTTTTTCTGGGAAGCGTACTTTTTCTGGTGATCGGGTTGCCCCTGCTGTTTTTCGTGCTGGGGCACGGCGAGGCCTACGTGACCTGGGGCCCCTGGATCTCCGCCATCGCCCTGATGTTGTGGCTGTTGATGGACGTCGACAAGATCCGTCGCGGCAAAGGCTGACCAGCTTCCAACCGTATTCTCAAACTTCGTTTATTCGCTTCTTTCCTCGATAAAGGATCGCTACACTGATTTTTTGCGATGTTTTCCCGCATCCAACGCATCAGTAAAGGTCATCCGCATGCCGCAACAGATCCAGCGCCAGGGCGTCATCTACGCCCTGTGCGCCTATACCCTTTGGGGCATAGCCCCCATCTATTTCAAGACCATCTCTGCCGTCCCGGCCGCTGAAATTCTGACCCACAGGATGATCTGGTCCTGCGTACTGCTGATGGTGCTCACCCTGGCAGGCCGCCAGTGGCACAAGGTGCAGGCAGTGCTGCGTCAGCCAAAAGTGCTGCTCACCCTGGCGTTTACCTCGGTCACCGTTGGCGGCAACTGGCTGCTGTTTATCTGGGCCATCAACAACGGCCACATGCTGGATGCCAGCCTCGGCTACTACATCAACCCGCTGTTCAACGTGCTGCTGGGGATGGTGTTTCTGAGCGAGAAACTGCGCCGACTGCAGTGGTGGGCGGTGGCACTGGCCTTTGCCGGAGTGACGATCCAGCTTATCGCCTTTGGCTCTCTGCCATGGATTGCACTGGTGTTGGCGTCGAGCTTCGCCATCTATGGCCTGGTGCGCAAAAAACTGGCCCTCGATGCACTTACCGGCCTGCTGATCGAAACCATGATCATGCTGCCACCGGCAGCCATCTATCTGTGGGGCTTTGCCGACAGCCCCACCAGCCATCTCACCCAGAACGACTGGCACCTCAACCTGCTGCTGATCGCTGCTGGCGCCGTCACCACAGCCCCTCTGCTCTGCTTTACCGCTGCCGCGACACGGCTCAAGCTCTCCACCCTGGGCTTCTTCCAGTACATAGGCCCCAGCCTGATGTTCATCCTCGCTGTCACTCTCTACGGCGAGGAGCTGGCAATGGACAAGGCTCTTACTTTCGCCTGTATCTGGAGCGCGCTGCTGATCTTCACGCTGGATGGGCTGCGCAACGGCAAGCGTCCTGCTGCAACGAGCAATATAAAGCATTCAAAATCAAATCAGTAGCTAACAAAGTCATCAAAAGCGATATGCCATTTTCTCGCCCCCTGACCTGTTAAACCGGTAGCCTTGGACTCAATGTGGGAATAGGATCCGCACTCCCTATTCTCCATCCAGCTATAAGGAATTACAGCTATGACTCGAAAATGGTCGCTCCCCATCGTGGCAATCGCGGGGGGAGCGTTACTCTGGCTTGGCAACACCTTTGGTATGAAATGGGCCCTGATGGCCCTGATCGGATTCGGCTTTGGCTTCACCCTCTCCTTCAGCCGCTTCGGCATCGTGTTCGGTTGGCGCGAAATGCTGACCAAGCGCAACAGTTACTATGTGCGGGTTCACCTGCTCACCATCGCCATCGAAATTCTGCTGTTCACCACCTTCCTCTCCTTTAGTCACGCCCTGTTTGGCGATGCCATGGTGGGCAACGTGATGGCTATCGGCATTCCCTTCATCGTCGGTGCCTTCCTGTTCGGCATCGGCATGCAGCTGGCAGGCGTCTGTGCCACCGGTACTCTTTATTGCTGCGGCGAGGGGCAACCCCGCTTCTGGCTGGTGCTGATCTGCTACGGCATCGGCACCCTCATCAGCAACCAGTTCCGCCCCGAACTGGAGGCCACCTTCTCCAGCCATGTGGTGCTGGCCAAGGATTTGACCGGCAATATCTGGAGCGGCATGCTGCTCAACCTGGCGCTGGTCGCCGCGCTGTTCCTGCTGTTTCGCAACAGCGAACTCAAGCGCACCGGCGAGCTCAAGCCCCTCTTCAGCGGCGGCAATCTGTTCTGGCGCGATGGCCGCTTCACCGTGCTGACCGGCGGCATCATCATCGCCATACTCAACTCCACTGTCGTCGCCCTGCACGGCTCGGCCTGGACCATCACTGGCGCCGTCTATGACATGGCGCTGCGCGGCGCCTCTCTGTTCGGCCTGTTCGAGGGCAACCCCAAGCTGGCCCAGCCACTCTTCATCAACCCCATGGTCGGCATGTTCTGGCTCGGCATTCTGGGGGCCATGCTGGCGCGCTGCATCAGCGGTGGCGGCAACTTCGCCCCGATGCGGCTCGGCAACAGTCTGGCATCCATCCTCGGCGGCCTGCTGATGGGGATGGGCGCAATGTACAGCGCCTGCAACCTTGGCGGCTTCTTCGATGGCACCGCCTCCGGCAGCCTGCACGGCTGGGTCTGGATGCTGATGGCCCTCGCCGGCAGCCTGATCGGCATTCGCCTGCGCCCGCTGTTCAAGCTCTGAGTCACAGACCTTTAGTCGCCAACAAGGTAGTCAGGTCACACCAAATAGAGAGAGCCAGTCCGCTTACGCGGGCTGGCTCTCTTTTTTCTCTCGCGCCGGGATCACACCGGCCCGTCAGCTAGCACGTCATCAGAACCACTGGCCGTGGCGCTTGATGTAGATGGTCTTGACGGTCTGGGTCAGCCCCATGTAGGCCAGCATGGTGATCACCAGCCACATGAAGTACTTGGGCCCATCCAGAGTGATGAAGCCGAAGTGCTCAGCCACAGGCGAGAAGGGCAGGTAGCAACCGATGGCAATGGCGATCGAGGTGGAGAGCAGTACCGGCAGGGTAGCGGTACTCTGCAGGAACGGGATCTTGCGGGTACGCAGCATATGTACCACCAGCGTCTGCGACACCAGCCCCTCGATAAACCAGCCGGAGTTCATGATGGCCTGACCGTTGACCAGCGGATCCATGCTGCCGTTGGCGGTGGCATAGAGGGCACCGGCACCGAACACGAACCACATCAGGCAGTAGGTGCTGATATCGAACACCGACGAGGTCGGGCCAAGCCAGAGCATGAAGCGCTTGATGTTGCTCGCCTCCCACTTGCGCGGCCGCTTGAGGAACTCGGGGTCCATCTTGTCCCACGGCAGCAGCATCTGGGAGACGTCATACACCAGATTCTGGATCAGCATCTGCATCGCCAGCATGGGTGCCCAGGGCAGCCAGGCGGAGGCGACCAGCACCGAGAAGACGTTGCCGAAGTTGGAGCTGGCGGTCATGTTGAGGTACTTGAGGATGTTGCCAAAGGTCTCGCGCCCCTTGATCACCCCCTCCTCCAGCACCATCAGGCTCTTCTCCAGCAGGATGATGTCGGCAGTCTCCTTGGCAATGTCAGCACCGCTGTCCACCGAGATCCCCACGTCCGCATCCCGCAGCGCCGGGGCATCGTTGATGCCGTCGCCAAGGAAACCGACAGTGTTGCCGTTGGCCTGCAGCGCCTTCACCACCCGCGACTTCTGCAGCGGGGTGAGCTTGGCGAAGATGGTAGTCTGCTTGACCACCTCGCACAGCGCCACGTCATCCATTCCTTCGATATCCTTGCCGAGCAGCGGTAAGCCGGGCTCCAGCCCTACGTCACGACACACCTTGCTGGTGATGATGGGATTGTCGCCGGTCAGCACCTTGACCGCCACACCATAGTCGTTCAGCACACGGATGGCCGGTGCGGCCGAATCCTTGGGCGGATCGAAGAAGGTGAGGAAGCCGCGCACCACCAGATTGACCTCATCACTGGTACGATAGCTCTGCTTGCACTCGCCTGCCGAGATCTCGCGGGTTGCCACGATCAGCACCCGATACCCCTCGGCATTGAACTCCTCGCTCTGGCGCAGCAGGGCAAGGCGATCGGCGTCGGTCAGATCCCGCACCTCCTGGCCATCGGCGATCTGGCTGGAGACGGCCAGCATCTCTTCCACCGCCCCCTTGGAGACCATCAGCTGCTGGCCACGCTCATCCTGTACGATCACCGACAGACGGCGGCGCACGAAGTCGAATGGCAACTCATCCACCTTGCTGTAACCAGCCGGCTTGCAGCCAGCTCCCAGCACATCGGCATGCTCGATCACCGCGATGTCCATCAGGTTCTTCATGCCGCTCTGATGATAACTGTTGAGCCAGGCCAGCTGCAGGATCCGGTCGTCCCGGTTGCCACGCACGTCGTAGTGGTGCTCGAGGATGATCTTGTCCTGGGTCAGGGTACCTGTCTTGTCGGTGCAGAGCACGTCCATGGCACCGAAGTTCTGCACCGAGTTGAGCCGTTTGACCACCACCTTGCGCTTGGCCATGGCCACCGCCCCTCGCGCCAGGTTGGCGGAGACGATCATCGGCAGCATCTCGGGGGTGAGCCCTACCGCCACCGCCAGCGCGAAGGTGAGCGCCGACATCCAGTCACCACTGCTGATACCACTGAGCATAAAGACGATGGGCACCATCACCAGCATGAAGCGGATCAGCAGCCTGGTGACGCTGTTGACGCCGCGATCGAAACTGGTCTCGATGCGCTTGTGGCTCACCACGTTGCGGGCCAGCGAACCGAAGTAGGTGTCGCTGCCGGTGGCCACCACCACAGCCTTGGCTGTACCGCTCACCACGTTGGTGCCCATGAAGCAGATGTTGGGCTGATCGAGCAACCCCACGTCCCCTGTGCTGTTGCCGTCTGCCGACTTCTCGGCCACAGCTCCCAGAGTGTCATACTTCTCTACCGGCAGTGCTTCACCGGTCAGCACCGCCTGGCTGATGAAGAGATCGCGGGATTCAATCAGCTTGATGTCGGCGGGGATCATGTCTCCCGCCTGCAAGTGCACTATGTCTCCGGCCACCAGCTCGGTCATTGCCACCTCCTTGCGCTGGGGGGTAGCGCCCGGCGAGGGACGACGCTGTACAGTGGCAGTGTTGCGCACCAGTGACTTGAGCGCCTCGGCCGCCTTGGCGGAACGGTACTCCTGCCAGAAGCGCAGCAGACCGCTCAGGCCCACCATGACACCGAGGATGATCACCTTGACCCAGTCCTCATCACCCGGCTCGGCCATCAGCACGTCCATCACGTAACTGACCAGCCCAAGCACCATCAAGACCATCACAAACGGGTTTTTGAACGCCTGCAGCAGCTGGATCAATGGATGGGGCGGCTTGTCGTGGGTCACCTCGTTGGGGCCAAACTGGACCAGACGGTTGGCCGCCTCGGTCGCGGTCAGGCCGTCGATATTGCCGCGCACGGCAGTGAGGGTGTATTCGAGGGACTTGTCGGCCTCGTCGAGCACCCGGGAGGAGAGCTTCTCATTGGCACGGCCCGGGGCGACGAACCCCTGTTGCTTGTGCCGGCTGGCAGTATGTTGTTGCTTCATAACTTTAAATCCTGATTTTCGCTTGCAGAAGGGCCCTGTCGCGGGCCAGGCCAGGCGTCAGTACTGATATCGAAAGCTGTGAACCCGACTCGTTGCCGGCACGCTCAACTGGCGCGCACGGGGCGGCTCGTCAGACAAATGTCTGCCGTCGAGCTAACCTGCATGGTTGGGTCAGATCAGGGGTCAGAACACCGCATCCCGTCCCCGCAGGGGGGATCAGGAGTGGGGAGACGTGAACCCCGAGGGTCGAGGTTTGGGCTCTTCGGTCATACGATATCCTCCGAGTGGGGTGGAGAGAGGGCCGGACGAACCATGGACAGCGATACACACTGTCGTTGGCAGGCATGGCCGCGAGTCTGCATTATCAGCGGACCAATCCGGTGATCCCGCAACTAGAGCGGCATCACCCATAAAGAAAATCAGGATTACGACAGTTTGAAATAACTGGATGCGGGCAGGAAATAGTATCAGTGATATCTGGCGGGTAAGAACATCGGAGAAAACCACGCCTATAGAAATATTACAGCGCGACCCTTGCCACCGCCGAAATATATTAATCAATCACATCATTTATTTTAATGTGCAACCTGCCATATCGAAAACCAAATAGTTTTCAATATGAGATTATCCATCTTGTTATTTTACGCTTGATCCCTTCCCGACCACGGCACGGATGCATGGTTCCGACGCTGTGACGGCCCTGACGGGCAGTACCGGGATGCATGATGAAGCGTTCAATTGCAGGGGGCGCGAGGCGCGCATGGCTCGCAGATGAGCGGAACGATCCAGATTTACAACCGTAATCCCTGATGAAGGCGGGATAAAGAGGTTGTGAGAGTCGATGCTGACTCATATAGATGCTGCACTCTATGCTTGTGATTCGAGCAATCAGAGTGAGAGAGAAGATAAAATATTCGGCCTCAGCTCTGGTAAACCCGCATCGCGATTTGCAATCGGCTACAACTGTCGCAGTCCATAATATTTACCTGTCTATTGATAACACGCAGAGATTCTAACCAAAAGAATCTTCAGGCGCAAAGTTTAATTCTATTTTTTTATCCTGTAATTTCCTGGAAATATAATAACTATTCCTATTAGGAAAAGATTCGATAACTCATGATGTTGGCAAATCAGGTCTGCACCACCATCCGATCACGCTGACCATAGAAAACGGGAGGCCTGGCCTCCCGTTCTTCTCGAATCCCATCTCTAGCCGCAGCATCACTGCGCCGGCTGGGAAACCCCTTCCAGATGGATTTCAACCCGACGATCCGGTGCCAGACAGGCAATCAGCTCCTGTTTGGAACGGCTGGCGCAGTTGTTGCGAGTAACCGGATTGGCCTTGCCACGCCCTTCGACCCGCACCTTGTCAGCATACAAGCCTTTGGCTACCAGATAGCTGGCCACGCTCTGGGCCCGCTTCTCGGAGAGGGCCAGGTTGTAGTTGTCGGAGCCGATGCGGTCGGTATAACCGACCACGGTCGCGACGCCATCCTTCGGATTGGCCGCCACAATCTGGCTGAACAGGGCATCGAGCGCCTGGCTGGCGGCAGGTTTCAGGGTCGCCTTGTTGAACTCGAACAGCACATCGGAACTAAGGCTGAAGGTCTTGGGCTCCACCACCACAGCCGGGGCAGGCTCGGCTGCCGGAGCTGGCGCCGGCACAGCAACCTCACCACCTTGCTGACCGAAACGATAGAGCATGCCGAACGAGATCAGGCCGTTATCCAGCTCGATGCCTGAGCGATCGAGAGAGGCATCTCCCAGCGGCGTAGTGTACTGGTACTCCAGACGGGCGGCCCAGTCACGATCGATGGCGTACTCGGCACCCAGCGCCCCGACAAATGCGGCGCCATGCTTTTTACCGGTCTCGCTGCTATTGGCGAAGCTGATCTCGCTATCCGTCCAGGCATAGGCACCGCCGAGCCGGCCATAAAGATCGAGCACATTCGTTGCCGGGAAGCTGATCTTCATGGTGGCCTGAATCATCTGGCTCTTGGCTTCGGTATTGAGGGTATTGGCGCCGGTGCCCGAGGTGGTGTCGTATTTGCCAAGCCAGTCATAACCCAGCTCGAACCCCAGGTTGGGGTTGAGCTGGTAACCGGCGAACAGACCCAGACCCAGATCATCCGTGTTCTCGCTGGTATTACCCAACGTCTGGGCAATCGACTCGGCATACTGGTTGTGGTCAACGCCATAGTAATTGGACCAACCGGCCTTGCCACCGACATACCAGGTATTGTCCTGAGCAGCGGCCTGCACGGCTCCGGCCGCCAGCAAACCACTGACCAATACGGCAAGCATGGATTTATTCATATTTTCGCCTCTGCAATAAGTCGTTATGGGCGCCTGAGTGCGCACTCTTCCCTGTGTGAAGCCGTCAGGCGGCCTCTCCGCTATTCAGGGTATCCCATCCGAACGCAGCCTCAAATGACCAGCATCTCAGGAGTGTGAAGCGGCCTGCATTATCGCGCCATCGTCGGCCAAAATGGTCTTTGCCAGCATTCTGGCCTGCTCCAACGCCAGTGGCTGCTGATAGCTGTGAGCCATCACGATCGCCCCCTCCAGCAACAGGCAAAGCTCGGTGGCCTGTGCCAGAGAACAGTTGAGCTGGTTTATCACCCAGCCCAATAACGCCTGCTTGTGGGCCATCACCAGCTTGCGCACCGGATGGCGTGGGTCGGCAAACTCGGCGCTGGCGTTGATAAAGTTGCAGCCATAGAAATCAGAGCGGCCAAACCACGCCGCGAAACCATCGAACAGCGCCTGGAGGCGAGCTTCACGTCCGCTCACACCGGCCAGCCGCTGGTCAAGCAAGGCGAAGAACTCCCGGTCACGAGCGAGCAGCACCTCCTCAATCAAGGCATCCTTGGTCGGGAAGTGGCGATAGAGGGTGCGCTTGGTACTCCCCGCCTCGGCCCAGATGCGATCTATGCCGGTGGCATGAAAGCCATGACGGTTGAACAGACGGTAGGCCGTCGCCACCAGTTGTTGACGCTTCTCACTCATGATTTGCCTCTTGAAGTACACCGATCTGTCTACCTAATGTGCCTAATCAGTTCTGGCAAACCAAGAGGAAAGCATGATGACAAAATGGTATGGCCCGTTATGGGCAGGTGTGGGCGCCGCACTCACCATCGGCATATTGGGATGGCTCAATCTGAGCTGGCATGTCGCGCTAGTCATGGCACCTTTCGGGGCCAGCTGTGTGTTGTTGTTTTCCCTGCCAGATAGTCCGCTGGCGCGCCCCAAAAACGTGCTGGGTGGACACCTGCTGACGGCCTGCGTCGGACTGGTCATCGGCCTGCTTCCCCTCCCTGCTGAAATGCAGATGGCTCTGGCAACCGGGCTGGCCATCGCCCTGATGCAGGGACTGAATATTCTTCACCCTCCGGCGGGCGCCAATCCCTTGCTGATCCTGATGACAGGACAAGAGCCAGCCTTCCTGTGGCAAACGGTGCTGCCCGGCACCCTGCTGCTGATGGCACTGGCCCATGGATTTCAATGGCTCAGACAGAAGTTCCCAATTGCAGCCTAAAAACAGAGGGAGGACAACGCCTCCCTCCTGCTTCATCGCGATCCCGCCATCAACTAGCCAGGAATAGCCGGTAGGCGGGGTCGTCGCTCACCTCTTTCCAGCCGTAGCCAATCTCGCGCAGGTAGTCGTGGAAGGCTGCCACGTCTTCATCCGGCAGCTCGAAGGCGCAGAGCACGCGGCCGTAGTCGGCACCGTGGTTACGGTAGTGGAACAGGCTGATGTTCCAGCGACAACCCAGTGTCTCGAGGAAGCGCATCAGGGCGCCAGGCTGCTCCGGAAACTTGAAGCTGTAGAGACGCTCACCAAGGGGCCGGGCCGGGCGGCCGCCAATCATGTAGCGCACATGATTCTTGGCCAGCTCGCTCTCGGTCATGTTGACCACTGGATAGCCGTTGCCACCGAGCTGATCGATGATCTGGCCGAGCTCTTCGTCACCGCCGGTGAGGCGCACCGAAACGAACAGCGACGCCTGTTCGGCATCGGCGTAGCGATAGTTGAACTCGGTCACCATGCGGGGGCCAAGCTGACGACAGAAGTCGAGGAAGGCCCCCTTGCGCTCGGGGATGGTCACCGCCAGCATGCCCTCGCGCTTCTCGCCGATCTCGCAGCGCTCCGACACGTAGCGCAGGCTGTGGAAGTTAACGTTGGCGCCGGAGAGAATGGCCGCCATCCGCCCCCCTTTGACCTGCTCCCGCTCGCTGTAGGCCTTGAGGCCCGCCAGCGAGAGGGCGCCCGACGGCTCGGCGATGGCGCGGCAGTCGTCGAAGATGTCTTTCAGTGCGGCGCAGATCTGGTCGTTGGAGACGGTCACCACCTCGTCCAGATACTGGTTGCACAGGCGGAAGGTCTCCTCGCCGATGCGCTTGACCGCCACCCCGTCCGCAAACAGCGAGACCCGCTCCAGATTGACCGGCTCGCCGGCCGCCAGCGCGGCCTTGAGACAGGCAGACCCTTCAGCCTCCACCCCGATCACCTTCACATCCGGCAGCAGTTGCTTGATATAGACCGCCACCCCGGCGGCCAACCCACCGCCGCCCACCGGCACAAAGACGTGAGTGAGGTGGGTATCCTGCTCCAGCAACTCCTTGCCGATGGTGCCCTGCCCGGCGATCACCTCGACGTCGTCAAACGGCGGGATCAGGGTGTAACCCTCCAGCTCGGAGAGGCGGCGGCTCTCGCCGTAGGCCTCGTCGAAACTGTTGCCAAACAGCATGACGTTGCCGCCCTGCCGGCGCACCGCGTCGATCTTGATATCCGGCGTGGTCTTGGGCATCACGATGATCGCCTTGATGCCGAGCTTGGCGGCCGACAGGGCGACCCCCTGTGCGTGGTTGCCAGCAGAGGCGGCGATAACGCCGCGCGCCTTCTGCTCCTCGGTCAGGGTGGCGATCTTGTGATAGGCGCCGCGCAGCTTGAAGGAGTGGACCGGTTGCAGATCCTCCCGCTTCAGGCTGACATGGTTGCCGAGCCGCTCGGAAAGTTTCTTCAGGGTTTGCAGGGGGGTCACCCGCGCCGCCTCATAGACGGGGGAGAGCAACACCTTGCGTAGATAATCCGCCGCAGAGACCATGGTTTATTCCCCCAACAGGGTGCGATCACGCACCGCGCCCTTGTCGGCGCTGGTGGCGAACATGGCGTAGGCGCGCAGGGCAAAGGAGACCTGACGCTGACGATCGAGCGGCTTCCAGCCACGGGCTTCCACGGCGACACGGCGGGCGGCCAGCACGCTGTCGGCCACCTCCAGCACCATGCTGCGAGCCGGGATGTTGATGCTGATGATGTCGCCATCCTCCACCAGACCTATGGTGCCGCCGGAAGCGGCCTCCGGCGATACGTGGCCGATGGAGAGGCCCGATGTACCGCCGGAGAAGCGGCCATCGGTGATCAGGGCACACGCCTTGCCGAGTCCCATGGATTTCAGATAGGTGGTTGGGTAGAGCATCTCCTGCATGCCGGGGCCCCCTTTCGGCCCTTCATAGCGGATCACCACCACCTCGCCCGCTTTCACGGTGCCGTCGAGGATGCCGTTCACCGCGCTCTCCTGACTCTCGAATACCCGGGCCGGGCCACGGAAAGTGAGGTTCTCCTCATCCACCCCGGCGGTCTTGACGATGGCGCCGTTGACCGCGAGGTTACCGGAGAGCACCGCCAGACCACCCTCTTGGCTGTAGGCGTTGTCCAGCGAGCGGATGCACCCTTCGGCTCTGTCCAGATCCAGCTCCGGCCAGCGACAATCCTGACTGAACGCCTTGGTGGTACGGATGCCGGCAGGGCCTGCGCGATAGAAGTCCACCACCTCCTGACTGGGCTGGCGGCTGACATCATATTCATTGAGCTGTTCGACGAGGGAGCAACCCAGCACGGTACGGGCATCCCCATGCACCAGACCCGCTTTCTCCAGCTGGCCCAGAATGGCGACCACGCCACCGGCGCGGTGCACATCTTCCATATGGTATTTCTGGGTGGAGGGCGCCACCTTGCAGAGCTGCGGCACCTTGCGCGACATCCGGTCGATATCGGCCATGGTGAAGTCGACACCGGCCTCCTGCGCCGCCGCCAACAGGTGCAGCACGGTATTGGTGGAACCGCCCATGGCGATATCCAGCGCCATGGCGTTCTCGAACGCCGCCTTGGTGGCAATATTGCGCGGCAGTGCCGAGGCATCGTCCTGCTCATACCAGCGCTTGGCCAAAGTCACGATGCGCTGACCCGCCAGCTTGAACAGTTGCTCGCGGTCGCTGTGGGTTGCCAGCATTGAGCCGTTGCCCGGCTGGGAGAGGCCAAGCGCCTCTGTCAGGCAGTTCATGGAGTTGGCGGTAAACATGCCGGAGCAGGAGCCGCAGGTGGGGCAAGCACTGCGTTCCACCTGTTCGCTCTGGGCATCGGAGACCTTGGGGTCGGCGCCCTGGATCATGGCGTCTACCAGATCCAGCTTGATGATCTGGTCGGAGAGCTTGGTCTTGCCCGCTTCCATCGGGCCGCCGGAGACGAAGATCACCGGAATGTTGATGCGCAGGGCCGCCATCAGCATCCCCGGGGTGATCTTGTCGCAGTTGGAGATACAGACCATGGCGTCGGCGCAGTGGGCGTTGACCATGTACTCCACCGAGTCGGCGATCAGCTCCCGCGACGGCAGGGAGTAGAGCATGCCGCCATGGCCCATGGCGATGCCGTCATCCACGGCGATGGTGTTGAACTCTTTGGCCACCCCGCCCGCGGCTTCAATCTCGCGCGCCACCAGCTGACCCAGATCCTTGAGGTGGACGTGGCCCGGCACGAACTGGGTGAAGGAGTTGACCACGGCGATGATGGGTTTGCCGAAATCCTGATCGGTCATTCCGGTAGCGCGCCACAGGGCGCGGGCCCCGGCCATGTTACGTCCGTGGGTGGTGGTGGCGGATCTCAACTTCGGCATGTCTCTACTCCCTGAATGCCCATATGGGCTCGATGCGTTATGCGGTGATGATACAAGTGGATCGGAATCGATCCTGGTGGGCACTCCTCTGGGAAGCGCTCACCGGAAGCGACTCGGGGAGGCATGACGCCTCCCCTCTCTTATCAGTCGTTGACGGGCGTCAGCCAACCCCACTTGTCCTCGGTCTGGCCGTTGAACAGGCCAAAGAAGGCGTTTTGCAGCCGCTCGGTCACCGGACCACGGCTGCCAGCGCCTACCTTCATCCGATCGACGGAGCGCACCGGGGTCACCTCGGCGGCGGTGCCGGTCATGAAGATTTCGTCTGCGACGTACAGCGCCTCACGGGGCAGTGCCTGCTCGCGCACCTCGTAACCGAGATCGCGGGCCAGCGTCATGATGGTGTCGCGGGTGATGCCGGGCAGGATGGCAGCGGTAGCGGGCGGGGTGAACAGCACGCCATTCTTCACCAGAAACAGGTTCTCCCCCGCCCCTTCGCTCAGGTAGCCGTTCACATCCAGCGCCAGCCCCTCGGCGAAGCCGTTGCGCTTGGCCTCGCGGCTGATCAGCTGGGAGGACAAATAGTTGCCGCCCGCCTTGGCGCCGGTGGGAATGGTGTTGGGAGCGAGCCGGTTCCAGGAGGTGACGCAGACATCCACCCCGTTTTTCAGCCCCTCTTCCCCCAGATAGGCGCCCCACGGCAGGGCGGCCACCATCAGGTCGGCCTTGGCATCCAGCGGTGGATGCAGCCCCAGCCCCACGTTGCCGACAAAGGCCAGCGGGCGCAGGTAGCCGCTCTTCAGGCCGTTCTCGCGCACCACGGTGCGGCAGGCTTCATTCACGTCGGACTCGCTGTAAGGGACGTCCATCCAGTAGATCTTGGCGGAGTCGAACAGGCGGCGGGTGTGCTCCTGCAGACGGAAGATGCAGGTGCCCTTGGGGGTCTCGTAGGCGCGCACCCCCTCGAACACCGAGGAGCCGTAGTGCAGAGCGTGACTCATGACGTGCACCTGGGCATCTTGCCAGGGTACCAGTGTGCCGTTGAACCAGATGTATTGCGGGTGAGTGGCAGATTGGGAAGGCTGTGACATTGGCTTGGCTCCTTAAGCTCTGATCCGGGGTTGCTGTTCCAGTGCATCGACCCGGGAAACGTCCACCAGCTTCACCAGCTGGCTCCACAACTGCTGGATGGGACGCACCGACTCGACAGTAACCGTGATCCGCAGCTGTTGGCAATCCTGCTCCATGTTGAGGGCGCAGAGAGCGAAGCCGCGGTGACGCACCACCCGCAGCACCCGCTCCATCACTTCCGGTCTGGGCTGGGCGTGGATATGCAGGGTGTGCTGTGCAAATGCTGGCTGGGCAAGGGTGTGCGGGTTCATGGGCGTTGCTCCATCATCTGGTGGTTGGCGACTCCCGGTGGAACCAGGGGCCAGACGTTTTCTTCCTCTGAAATGGCCACATGCAGCAGATAGGCGCTCTCGCTCGCCAGCAGGCGATCCAGTGCCGGACCTATCTCTTCCTTGCATGTGATGGTCTCGCCGGGAATGCCGAAGGCGGCAGCCAGGGCGACGAAATCGGGGTTGTCGGACAGATTGGTCTCGCTGTAGCGACCGTCGAAGAACAGCTCCTGCCATTGGCGCACCATACCGAGGCGCTGGTTATCCAGCAGCACCATCTTCACCTTGAGCTGAGCGCGGCGGATGGTGCCGAGCTCCTGCACGTTCATCATGAAAGAGCCGTCACCGCTTACCAGCACCACTTCATCCTCCGGGCGCGACATCTTGGCGCCGATGGCGGCGGGCAGACCGAACCCCATGGTGCCGAGACCGGCGCTGGAGAGGTGGTTGCGCGGGCTGGTGAAGCGCATGTGCTGGGCCACCCACATCTGGTGCTGACCCACGTCGCAGGCGACCACGCTGCTCTCCGGCAACTTGGCAGATAGCTGTTTGAGCAGAGCTGGGGCATAGATGGCCTGACCCGGGTGGTCGTAGCGAAATGCATATTCGCGGGCCATGGCGGCGCAGTGTTCACGCCAGGGGGCGATGTCGAGAGTCATGGCGAGGCGCGGCAGCACCAGCTTGAGATCCGTGGTGATGCCCACCTCAGCGGCACGGCGCTTGCCGAACTCGGCGGCATCCACATCGAGATGGATCACCTTCGCCTCGGGGGCAAACTCCTCCAGCTTGCCGGTCACCCGATCATCGAAACGGGCGCCCACCACCAGCAGCAGATCGCACTGCTGCACCGCATAGTTGGCCGACTTGGTGCCGTGCATGCCGAGCATGCCCAGATAAACGGTACTGTCGGGGTCGAGCGCGCCGATCCCCTTGAGGGTGGTGACCGCTGGCATGCCGGTGGCGGCGGCAAAGTCACGCAACTGCTGCTCGGCATTGGCCATGCCCACTCCGCCACCGACGTAAAGCACCGGACGCTCGGCGGCAGCCAGCAGGGTGCGGGCTGCGGTCAGCTCCGAGGGGTTGAGCACCTCCGGCTCCTCCACCGCAAACAGAGGGCTCTGGGGCGGCACGGCGGCCAGTTGCACATCCTTGGGGAGATCGATCAGCACAGGACCGGGGCGCCCTTCGGTGGCGATGGCGAAAGCTTCTGCCAGCACTCGCCCCAGATCGGCGGCATCAGTCACCATAAAGGAGTGCTTGGTACAGGAGAGGGACATGCCGAGCACGTCGACCTCCTGAAACGCATCGGTACCGATGGCGGAACAGGGCACCTGACCGCTGATGGCCACCAGCGGCACCGAATCGAGCAGCGCCTCCGCAAGACCGGTTACCAGATTGGTAGCGCCGGGGCCGGAAGTAGCGATGCAGACCCCCACCTGACCGGAGGCGCGGGCATAACCCACCGCCGCCATGGCGGCACCCTGCTCGTGGCGACAAAGCTGATGGGCCAGACCACCGTCATACAGGGCATCGTAGACCGGCATGATGGCTCCGCCCGGGTAACCAAACACCTGGGTCACCCCCTGTTTCTTGAGAGCCTGTACCAAAAACTGCGCGCCGTTCATGTGGAAAATCCTGTCCTTTGGTCGAAAAAAAACCCCCGAGCTGTGAGGCTCGGGGGTCGCTTGTTTCGTTCTGTCCGGTGGTGGGTCTATCCCTTGTTCCGTGCAGCTAAACGAGCCCCGAGCGGTGAGATAATAATCACCACTAGGACCACAATAATGCTGACGAAACGGGAGGACATGTTCATAGTTACAACCGGAAATCCTGTGAAATTGGGGCGGTTTCTACCGCGAATGGCTATTAGAACTAGCACGGTGATTTTTATTGGGCAAGCCTTTTTTCTGTGACAACCCACTGATTTTGGCTATTCCCCAGCCGGAACTCTGGAATAAAAAACCAACAACAAGCAGTTAGTCAGAACATATATCAACTCAAGGACGGGATTTATGTCATTAGCTGTGGTTTATAGCCGTGCCAGCCTCGGGATCGCGGCCCCGCAAGTTACAGTGGAAGTTCACCTCTCCAACGGCCTGCCCGCCTTCAACATGGTCGGCCTGCCGGAAACCTCGGTGAAGGAGTCGCGGGATCGGGTGCGCAGCGCCCTGCTCAACGGCAATTTCGAGTTCCCGAGCAAACACATCACCGTCAATCTGGCCCCCGCCGATCTGCCCAAGGAGGGAGGCCGCTTCGATCTGGCTATCGCTATCGGCATTCTCGCCGCTTCCAAGCAGATACCGGCAAAATATCTGCTCGATCACGAATTTTTAGGGGAGTTGGCCCTGACAGGCGAAATTCGTCCCGTACTCGGGGTACTGCCTGCCGTACTCGCCTGCCGGGATGCGGGACGCACCCTGCTGGTACCGCGAGAGAACGGCCCGGAAGCCTCTCTCATTCAGGATGCCGAGGTGCGCACCGCCCATCAGCTGCTGGCCGTCACAGCTTGGCTGGCAGGCCAGTACGAACTGCCGCTGCCGGATCCCCAAAGCGCGGAGAGCCTGCCAGATGTGCCGGACCTGCAGGATGTGATCGGCCAGTCACAGGCCAAGCGGGCGCTGGAGATCGCCGCCGCCGGCAGCCACAACCTGCTGTTCATCGGCCCGCCCGGCACCGGCAAGAGCATGCTGGCGAGCCGATTGCCCGGCATCTTGCCGCCGCTGAGCGAGCAGGAGGCGCAGCAGACCGCCGCAATCCACTCCATCGGTGGCCTCACCCCGCGCGCCGGTCACTGGCACCACAGACCCTATCGCACGCCCCACCACAGTGCCTCAGCGGTGGCGCTGGTGGGCGGTGGCAGCCACCCGCGGCCCGGCGAAATTTCGCTGGCCCACAACGGGGTGCTGTTTCTGGATGAATTGCCCGAATTCGAGCGCAAGGTGCTCGACTCCCTGCGTGAGCCGCTGGAGACGGGCCACATCACCATCAGCCGGGCCGCCCGCCAGGTGGATTTTCCCGCCCGCTTCCAGCTGGTCGGCGCCATGAATCCCAGCCCCTGTGGCCACTATGGCGACGGCCAGACCCGCTCCAGCCCGGATCAGATCTTGCGCTACCTCGGCAAGCTCTCCGGCCCCTTTCTCGACCGCTTCGATCTGACTGTGGAAGTGCCACTGCTACCCAAGGGGAGCCTGACCGGCAAGGCGGAGCGGGGGGAGTCGAGCCAGCAGATCCGCGATCGGGTACTGGTGGCACGGGAGCGCATGCTGAGTCGCAACGGCAAGCTCAACAACCTGCTGGATAGCCGTGAGATAGAGGATATTTGCCGCCTATCACCGCAAGATGCCGAATTTTTGGAGAACGCCATCCAGAAGCTGGGGCTCAGCATCCGGGCCTGGCATCGCATCCTGCGGGTGTCACGCACCATCGCCGATCTAGCCGGGCAACCCGCCATCGGCAAGGAGCATCTTATCGAGGCGCTCGGTTACAGGGCCATGGACAGGCTGCTGTCGCGATTGCGCAGCAGCTGACAGGAGGGAAAAGGGTGAGTCCAACCCCGTAACGGCTCTGAATGGTCTCACGGGCAATCGGCTGATATTATGGCCACAGATCTGACCACTTGATGGCCCTTTATCGACAGCAAGACGGACCCGACTCATGCCCAACAAGCTGACAGAGCGACTGCGCGGCAGCCTCTCCACCCTGCTCTATTTTTTCAACACCCTCTTCTGGTTTGTCCCCATCTTCTCGCTGGGTCTGCTCAAGCTCCTGCTCCCCCTCAAGGGGTGGCGCACCCTCTGCAACTGGCTGCTCGATGGCTGTGCCAGCTGCTGGATCGGTTTCAACAATCTGATCCAGAAAACCATCATCAAAACCCCTTTCGAGGTGGTCGGAGTGGACAAAGGGCGCCGGAATGAGTGGTATATGGTGATTGCCAACCATCAATCCTGGGTCGACATACTGGTACTGCAGCGGGTTTTTAACCAACAAATTCCCTTCCTGAAGTTTTTCCTCAAGAAAGAGCTGATTTGGGTGCCTTTTCTCGGTCTGGCATGGTGGGCGCTCGACTTCCCCTTCATGCGGCGATATTCCAGGAAATTTCTGGAAAAGCATCCCCATCTGAAGGGAAAAGACATTGAAACAACCCGTAAAGCCTGTGCCAGGTTCCGCCACATTCCAGTGAGTGTGATGAACTTCGTCGAAGGCACCCGCTTCACCAAGGGCAAACATCAGAAGCAGGGTTCGCCCTATCGTCACCTGCTCCACCCGAAAGCAGGCGGCATCGCCTTTACCCTGGCAGCCATGGGTGACCAGTTGCATCAACTGGTGGATGTCACCATCGCCTATCCGGACGGCATCCCCAGCTACTGGGACTTCATGTGTGGCCGGGTCAGGCAAATCAAGGTTCAGGTCCGCTATTTGCCGATCGACCGCAAGCTGGTGGGGGATTACTTCAATGACCCCGAGTTCCAACAAGAGTTTCAACAGTGGTTGAACGGGATCTGGCACGAAAAGGACCAGACCCTGAGCCAACTGCTGGCAACCAAGGCGCAGTAAACATTCATGCTATCCCTGCTTCCCGGCCCGCTGGTGCTGATCATCAGCGCGGGCCTGACCATCCTTTTCACCGCCTTGTGCGCCAGCCTGATCCTGCTGGTGTCGCTGGCCAAACTAGTACTGCCGATCCCGGCCTTTGGCCGTGCCTGCAGCCGGCTCAACAACCGCTTCATGCGCCTGTGGCTGGCCTGCAATGCGCTGGTGATCCGCCTCACCACCCGTATTGACTGGCAGGTGGAGGACAATACCAAGCTGCGCAAGGATGGCTGGTATCTCATCATCAGCAACCATATGAGCTGGACCGATATCGTGGTGCTCGGCCACCTGTTCCGGGATAGGCTGCCGGTGCCCAAGTTCTTCATGAAGCACGAGCTCATCTACATACCGCTGCTGGGGCTCGCCTGCTGGGGGCTCGATATGCCCTTTATGCGCCGCTATTCGCGAGAATTTCTGTTAAGAAATCCGCATCTGCGCGGCAAGGATATCGAGACCACCCGCAACGCCTGCGAGAAGTTTCGCCACATCCCCACTACCGTCATCAACTTCGTGGAAGGGACCCGTTTCACCGAGCAGAAACGGGATGCGGCCCGCTCCCGCTATCGTCACCTGATGCCGCCCAAAGCGGCAGGACTGGCCTTTACACTGGCGGCCATGGGCGAGCAATTCGACAGCCTGATCAACGTCACCATCCGCTATCCGGACAACGCCGAGACCCCGTTCAAGGACTTCCTGATGGGACGGGTAAAACGCATTCAGGTGCGGATTGAGGAGCTGCCGGTGAATGAACAACTGATAGGAGATTACTTCAACGACAAGCAGTTCAAACGCGGTTTTCAGGAGTGGCTAAACCAGCGCTGGCAGGAGAAGGACGAGGTGCTGGAGGGGTGGCAGAGCGGTCAGGTGCCGGTTGCCGCCAAATCCGGGGAGGAATCCAAAGAGAGCGCAGAAGCCAACTCGGCCAACTGATCTTCGGAAAAGACCACAATCCCGTGGCGGCGCAGCAGGGCGGTGGTCTTGCCTTCGCCAGCCACAGAAACACCTTCGAAGCGGCCGTTATAGATACGGCCGCTGCCACATGAGGGGCTCCCCTCTTTCAGCAGGGCGAAGCGAATGCCCTGCGTCTGACAGATTTCCAGCGCCAGCTCGGCGCCGCGATCAAACTCGGCAGTCACATCCAGTCCGCTCGCCGTCACTACGCGCTCGCCCTGCCGCTCGGCAGGAAGGCGTGGGGTCGGCAAACCGCCAGCCACTTCGGGGCAGAAGGCCAGCACCCGCCCCTCGGCACCCAGCTCACTCAGCCAGTCGCTGACGATCCCCTTGCTCTGACCGTCGTAACGCACCGGCTGACCCAGCAGGCAGGCACTCACCAGCACCTTGTGCACGCTGGTCTCACTCATGCTTCCGCTCCATGCATCACTTGATCGAACATCACGCAGCAGGGGCTCTCCAGCCGGTAGAGGATGGCAGGGCGCTGTTTGCCGGTGCGCTTGCGGCCGGTATCCACCAGAATGTCGGCGCGATGAATCCGCTTGCGAAATGCCGCCGTATTCATGGGTGTTTGCAGGATGATTTCGAAGGCGCGCTGCACCTCGGAGAGGGTGAACTCGGGCCCCAGCAGTTGTAGCGGCAGGGTGCTGTAACGGCTCTTGATCCGCAGCCGCTCCAACCCCTTGGCGATGAGCTGGACATGGTCGAAGGCGAGGCTCAGCCCCGGCAGGTTGGCGAGCGGATGCCAGCAACCGTGGATCGCTTCCACTTCCGGATCGACCAGACAGAGATAGACCAGGGTCGTGGACCAGCCGCGGGGATCCCGCTCCAGATTGCCGAGGGTGCAGACCTGCTCGCTGTAGCAGTGACCGAGCCCCCACTCCGCCAGCAGACGGCGCTGGGCGGCATCCAGATCCCGATCCCGGGTCTCGTCGATGCGCAGCGCCGGCAGTTGCCAGCAGTGGGCAAAGGGGGGGCGATCGCGGGTCTCGAGCAGCAGCTCGAGCCGCTCCTCATGCAACCGCAGCACCACCATATCCAGACTCATTCTCAGCATGCCGATCGCCCTGCTCGCCTTCCATTAATGTTTGGTAGATAATATCACACGAATAGTATGTGCAGGAGCCAATCATGGGAACCGTCGCCAGCCTGGATATTGATGCGCAGAAGGGCTTTACCCCCCTCTGCCCGAACGAACTGCCCGTCGCGGGCGGTGATGATATTGTGGCTGCGCTCAACGCTCAGGCCACCCTCGCCACGCTGCGGATCGGCAGCAAGGACTCTCACCCTGCCAATGCCGACTGGGCCGTCTCTGACCCTGCCGGTATGCTGTTGCCGCTGGATCTGCCCAACGCCGACCTCACCTGGCCGGTGCACTGCGTACCGGGCAGCAAGGGCTTCGAGCTGCTCGACGGCCTGCCCGCTCCCATCGACTATGACTTCTTCGTCTGGAAGGGGGTCGAGCCGGATCTCCATCCCTACGGCACCTGCTTCCACGACCTGGCAGAACGGCGCAGCACCGGACTCATCGAATTTCTGCAAGCCCGCCAGGTCGATACCGTACTGGTCGGCGGCCTCGCCACCGACTACTGTGTCAAAACCAGCGTGCTGCAACTGCGCCGCGCCGGTTTCCGGGTGATCGTCCATCTCGATGCCTGCCGTGGCATCGCCCCCGCGACGGTTGCCAGCGCCCACACCCAGATGATCGAGGCAGGGGCCGAACTGGCCCAGACCCTGATCGATGTACAACGCCTGCTGGACGCCTGATATGCCCCTCATCCTCACCAGCCTGTCCGATAGCGGCGCCTGCAATTTACCTATGCAACTGGCGTTCGCCCGCCTGCGGGGAGCCTGATATGCCACCGATTCTTACCAGCCTGCTCGACACCGACGCCTACAAGCTGCATATGCAGCAGGCGGTGTTCCATCGCTATCCGGATGCCGAGGTGGTGGCCGAGTTTCACAGCCGCAATGAAGAGGATCTGCTGCCCATGATGGGGCAGATCGAGGAGCAACTGCGCCTCGCCGGATCCCTGCGACTGACCAAGCCCGAGCTCGATTTTCTGGCCGAGCGCCCCTTCTTCACCCCTGACTACCTCGACCACCTGCGCCGCAAGCCGCTAGACGCCTCCCTGCTCAAGGTGTTCGAGCAGGATGGTCGTATCAATGTGCGGGTCGAGGGCCCCTGGCAGGATGTGATCCTGTGGGAGATCCCGGTGCTCGCCATCATCAGCGAGATGCGCAACCGCTTCCGCTACCCCCAGTTCGGCGTCAGCCACGCACTGGAGCGGCTCGATCAGAAGATCGACAAGCTGGAGAAGGAGCTGAGCCGCGACGAGATGAGCGAGTTCAACCTCATCGACTTCGGCACCCGCCGCCGCTTCTCCCACGCGGTACAGGATGCGGTAGTGGGTCGCCTCAAGGAGCGGCTGCCGGCGTTTCGCGGCACCAGCAACTACATGCTGGCCCAGAAGTACAAGCTGCCCGCTGTCGGCACCCAGGCCCATGAGTGGTTCCAGGCGCACCAGCAGCTCGGCTTCCCGCTGGAGCACAGCCAGCGCGCCGCCCTCACCAGCTGGCTGGACGAGTTCACCGACCATCTCGGCATCGCCCTGACCGACTGCATTACCATGGATGCCTTCCTGCGCGACTTCGACTTCGAGCTGGCCAGCAGCTATCAGGGCTTGCGTCACGACTCCGGCGATCCCGTGGTGTGGGGCGAGAAGGCGATCAGCCACTATCAGCGCCTTGGCATCGACCCCACCGACAAGACCCTGGTCTTCTCCGACGGGCTCAACCTCGACAAGGCGGTGCAGCTGTTCCGCCACTTCCGTGGCCGCATCAACACCAGTTTCGGTATCGGCACCAAGCTCACCTGCGATCTGCCCGGTGTCAGCCCGATGAACATCGTGTTCAAGCTGATCGAGTGCAATGGCGGCCCGGTCGCCAAGATCTCCGAC
Organism: Aeromonas sp. 602200; assembly: GCF_049173895.1. Lineage (NCBI taxonomy): Bacteria > Pseudomonadati > Pseudomonadota > Gammaproteobacteria > Aeromonadales > Aeromonadaceae > Aeromonas > Aeromonas sp. 602200. The sequence continues at coordinate 156,671 of NZ_JAAKSL010000008.1, forward strand.
AGCCCGGGCAAGACCCTCTGTCGGGATGCGGAGTTTATCCGCAACCTCAAGCAGGCGTTCCACGTCGGGGTCTGATCTTCCCGACAACCAGAAAACAAAAAGCCCGCCGGTTCACACCGGCGGGCTTTTTTAATCAACTCAAAAGGTATCAGTCTTTCTTGGCCAGCAGGAACTGCACCAGCTTGTTGAACTGCTCTTGAGAGGTGATGGATTCAATCTTCACCATGTACTTGCCGTTCACCAGGAAGGCCGGTACACCGCGAATGTTGTAGCTCTCGGTGTTGCGATCGAACTGGGAGACCATGCCGGAGACGGCGAAGCTGTCGACGGCACCGTCGAACTCTTCAGCCGGTACGCCGTTGTCCACGAAGATCTTCTTCACGTCGTCACGGCTCATCGGCGGCTGACGCTGGGTGTGGATCTTGTTGAAGATGGCCGGGGTCAGCTTGGCTTCGGCGTTGAGCAGGCTGGCAACGGCGTAGGCACGCTGCATCTCGGGGCCCATCTCGCGGCCGAGGAAGGCAACCGGGTTCTTCTTGAGGGGCACACCCTCTGGCAACCCGGCCTTCAACTGTTCAACGATCGGTTCGAAGGTAGCGCAGTGCGGGCAGTAGTAGGAGAAAAACTCCATCACTTCCGGCTGGGCACTGCCAGTCTGTTTGACCACATCGTAGTTGACGCCTTCCTTGAACTCTGGGGCGGCGTGAACCATGGGGATCATCAGCATGGCAGCAAGGAAAAATAGAACTTTTTTCATGATGTTTCCTGTTAAGGGATCACTGTGAGGCACGCCCGGCGAACCGAAGCAGTGCCAAGCCTATTGTTTCGCCATGCTGACGTCAATGGTCAGGGCCGGAGATCGAGTCCCCCTTGCCGCGCAAGATCCCTTCTATTTCACCAGTTTGGCATCAGGCTCAACGGTGGCGCCTTGAGGGCCTCCAGCTGATCGTGCAGGGTCGCTATCTGTTGACGCCAGTAGTGATCGGTATTGAACCAGGGGAAGTGACGGGGGAAGGCGGGATCTTCCCAGCGCCGCGCCAGCCACGCCATGTAGTGAACGATGCGCATCGCCCGCAGCGGCTCGATCAGCGCCAACTCCCGAGAGTCGAACTCCATAAACTCCTCGTAGCCCGCCAGCAGGGTGTCGAGCTGGATCTGCTGCTCGTGGCGCTCGCCGCTGAGCATCATCCAGAGATCCTGAATCGCGGGACCGGTGCGGCAATCATCGAGGTCGACAAACATGGGGCCATCGCGCCAGAGGATGTTGCCCGGGTGGCAGTCGCCATGCAGGGAGATCTGCGCCACATCCAGGGTCATGGCGTCGCTGACATGCTTGATCAGCTCATCGAGCACCCCGAAGAATTGCTTCGCCAGCCCGCTTGGCAGCCATTCGCCAGACGCCAGCAGCTGACGCGGTTCGTGCAGCATGCTCTCCACATCGAGCCGTACCCGATGGTGGAACGGCTTGCTGGCGCCAATCTGATGAATGCGGCCGAGGAAACGCCCCACCCACTCCAGCTGATCGAGGTTATCCACCTCGAACTGGCGGCCACCGACGCTCTGCCAGATGGCAAAGGGGTAGCCCTCATGCTCCAACAGGGTCTCGCCTGCGAAGGCGAGCGGCGCGGCGACCGGGATCTCAGCCTCCGCGAGGCGGGTGGCAAACTCGTGCTCTTCGAGGATCTGGGCCCGGCTCCAGCGGCCGGGACGGTAGAACTTCACCACATAGCGGCGACGATCCTCATCCTGAAACTGATAGACCCGGTTTTCGTAACTGTTGAGCTCGATAAGGCCGGAGTCGAGCCGCAGGCCACTGAGATCGAGCGCATCCATGATGAGGTCGGGATTGAGGTCGGAATAGTTGAAACGCATGTCATCCACCATAAGAAAGGGGCGCCGTTGCGCCCCATTCTATCACCACTGCCCGGCATTGCCGTGCTCGCTGGTGACCGGACTGGTGTCATGCCCGGCCCGCAGCCACACGCAGTTATAACCGGCTGATAAACTTGCTGCCCTGGCGCAGGTTGCCCTTGCTGTCATCGGGCGCCGCCCCCTCCCGTTTCAGCACGAACTGGATATCCAGCGCCGGCCGTTTCAGGTTGTAGGGATCGACCGCCAGACTGACCGGCAGGGTGTAAATCTCGCCCGCCTTCAGGGTCACTTCACGGGGGCCGAACCACTGATACTCGGGCAAACCCTCCACATCCAGCTGGTAGGTCTGGGACTGCAGAGTCTTGTTGAGGATCTTGAGGGTGTAGGTGTTCTCGATAAGCCCCTCGCTGTTTTCGCGGAACAGCTGGTTGCGATCCCGCAGGATATCGAGCCCCATCGGCATGATGGACATGGCATTGTAGACAAAGACCCCCAGCATCACCGCCATCACCAGCCCGTAACCGATCAACTTGGGCCGCGCCACATGGGTGGAGTCGTTGGCCAGCTTGTGCTCTGTGGTGTAGCTGATGAGCCCTTTCGGGTAGCCCATCCGCTCCATGGTCTGGTCGCAGGCATCGACGCAGGCGCCGCAGTTGATGCACTCGTACTGCAGGCCATCGCGGATGTCGATACCGGTCGGGCAAACCTGCACGCAGAGATCGCAGTCGATACAGTCGCCCAGCCCCATCGCCTTGGGATCCGCCTTGCGGGAGCGGGCGCCACGGGTCTCGCCACGCTTGGTGTCATAGCCGACGATGAAGGTGTCCTTGTCGAACATGGCGGACTGGAAGCGGGCATAGGGGCACATGTGGATACACATGATGGCGCGCATCCAGCCTGCGTTGCCGTAGGTGATGATGGTGAAGAAGATCACCCAGAACAGCACCCATCCGCTGGCCTGCAGGGTGAAGAGCTCTGGCACCAGTTCAGTCACATCCTGGAAGTAGGCGACGAAGGTCAGGCCGGTCACCAGCGAGATCGCCAGCCAGGCGAGATGCTTGGCTCCCTTGCGGGCCAGCTTCTCGCCGCTCCAGGGCGCCTCGTCCAGCTTGCGCCGCTTGTTGGCGGGCCCTTCCAGCTTCTCTTCAAACCAGATGAACATGAAGGTCCAGACCGTCTGCGGGCAGAGATAACCACACCAGACCCGACCGAGGAAGGTGGTAATAAAGAAGAGTCCGAAGGCGGCGATCATGAAGAGCCAGGCGAGCAGGGTCAGATCCTGCGGCCAGATGGTGGCGCCAAAGATATGGAACTGCTGGTGACCGAGGTCGAACAGCACCGCCTGTCGCCCGTCGTAACGCAGCCAGGGCAGCAGCACGAACAGCGCCACAAAGAACCAGCCCATGGCCTTGCGCATCCGCTGCCAATACCCTTTCTGGGCCCGCACATAGATGCGGTTGCCCGGATTGAATCTGTCGTCGCTGGCTTTGAACGTATTGGGGTTGAAGGTCCCGGTTACGCCCTTGTCGGTGACGTCCTTGATATCGATTTTATCGTGGTCGGCCATTGCAAGACATCGCTCCCTTATTTGTTATGGAGCGGATTATATCTTAAACAACATGCTAATTGTGTGGATTAGATGTATCTAATATTGGGGTTGGATCGCAATTTTCGGCAACAAAAAAGCGCATCACCCCGAGGTGATGCGCTTCCGCTAAAGATTCACTTGATTCCGCGTGCCTTGAGCAGCGCCTCTTTGAAATCGGGCACATGATCCTTGGCCAGACCGGGGATCATCGCCTGCTTGTCGGATTCCCGCATCTTGAGGTGATAGATCAGCATGTCGTCGGTCAGCTCGGACAGAGGCCCTTCAAATCCCGCTTCTTGGGCCAGTTTGGCAACAAACTGCACCAGGCTGAGATCCTGTTCCTTGATCCAGGCAGGCTGCAACAACTCCAGCAGCTCTTCGATACGATGACATTGCATAGACAACCTCTTTAATCTGTCACGTTAAATTCAGGCAACCTTACCCATCAAGGCTACTTCGATTCGATCCCGCCCATTATGCTTGGCCTGATAGAGTGCCGCATCCGCTTTTTGGATCAAATCGGCGATTTTCATGCTGTTGTCCGGTATCAGTGTCGCAACACCAAAACTACATGTGACCCTACCGGAGACCAGTGACTTCTGGTGCGGGATGGCCAGCTCCTTAAGCGCCTGCCGGACATTGTCCGCCACCTGCAACGCCCCCTGCATGCCGGTGCAGGGCAGCAGCAAGGCGAACTCTTCGCCCCCGTAACGGGCCGCCAGATCGTCCTCGCGCCGCTCCACCTCGGCCAACAAGCCCGCCACCTGTTGCAGGCAGTCATCCCCCAGCTGATGGCCGTAGAGATCGTTGAACTGCTTGAAGTAATCCACATCCACCAGCACCAGCGACAACGGCGCCCGGGCGCGATGGCAGCGCCGCCAGGCCCGCTCCAGAGAGTCGTCGAGATGGGCGCGGTTGGCGATGCCGGTCAGGCCATCGAGGCGGGAGGTGAGACGCAAATGCTCGGAGACCGCCTTCAGTTCGGCCACCAGCTCGGCGTTGGAGAAACGGTGGTGGAGCGAGGCGATCTGATCCCGCCGCATCCGGCGCAGCAGGGTCGGCAGAAAGACAAACAGATAGCCCGCCAGCATGCAGGAGACAATCCGCTCCTGCTCGTTGCCATTGCCCAGCTCGAACAACATCGCCATGCCCAGCGGCAGGGCGGAACCATAGAGGGTACGGCGGCTGCCAAACAGCATGATGGCGCTGCCGGTAAGAATGAGGCTGGAGAGCATCATCATGGCGGCCCGGTAGGTATCGGGCAGCTTGTCCATGTAGAGCAGCACCCCGAGGGCCCAGATGATGGAGGTGATGGTGGCTCCGATAAAGAGCTCCCGCTCCAGCACCGGCAACGGCGTCTGGTGCAGGCGGGCTCGGCGCCAGCGCAAGTGCCAGCCCCGACCCAGTAGCCACAGGAAAGTGCCTGCCAGCCAACCGAGCGCTTCGATGGCGGGTAGATAGTCGTGAAACAGCAGACTCCAGCCAAATGCCAACACGCCCAAACAGGGGAGACTGAACGATGCATGGGTATAGAGCTGGGCCATGATGGCCTGCTTAACCTGGCGTGTCACACTCTGGGTCAACTGAGTACTCCTGTACAAGAGCCGAGCAGTCTACCATTACCCCCTGACCCGCAACAATAAAGCGCCGCTTATTAAGAAGTTAATCAATCAATAACGATTTCTTCTGCGCTGGCAGGTGAGTCCTTGCTCACCCCTTCTCCAATTCGTCGAGGATCGGGCACTCGGGATTTTCATCCCCGTGGCAGCAGCAGACCAACCCTTCCAGGGAGGTAAGCATGGCCTGCAAGCCGGCAATGCGGGCCCGCAGATCGACGATCTTCTCCTGCGCCAGCTTCTTCACCTGGGCGCTGGTTCTGTGCTCGTCACGGTAGAGCGCCAGCAGCTCCTGACACTCCTCCAGATTGAAGCCGGTCTCCCGCGCCCGCTTGACGAAACGCAGCTCCCGCAGCGCCCCCTCGGTGTAACTGCGATAGCCGTTGTCACTGCGTACCGGGGCTGTGATGAGGCCAATGCTCTCGTAATAACGGATGGTCTTGGCGGTCAGCCCCGTGGCCTTGGCAACCTTGCTGATGTTCATTTATGCCTCCTTACTGATCGGGTTGGATGCTGGCCCGTGCGCCGCCCTGGGCTGCCAGCGTTTCAATAACAGGGAATTGCTCAAAACGGTAATGCTGCTCAGGGCCATGGCCGCCCCCGCCAGCTCGGGGCTGAGGTAACCCAGTGCCGCCAGCGGAATGCCGATGATGTTGAACACGAAGGCCCAGAACAGATTCTGCTGTATGGTGCGCCAGGTCGCCGCCGAGATGTCGATGGCATCGGCCACCAGCCGCGGGTCGGATCGCATCAGGGTGATGGAAGCAGTCTCCATCGCCACGTCGGAGCCGGAGCCCATGGCGATGCCGACGTCCGCCGCCGCCAGCGCCGGGGCATCGTTCACCCCATCCCCCACCATAGCCACCAGCCCGCGGGTTTGCGCCCGCAGCGCCTCTACTTTCTCCACCTTGCCAGCTGGCAGCACGGAGTCAAAGGCTCCGTCCAGTCCCAGCTTGGCAGCGATATGGGCCACGGGGGCCGGCGCGTCGCCGCTCACCAACCAGCTGGCGATACCGCGCTGACGCAGATTGGCGATGGCATCCGGACTCTCCGGGCGCAGGGTATCGGCCAGCGCCGCGATGCCGGCGACCGTGCCATCAACGGCAACCCAAACCCGGGTCGCCCCATCGGCGGCTTGTTCATCCTGTTGCGGCTGATCAATGCCGAGCTGGGCCAGCAGGGAGCCATTGCCGATGGCGACCCTATGGCCCGCCACCTGACCGACAATACCGGCACCGACCCGCACCTCCACCGCTTCCGGCTGGGGCAGCACGGCATCCTGACCGACCGCCTCGCGCATCGCCAGCGCCAGCGGGTGTTCGCTCGCCTGCTGCAGGGCGGCAGCGAGGCGCAGTTGCTCGTCATTGCCGCTCCAGCTCGCCAGCACCGGCTTGCCTTGAGTGAGTGTGCCGGTTTTGTCGAAGATGAGCGCCTTGATGGCGTGGGCCTTCTGCAGGGTATCCACATCCTTGATCAGAATGCCGTGACGCGCCGCGACGCCGGTACCGGTGACGATGGCCGCCGGTGTGGCCAGCCCCAGCGCACAGGGGCAGGCGATCACCAGCACCGCCACCGCTGCCAGCAGAGCCTGAGCAAAGTCGTTGCTGATGGCGTACCACACCAGCAGGGTGAACAGGGCTATGGCCATCACCACCGGTACGAACACGGCGGAGACCTTGTCCACCAGTTGCTGCAGCGGGGCCTTGCCCATCTGGGCGCTCTCCACCAGCGCGATGATCTTGCTGAGGCTGGAGTCCTCCCCCACGGTAGTGGCTTCGATCTCCAGCACGCCGGAGCGGTTGATAGCGCCACCCAGCACCTTGTCGCCCACACTGCGCGGCACCGGCAGGCTCTCGCCGGTGAGGATCGACTCGTCCAGCTCGCTGGCGCCGCTCACGATTTTGCCGTCCACCGGCACCCGCTCACCCACCAACACCCGCAGCCGATCGCCGCGCAGCACCTCATCGATGGCGACGCTCTGCCAGCTCTCGCCACGCCAGACGGTGGCGGTTTCCGGCCGCAGCGCCATCAGTTCGCGAATAGCGGACTGGGTGCTGCGTCTGGCCCGCGCCTCCAGCAACTTGCCGAGGGAGATAAGGGTGATAATGATGGCGCTCGCTTCGAAATAGAGCTTGCCGCTGGCAGCCATTCCCAGCGTCAACAGCAGATAGAGGCTGTAGAAGTAGGCGGCGCTGGTACCGGTTGCCACCAGCACATCCATATTGGCTGCGCGGTTCTTGATGGCAAGCCAGGCGCCGCGATAGAAACGGGCCCCGATCCAGAACTGCACCGGGGTGGCGAGCACCAGCTCCAGCCAAGCGGGTAGATGCCAACGGAACAGTCCGGCCATGGCCAGCATCCCCACCAGCAGCGGCAAGGTCAGCAAAGCCGAGACGATGACCCGGATCTGCGCCTGACGGGCAGTGGCGGCCTCCTGCGCCTCCCGCTCCAGCAACTGCTGGCGGCGGCCGCTGGCCGAACCCTGTGCCAGCTGGGCGCCAAAGCCAAGCGCCTCGATCTGCTCGCGTAAAGCGGCGGGCGTCTGCATCCCGGGGATCAGCACGATGCGGGCCTGTTCGATGGAGAAGTTGACCTCGGCGGAGATAACGCCAGGCAGCGCGGCCAGCATTTTGTTCAGTCGAGCCGAACAACCGGCACAAGTCATACCGGTAATTTGAAACAAAAAGGTCTCGCTGCCGTAGTCGTAACCCTGACTCTTGATGCTGTCGAGCACCGCAGACAGGCGATCGGGGCTGGCCAACTCGATGGCCGCCTGCTCCAGCGCGAAGTTGACGGTGGCCGATACCCCGTCGAGTTTGTTGAGACTGGCCGCGATACGGCCTGCGCAGTTGGCGCAGCTCATGCCGCTGAGCGGCAACTGCAGATGAATGGGTGATTGAAGATGAGTGGTCATGTTGTTCCTCCCCGGAACCCGTCGGCACAACAAAACGCCGACTGGCAAACCCTAACCTTTACTGTAAGGGTAAACTCAAGCCACATGATCCACTTTTTGCAGATGAAAAAACGGCGCCCGTTTGCTGCCAGAGAGCCAACGGGCGCCGCCTTCAACTATTGTGCGGTGTGAACTGCGACTCAGATACCGTACTGGGCGCGGTAAGCCTTCATGGCCGCCAGTTGCGCCGCCAGCTCCGGCTGCTCGGCCTGCTTCTCTTCCAGATACTGGATCAGGTCGCTCATCTGGATGATGGCGATAATGTGGGCGCCGTAGTCACGCTCCACCTCCTGAATGGCGGAGAGCTCGCCCTTGCCCTTCTCCTGACGATCCAGCGCGATCAGCACGCCGGCCAGCGAGGCGCCGTTGGCCTGGATCAGATCCATGGATTCACGGATGGCTGTGCCGGCAGTGATAACGTCGTCCACCAGCATGATGCGACCCTTGAGCGGGCTGCCCACCAGATTGCCGCCCTCGCCGTGATCCTTGGCCTCCTTGCGGTTGAAGCACCAGGGCACATCCACATCGTGCTGCTCCACCAGCTGCACGGCGGTGGCGGAGGCGATGGGGATCCCCTTGTAGGCCGGGCCAAACAGCACATCAAACTCGATGCCGGCATCCATCAGAGCAGCGGCATAGAAGCGGCCGAGACGGGCCAGATCGCGGCCGCTGTTGAACAGACCGGCGTTGAAGAAGTAGGGGCTTTTACGACCGGATTTCAGGGTAAATTCACCGAATTTGAGGACCTGTTTCTCCAGGGCGAACTCGATAAATTGACGCTGGTAGGCTTTCATTCTGGCTCCTTGCTTGGCTTGTCGTTGTCTTGTGTGGGGGTATAAAAAAACGCGGTCAATGCCGCGTTTTTAAAATCAGGAGAGCGACTGCTTCTGCAGCGCAATGATGTCGGCGATGCCGCCCTTGGCGAGCGCCAGCATCTCCAGCAGCTCTTCATGGGTGAAGGGCTCGGCCTCCGCGGTGCCCTGCACCTCGATGATGCGACCATCTTCGGTCATCACCACGTTCATGTCGGTCTCGGCGGCGGAGTCTTCGATGTACTCCAGATCGCAGATGGCTTCGCCCTGATACATGCCGACGGAAACGGCGGCGATCATCTGCTTGAGCGGACTCTGCTTGATCATGCCCTTCTCCACCATCCAGTTCAGCGCATCCACCAGCGCCACACAGGCACCGGTAATGGAGGCGGTGCGGGTGCCGCCATCGGCTTGCAGCACGTCACAGTCAACTGTGATGGAGTGCTCGCCCAGCGCAGTCAGGTCTACCGCCGCGCGCAGGGAGCGGGCGATCAGACGGGAGATCTCCAGAGTGCGGCCACTCTGCTTGCCGGAGGCCGCTTCGCGGTTCATCCGGGAGTGAGTGGAGCGCGGCAGCATGCCGTACTCGGCGGTGACCCAGCCCTGATTCTTCCCTTTCAGGAAGCGCGGCACGCTGGTGTCGACGCTGGCGGTGCAGAGCACGCGAGTGTTACCGAACTCCACCAGCACTGAGCCTTCTGCATGTTTGGTGAAATTGCGGGTAATGGTAACCGGGCGAAGTTGCGCGGCACTGCGATCGCTTGGACGTGACATGGAACGGACCTCTGGGCTGGCTCAAATTGGCGGGGGATTATAAGTGATCCCGCCCCAAATATCAGCCGCTAAAACCACGGCATCGGCTGACGAGCAGGGCCGGGCTGAGTATACTGGCCGCACACTTCATCAAGCCCGGAACAATCAATGATTCACAGCATGACCGCCTACGCCCGCAAGGAATTCAAGGGCGACTGGGGCACAGCCGTTTGGGAAATTCGTTCGGTCAACCAGCGCTATCTGGAAACCTACATTCGCCTGCCGGAGCAACTGCGCAGCCTGGAGCCGGTTCTGCGTGAGCGTTTCCGCGCCAAACTGCAGCGCGGCAAGGTGGAGTGCAACCTGCGCTTCGAGGCCGCTCAGGCCGCAGCCAGCCAGCTCCATATCAATGAAGAGCTGGCCAAGCTGATTATCGACAGCGCCAGCTGGGTAATGAAAGAGGCGGGCCAGGGCCAGCTCAACCCGGTCGATGTACTGCGCTGGCCGGGCGTCATGGCTGCCGCCGAGCAGGACATGGACGCGGTCGCCACCGAGCTGATGGCCGGTTTCGACCTGACCATGGAAGATTTCCTCGCCTCCCGCGCCAGCGAAGGGGCCAACCTCAAGGCCCTGATCGAACAGCGTCTGGCCGGCATTCAGGTGGAAGTGAAGAAGGTGCGCGTCCATCTGCCGCAGATCATCGAGTGGCAGCGCCAGAAGCTCACCGACCGTCTGGCCGAAGCCAAGGTGGAGCTGGATCCGGCCCGCATCGAGCAGGAGATCGTCATGCTGGCCCAGAAGATCGACGTGGCCGAAGAGCTGGATCGTCTGGAGATGCACATCAGCGAAACCAACAAGATCATGAAGAAGGGTGGCGCCTGCGGTCGCCGTCTCGACTTCATGATGCAGGAGTTCAACCGCGAGTCTAACACCCTCGGTTCGAAGTCGATCAACGCCGAAGTGACCCAGTCCGCCGTCGAGCTGAAAGTCCTCATCGAGCAGATGCGCGAGCAGATCCAGAACATCGAGTGATGGGTCGCTGACCATCCGGTTGTTACCTGCAAAAGAGCCCTTGATTCCTCAAGGGCTCTTTTATTTTCCGGCCATCGCACCTGTCGCCCACCGCCGGTAAGTCAGCGGCTGGGAAGCGCCCTAGCCTATCGGCATCACCAGCGCCGGTTGCTGCGGGTCGCTCAGCCGCTCGGCGAGGTAGTCCACCAGCAGCCGCACCTTGGGGGAGAGGTGGCGGTTATGGGGATAGAGGGCCCAGATCCCCTCCGCCGGCGCTCGCAGTTCCGGCAGCAGCTCGATCAATTCGCCCCGGGCCAGATGGTCGCTCACGTAGTAGTCCGGCAGCTGGATGATGCCGATCCCCTTGAGAGCCGCATCCAGCAGGGCGTGGCCACTGTTGCACTGCAACAAGCCGCGCACCCGTACGCTGTGGGGGCGGCCATCCAGGGTGAAGTGCCACTCGTCGCTGTTGCCCACCAGACAGGTGTGGCGGGTCAGCTCGGAGAGGCTGTTGGGCATGCCGTGGCGGGCGGTGTAAGCCGGTGAGGCGCAGACATAGGGCACCCGCTGCGCCAGCTTGCGCGCCACCAGCGTCGAATCCTTGAGATGGCCGAGCCGCAGCGCCAGATCGTAACCCTCATGCACCAGATCCAGCAGCTGGTTGGTGAGGTTGAGGTTCACCTCCAGCTGGGGGAAACGCACCATGAAGTCGTTCACCAGCGGGGCGATGCGGCTCTCGCCGTAGGAGACGGGGGCCGTGATGCGCAGGGTACCCTGCGGCACCGCCTGATGACGCCCCACCGCCAGCTCCGCCTCGTAGAGGTTGTCCAGCAGCTGACGGCAGTGGCGATAGTAGATCTCGCCAAGCTCGGTGAGCCGCACCTGACGGGTGGTACGCAGCAGCAACTTGGCCTGCAGCCGATCTTCCAGCTGTGCCACCTGACGGCTGACTTGCGCCACCGACACTCCCAGCTTGCGCGCAGCCGGGGTAAAGCCCCCCTGCTCCGCCACGCTGACAAATTCACAGATCCCTTCCCAGCCGAACATTATTACCTGTGTGTAAAAGTGATTTGAGATTTGCCCTCATTATCACCAAATCGACGGGAAACTACACTGAATGTCCGAACTCATCTCTGTTCACCCTGCTCAACAAGAAGGATGTCATTCATGGCACAGGTTCAAAGCATCAAGTGTAAGGCCGCCATCGCCTGGGGTCCGGGTCAGCCCCTCTCCATCGAAGAAGTCGAGGTCATGCCACCGCAAGCGGGCGAAGTGCGGGTGCGCATCGTCGCGACCGGCGTCTGCCACACCGATGCCTTCACCCTCTCCGGTGAAGATCCGGAAGGGGTCTTCCCCTGCATTCTCGGTCACGAGGGGGGCGGCATCGTCGAATCGGTCGGCGAAGGGGTCACCAGCGTCAAGGTGGGCGATCACGTGATCCCGCTCTACACCCCCGAATGCGGCGAGTGCAAATTCTGCAAATCCGGCAAGACCAACCTCTGCCAGAAGATCCGCGCCACCCAAGGCAAGGGGCTGATGCCGGACGGTACCACCCGCTTCTCGAAAGATGGCCAGCCCATCTATCACTACATGGGCACCTCCACCTTCAGCGAATACACGGTACTGCCGGAGATCTCCATCGCCAAGGTGGACCCGGCCGCCCCGCTGGAAGAGGTCTGCCTGCTCGGTTGCGGCGTCACCACCGGCATCGGCGCCGTGATGAACACCGCCAAGGTGAAAGAGGGTGAGAGCGTCGCCATCTTCGGGCTGGGCGGCATCGGCCTCTCGGCGGTGATCGGGGCTCGTCTGGCCAAGGCCGGTCGCATCATCGCCATCGACATCAACGAGAGCAAGTTCGAACTGGCCCGCAAGCTGGGCGCCACCGACTGCATCAACCCGAACGACTACGACAAACCGATTCAGGAGGTGATCGTCGAGCTGACCGACGGCGGCGTCGACTTCTCCTTCGAGTGCATCGGCAACGTCAAGGTGATGCGCGCGGCGCTCGAGTGCTGCCACAAGGGGTGGGGCGAATCGGTCATCATCGGCGTCGCCGGAGCGGGTCAGGAGATCAGCACCCGTCCGTTCCAACTGGTGACAGGTCGGGTCTGGCGTGGCAGCGCCTTTGGCGGGGTACGCGGTCGCAGCGAACTGCCGAGCTATGTGCAGCGCTACATGCAAGGTGAGTTCCGCCTCGATGACTTCATCACCCACACCATGCCGCTGGAACAGATCAACGAGGCGTTCGATCTGATGCACCAAGGCAAGAGCATCCGCACCGTCATCCACTACTGAGCATGATCACCCCGCCCGCCATCGTGGGCGGGGTGCAGGAGTCTTTCGATGAATCTGGAGATTATCAGCAGCAACAAGAGCTTCGGCGGCTGGCACAAGCGCTATCGCCACCACGCCAGCGTGCTCGGCTGCGAGATGAATTTTGCCATCTATCTGCCGCCTCAGGCCCTTACCGGCCAGAAGGTACCCGTGCTCTACTGGCTCTCCGGCCTCACCTGCACCGATGAGAACTTCATGCAGAAGGCGGGGGCACACCGCATCGCCGCCGAGCTCGGCATCGCACTGGTGGCGCCGGACACCAGCCCCCGTGGCGACGGCATAGCCGACGACCCCGGTTATGACCTCGGCATGGGCGCAGGCTTTTACGTCAATGCCAGCCAGAGCCCCTGGCAGGCGCACTACCAGATGTATGACTACGTCACCCGCGAACTGCCTGACTTGATAGAGACCCACTTCCCGGTCTCGACCCGGCGCGCCATCAGCGGCCACTCCATGGGCGGTCACGGTGCGCTGATCGCCGCGTTGCGAGAGCCGGGTCGCTACCGCTCGGTGTCGGCGTTTAGCCCCATTTGCCACCCTAGCCGCTGCCCCTGGGGCCAGAAGGCGCTTGGCGCCTATCTCGGCAGCAATCCGCTGTTGTGGCAGGAGTGGGATGCCTGCCAGCTGCTGCGCCACCAGCCGGTCACACCGCTACCAACCTTGGTGGATGTGGGGCTGGATGATCCCTTCCTCGCCGAGCAGTTGCATATCGATGCGCTGGCCGAAGTGGCCGCCAGCAAGGAGTGGCCACTGGAGCTCAACCGCCACGAGGGCTATGACCACAGCTACTACTTCGTGGCGAGCTTTATCGAGGCGCACCTGCGCTTTCACGCCCGCCACCTCTGATCAACACAGGCCCGTTGCGGGCCTGTTCCAGTTGTGGTGATCGGTTGATATCAGCTGCCCGCTCGGGTCACGCCGCCGGAGCCTGCGATCTGCTGCTCCACCTTGGGATCGCCCCAGTAGGCGATGTTGCCTGAGCCGGCGATGCCGACTTTCAGCGTCTCCTGCGCCCGTACCGCCACATCACCACTACCGGCGATATTGACCTCTACCTCGTTGCCGCGCATCTCGCTCCCGAGCACGTCGCCAGATCCGGCAATGTTCAGCTCGATGGCCTGCGCCGAACCGCTGCCCAGCTCCAGACTGCCGGTGCCAGCGATATTCCCTTCCAGCCGTTTCAGCTCCAGCTGACTGGCGACGATGTCACCGGTACCGGCCACCGACAGCACCAGCTCATCGCCCTTGAAGCCGCTCAGATCGCCGTTGCCGGTCCCGGCCAATGCCAGTTCGTTCAACACCGGCAAGGTGATGGTCAGCTCCAGCGGCTCGGTAGGATCGAGCCGGTAACCCTCCTTCACCTCGATCTCCAGCTTGTCGCCGCTCTCGGTCAGCACCAGATAGGGCAGCAGGTTCTCCTGCCCCTTGATCAGGATGCCGCGCGGCTCCCCCGCTACCAGATGGAGGGTGGCAGGCACACCCGCCAGCACCCGGGTCACCCCGTCACCGAGCACCTGCTGGCGCTCGACCACAGCCCCCGTTCCGGTCACTCTGGTCTGATCCAGCCAGTGACAACCACTGAGCCCTGCCATCAACATGACAACCATCATCCATTTCATCACTACTCTCCTCCTTATGTGTTGGCCATCCAGGGCCAATTGGTTTTCATGCTCTGCAAAGCATGAGCCAAAAATTAACACGATGATTCAAAAGGAAATAACCATTTACACCTGAACAGACAGAAAAATTTAGAGAGCCATTTAGACCATATTTTGGTGAAAATAACCATTCTCGAACGGATATGATTGTGGCTGATTGGCGGGTCATCCTGCCGGTCACTATGCTGACAGCCCGTGGAAGTTTTTAATTGCCCTGCCGGTCTATTGAGCCAATAGTGGTACTTCGTGCGTACCAAGCTCTCCATTGCGGTAATGTCATTACCACTGTCTTGTCAGTCTTCACTGCCAACAAGGAGTCAGAGCGTGACCCAAGCAAGCCCTCTCTATGCCACCGCCACCGGTCTGCCGGAACCGACTCGCACCCCGTTGCTGACCGGCAGCGATCCCGAGCAGAAACGGCGCGAGCTGCTCGCCTACTTCTGCCAGACCTTCGATCTCTACGACTCACTGTTCGACTGTCTGGCCGATGAGCGGGCCTGGTTCAACAAGGCGATCCCACTGCGCCACCCACTCATCTTCTACTACGGCCACACCGCCGCCTTCTTTATCAACAAGCTGCTGGCGGCGCGCCTGATCGACCAGCGGCTGGATGCCCGCATCGAGGCTATGGTCGCCATCGGGGTGGACGAAATGAGCTGGGACGATCTGGACGAGACCCACTACGACTGGCCCAAAGTCAGCGAGCTGCGCAGCTATCGGGCTAAAGTCCGTTCGCTGGTGTGCGATTTTATTCGCCAGATGCCGCTCACCCTGCCCATCGACTGGCAGAGCCCGGCCTGGGTGATCCTGATGGGGATAGAGCACGAGCGCATCCACCTCGAGACCTCCAGCGTGCTGATCCGCCAGTTGCCGCTCGCCTGGGTGCGGCCGCAGCCTTATTGGCCCGCCTGCACCGAAGCCCGCCACCGCATTGATCAGGTGCCCGCCAACAGCCTGCTGCCGGTGGCCGGCGGCAAGGTGCGCCTTGGCAAGCAAGATGCCACCTACGGCTGGGACAACGAATATGGCGAGCGCCATATCGAGCTGGCCCCGTTTCAGGCCAGCCGCATGCTGGTGAGCAATGCCGAGTACCTCGCCTTCGTCCAGGCGGGCGGCTACGACCAGCAACAGTGGTGGGATGAGGAGGGATGGGGCTGGTGCCAGTACGCCAAGGCGCAGATGCCCACCTTCTGGGTGGGAGATCCCACCGAGCCCGAACAATTGCAACTGCGGCTAATGACCGAGCAGGTCGCCATGCCATGGGACTGGCCAGTCGAGGTGAATCAGCTGGAGGCGGCTGCCTTCTGTCGCTGGCAGGCGGCCCGGACCGGACTCCCCATCCAGCTGCCGAGCGAGGCGGAATGGATGCTGCTGCGCGAGCAGCTACCCGGCGATCAGCCGGACTGGACGGAAGCCCCCGGCAATATCAATCTGGCCCGTTTTGCCTCCTCCTGCCCGGTGGATGCCTGCCCGCAAGGGGAGTTCTTCGATCTGGTGGGCAATGTCTGGCAGTGGACCAGCACCGCCATCGATGGCTTCGACGGCTTTAAAATCCACCCGCTCTACGACGACTTCTCCACCCCCACCTTTGATGGCAAGCACACCCTGATCAAGGGCGGCAGCTGGATCAGCACAGGTAACGAAGCGCTCAAATCATCCCGTTACGCCTTCCGGCGTCACTTCTTCCAGCATGCGGGTTTCCGCTATCTGGTCTCCCGTTATCAGGAACCCGTTATCGTGAATCCCTATGAAACCGACACGCTGGTCGCTCAGTACCTCGACTTCCAGTACGGCCCGAGCCACTTCGGGGTAGCCAACTACGCCAAGACGCTTGCTGATCTTGCTGGCGAGCTGTGCAGCAACCACCAGCGGGCGCTGGATATCGGCTGCGCCACCGGCCGCGCCAGTTTCGAACTGGCTCGCTACTTCCAGCATGTGGACGGGGTGGACTACTCGGCCCGCTTCATCGATGTGGCGCTGGCCCTCGCCAGTCAGGACAGTTTCCGCTATGCCATTCCACTGGAGGGGGAACTGGTGGAGTATTGCGAGGCGCGCCTGTCGAGCCACGGGCTGGGGGCAAGTCAGGCTGAGCGCATCCACTTCAGTCAGGGGGATGCCTGCAACCTCAAGCCCAAATATGACCACTACGATCTTGTGCTCGCCTCCAACCTCATCGACCGGCTGCGGGAGCCCGCCCGCTTCCTGCGGGATATCGCCCCCCGGCTGCGCAGCGGTGGCCTGCTGGTGCTCACCAGCCCCTACACCTGGCTGGCGGAATATACCCCGCCCGCCAACTGGCTCGGCGGCATTCGCGAAAACGGCGAGGCGCTCACCACCTATCAGGCGCTGCAACGGCTGCTGGCGGCGGAGTTCGAGGAGCACTGCCCGCCCCGGGATGTGCCCTTCGTCATCCGCGAGACCGCCCGCAAATACCAGCACACGGTGGCGCAGCTGACCGTCTGGCGTAAACGCTAGCACGCCGGTCGACATGCAGATGAAAAGAGGGAGGCCAACGGGCCTCCCTCTTGTTATGGCAGTCAAAACGGCGCGAGTATCAATGCCCCTGCTCGTGATAGCGGCGGGCCAGCACGGCGCAGACCATCAGCTGGATCTGGTGGAAGATCATCAGCGGCAGCACCATCACCCCGACGCTGGCGGCCGGGAACATGACGTTGGCCATCGGCACCCCGTTGGCCAGACTCTTCTTGGAGCCGCAGAAGACGATGGTGATCTCGTCCGCCTTGTCGAAGCCGAGGCGACGGCTGATCCAGACGTTCCAGCAGAGCACCAACGCCAGCAAGATGCAGCTCAGCAGCACGATACTGGCCAGATCGTACCAGCCTACTTGATGCCAAATCCCCTGCACCACCGCCTCGCTGAAGGCGACGTAGACCACCAGCAGGATAGAGCTCTGATCCAGCTTGCCGATGAGCGGCCGATGGCTGTCGACCCAGCGACCGATCAGCGGACGCGACAGGTGGCCCACCACGAACGGCAGCATCAGCTGCATCATGATGGACTGGATGGAGTGCCAGGTGTCGATCCCCTCCCCCTGCACGTGGATCATCATCCCCACCAGCACCGGCGAGAGGAAGATTCCGAGGATGCTGGAGGCCGAGGCGCTGCATACCGCCGCCGACACATTGCCCCCCGCCATCGAGGTAAAGGCGATGGCCGACTGCACGGTGGCTGGCAAAGCGCAGAGATAGAGGAAGCCGAGGTAGATGGCCGGGCTCAACCAGCCCGGTACCAGCGGGGTGAGCAGCAGCCCCAGCAGCGGAAACAGTACGAAGGTGCTGAGCATCACCACCAGATGAAGCCGCCAGTGGCCGAGACCCGCCAGCAGGTTCTGGCGCGACAGCTTGGCGCCATGCATGAAGAACAGGAGCGCCACCGCCAGCTTGGTCAGCAGACCGAACCAGGCAGCCACCTGCCCCTCGCAGGGAAAGAGGGAGGCCAGGGTGACCACCGCAATCAGCACAACAGTAAAGGGATCCAGACGCACGAAAGGTCTCCATCAGAAGGGCATCCTGCTGCCGTGGCGGCAGTCAGGATTGGGGAGGACAAGAAACAGAGCGGGAGATGTCTGGCACCTCCCGCTAAAACGAACCTCCAGCTTACCCCGATAACGGAGAGGCGCAAAGTTGAGCGGCGAATAATTGTTCATCAATGCTTAACGCCGTCGCCATATCGAGCAGCAAAAGTTGACGATGAAACGGCCCTGACAGCTCCAAAACGGCTAAAAATGGATAAAAAAACGGGCGACCAAGGCCGCCCGTTCCGCTTTTTCACTCAGCCGATCAGCGCTGGCTGGCCAGCTTGCCGTTGCCGCCTTTCTTCTCATTGCCGGCAAGCTTGCGGGTCTGCCGCTTCTCGAAGCGGGAGATCCACCAGTAGGCCAGCGCAGAGAAGACCGCGGTCATAAAGACGTTGATGAAGAAGGCGCGCACCAGATCCACCCCGGCCGGGAAGGCGGAGGCACTCATGCTCACCACGAAGATGGCGATCAGCACCGACACCACGCCCATCCCGAACTTGCGCGACCCCATACGGAAGTCGCGGGGGGTGTCGTCATGTTTCCAGCGGAACACGAAGTAGGCCACCATGATGAAGATCGGCGGCAGCATGGCTGTGCCGGCGGTGAGGTTGATGGCGGTGTTCATCATCTGCTGCACCGACTCGGAGCCGAAGCCGTTGACCACCAGCATCGCGAACACGAAGACAAACTGCCACCAGGCGGCGCGCACCGGCACGCCGTGCTCGTTGAGCTGGGTGGTCTTCTCGCCGTAGACCCCCTGCGGGATCTCGGAGAAGTGGATCTTCACCGGCGCCGAGGTCCACATCATCATGGAACCGAACATGGCGATAAACAGCACCACACCGACGAAGCGGCCCACCAGCGCCTCGGAAAGCCCGAAATACTGCGCCATGCCGGTGAAGATCTCCACCATGCCGCCGGCATAGGTGAGGCTCTCGCGCGGCACGAACACGTTCACCAGCAGGGAACCTACCGCATACATGGCACCGATGACGATACCCGCACTGATGATCACCTTGATAAAGGACTTCTGGCCCCCCTTCACGTCATTGAGGTAGGCCGCCGCGGTCTCGGCACCGCCTGCCGCCTGAAAGATCCAGCACATGATGCCGAGGGTCGCCCAGTTGACGGTGGGAGTCATCGCCTCCAACGTGATGGGCTGGGCCGGCACATGATCGCCACTCAGAGCCATCAGGGCGCCCAGCACATAGATGGCGAACAGGGCAAATACACCGTAGGCCACTATTTCGGCAATCTTGCCGAGCCAGCTCGCTCCCTTGGTGGAGATGTGGGTCGCCGCCGCAAACAGCACGATGGAGATGATCGAGGTGACCATGGGCGAGAAGCTGTACTCATAGCCCAGCATGGCGTAGGAGGCGTAGGCGATGACGTTGGGCAGCAGGGAGACGAACCAGAACAGGTTTACGAACCAGTAGAGAAACGAGCCCAGATAGGCCATCCGGGTGCCGAGCGGTTTTTTAAGCCAGTCGTACATCCCCGACTCGGAGTTTTTATTGGCAGAGACGAACTCGGCAATGATGAAGACGAACGGAATGAAGTAGACGATGGTCGCCAGCAGGAAGATGGGGGCGGAGCTGAGCCCCAGCTCGATGTTGTTGTTGACGATGTTGCGCACGTTGAACACGGCGGCAAAGGTCATCGACAACAGGGCAAACTTGCCTATGGTGCCGCGTACGGATTCAGACATGGTGTCCTCCAGTGGACTCGCGCTCCCTGCGGGTAACGCTGTGACTCTGTGATGTGTTCGGCAAGGGTCTGTCGGCCCCGCGCTTTACTCTCTTGTTATGATCGGGCCGCGTGGACGGCCTCGTAGATGAACCGGTGCCGTCTCCCGCACCGGCTCGCAATATCGTTCAGACGATCGGGGTGCCCGGCGCCATCGGCACCCGCGGTTGCAACAGTACGCTCTGGCTCTCGTCCGGGGTCTCGGCGCAGAGCAACATGCACTCGGAACGCTCACCGCGCATCCTGGTGGGCTTGAGGTTGGTCAGTACCACCACCTCGCTGCCCATCAGCTCCTCTTCGCTGTAATAAGGCACCAGACTGGTGACGGTCTGCAGCGGCCGCTCGCCACCCACGTCGATCTGGACGATGTAGAGTTTGTCGGCCCCGGGGTGACGCACCACCGCCAGCACCTTGCCCACCTTCATCTCGACCCGTTTGAATTCGGCAAACTCGATCGTCTCGCTCATGCTCTTTTCCTTTTCTGGTTCAACGGTTTGCGGGTGGCCAACGGCCACCCGGTTTGATTGGGATTAAAAACCGTGCCTATGGCGTCTGCATGGCAACCTGCGCCGCCGGCTGGGCCTCTTTCGCGCGCGCTTCGGCACTGAGGGAGGCCTCGTATCTGTTGTATTTCCACCAGGCGAAGCCGAGGAAAATCACGATCCCGCCGACGTTGTAGAAGATGATGGTCATGATGTCGGCACCGGTCGGGAAGGTGGAGGCGAGGAAGCCCACCGAGAAGATGGCGATCAGCACCGACACCACGGTGATGCCGGTGGTGCGCGAACCCATCTTGAAATCCCGCGGCAGGTGGTCGAGCTTTAGGCGCAGATTGAGGTAAGCCAGCATGATGAACAGCGGCGGCAGCATGGAAGCGGCAGCGGTCATGTTGATGACGGTGTTCATCAGATCCTGCGCAGTGTTGGAGCCCAGGGTCGGGATCACCATCAGCGGCAGCACGATGAGGTACTGGATCCAGGCTGCACGGGCGGGCACGCCGTTCTCGTTCAGCTCGACCGTCTTCTTGCCGAAGATGCCGGCCGGGATCTCGGAGAAGAAGATCTTCACCGGGGTCGCCGTCCACATCAGCAGGGAGCCGAACATGGCGGTGAAGGAGACCAGACCGACGAAGCGGTTCATCAGGATCTCCGGCAAGCCGAAGTAGGCCGCCAACCCCTCAAACACCTGCACCGAGCCGCCGGTGTACTTCAGGGTGCCGCTCGGTACGAACACGTTGATCAACAGCGAGGCGATGGAGTAGAGCACGCCGATAAAGATCCCGGCGATGATGATCACCTTCACGAAAGACTTGGAGCCCCCTTTCACGTCATTGACGTAGACCGCCACCGACTCGGCGCCACCGGCTGCCATAAAGATCCAGGTGGTGATGCCGAGGAAGGCCCAGCTGAAATCGGGGATCATGGCCTCTACCGTGATGGGGTCGGCCGGCTGTACGCCGCCCACCAGTGCCGCACCTGCCAGCAGGATGTAGGAGAGGGTCAGCAGCAGCATCAGGGAGGAGGTCACCGAAGTGATGGGGCCCAGCATCTTGGCGCCGTTGGTGGAGACATAGGTGGCAAAGGCAAACAGCACCATGCTCAATGCCGTGGTCGCCACCGGGGTGAGAATGTACTCGTAGCCGAGGAAGGCATAGGAGGCGTAGGCGATGACCCGCGGCAGCAAGGAGGTGAAGAAGAACAGGTTCACGAACCAGTAGGTGTAGGCGGAGATGAAGGCCCAGCGACCGCCGAGGGAGCTCTTCACCCAGGCATAGACGCCCGCTTCGGAGTTCTTATTCAGTGACACGAACTCCGCAATGATCAGGCAAAACGGAATGAAGTAAAAAATGGTGGCCAGAAAGAACATCGGGGCCGAGGCCAGACCGATCTCGATGTTGTTGTTGATGACGTTGTTGAAGCTGAATACCGCCGCGAAGGTGAGCGACAGCAGACCAAACTTGCCTATCGTATTGCGTTTGGAATCAGACATGGTGCATCTCCAGACCTGTAGTTATCTAGCGAAAGAGCGGGGCATGGGTTGTAGGGTGAGCCCCGCCCTTCCGGCTTTTATCAGTGCAGAACCGGCGGCTTGTTATTTGTTCTTGAAGTAGCCGCCTTCGACGGTGACCTTGATGATCACCTTGCGCACCGGGCTGTCGCCGACAAACCTGTAAGCCTCGTCGTTCTCGAAGATCACCACCTGCCCGTTGCCCACCTGCTGGCGCTCACGCACCTCACCGGCCAGCCACTCGCGGTCTGTGGTGTCGTCATAAGCCTGCTCGACCCGCAGATCCGGCTTGGCAGCCCACTCCACCGTCTCTTCCCCTTCCAGGTAGTAGTGGACGTCGAAGTAGCGGCGCTGCCCCTCGAACAGTGAGGTGGCCGGGCTGACCCCCTCCTGCAAGCGGTAGGTGAGGGAGTCACCGATGGAGTGGCAGATGCCGGGCTTGAGGTTCGGCAGGTTGTTGATGGCCTCCACGCAGCGGCCCCACTTCTTGCCCTCCCGGTAGATGTTTTTGAACAGGGTCAGGTTGTCCAGGGTGATCATGCGAGGTTCCTCCCGCCGTTGATGGTGAGGTCGAGCCCGGCCAGCGCAGCCGGATTGAGGTTGCCACGGGCGATGGGCAGCAGGGTCAGGCCGAAGCAGAACGGCTCGAAGCGCACCCGCCAGGAGTCCAGCACCTCGGAGCCCCAGGAGTTGGAGCCGAGCCCCAGTACCTTGTGATCCAAATTGAGGGTGAGATAACCGCAGGGCTCCAGCTCGTTGATGTGCTGCGCCGCGTGGATATGCTCCCAGCTGTAGGGCCAGACGCTCAGGTTGATGGGGGCATCGGGCCGCACGTAGAGACCGGCGCTGTGACGGTTGGTCAGGGTCGCCCAGCGCACCTGCTGGCGGTTGCCGTTATCCTGTGGGAAGGGGTAGTGCTCCCACATCTCGCTGACTGTACTCTGGAAGCTGTCGATCCAGTTGCTCTGGCGGCTGTCCTGATAGTTCTCGCCCGGTCCCATGCCGTAGTAGTGCACCCGGTCGAGATCCTGACGAATACCCAGCTCGAAGCCGATCTTGGGGATGATGTCGTCATAGCCACCGTAGGGCTGGCCGGAGAGTGCCACGTGCAGCTGACCGTTCGGGCTCAGGGTGTAGACGTAGCGGCAGCGCATGCCGAAATCGAACACCGGCGGCGCGATCAGGCTCTCGACCGTCACCTCGACCGCCTCACCCAGCTGGCGCCAGCTTAAGGTGCGGAAGTGCTCCTGCATGATCTGCAGGTGATTCGGGTGCCACAGGCTCTCGTACTCCTGCTTGTGGTTGTCGATCATCGGCTTGAAGAAGGTGAGGCGCGGCGCGCGCTCAATCAGCTCGATACCATCCTGCTGCCAGCTCACCAGCTTGCCGTCGAGGCGCGAGAAACGCAGGGCAAAGCCGCTGCCACTCAGGGTCAGCGCGAGGCGCTCATCGGCAATCTGCAGCGCAGTAGCATTGGGATTGGCAAAGGGCAGCAGCTGGCGAGTCGACTCTTTCAGCCGGAACTGGTACTGGCCCAGCTCGTGCTCCGCCGCGCTGTAGCGGGTGGCACTGGCCTTGATGACCCGCAGCTGGACGAAGGTTTCCCGCCCATCGAGGGATGGCAGTTCGAGTTGCAGATCGGTAGTGGCACCGGGGGCAATCCCTTCAAGTCGGATTTGCTGGCTGGCCAGCAGTTCGCCCTCGGCTTTCACTTCGACCAGCAGACGGATATCGTCGAGAGTGGAGAACCAGTAGCGGTTTTCGACCGCCAGCTTGCCGCTCGCCAGATCCAGAGCGCGCACCTTGACCGGGCAGATCACCTGCTTGTATTCGCGCAGGCCAGGCCCCGGGGTCTGATCCGGATAGATGAGGCCATCCATGCAGAAGTTGTAGTTGTTGGGGTAGTCGCCGTAGTCGCCGCCGTACTTGTAAACGGGGCGCCCCTGCTCGTCCTGATCCAGAATGCCGTGATCGCACCACTCCCAGATGTAGTGACCCTGAATGTGGGGATGGCGGTCAAACACCTGCTGGTATTCGCTGAGGCCACCCGGGCCATTACCCATGGCGTGGGCGTATTCGCAGAGGATGCGCGGCTTCTCCATCGGGAACTCGCCGAAGCAGTTCATCTGGGAGACGCGCGAATACATGGTACTGACCACATCCACCACCTCGGCATCGCGATCCTCTTCGTAATGCACCAGCCGGGTCGGGTCGATCGCCTTGCAGCGCTGGTACATGGCTCTGATGTTGCAGCCGTAGCCGGACTCGTTGCCGAGCGACCAGATAATGATGGAGGGGTGGTTCTTCTGGGCGTGAACATGGCGCTCGATGCGATCCACGAACACCGGCTCCCAGAAGGGATCGTCGGTGATGCGGCTGAGATCGCCGACGTTGGCAAAACCGTGGGTCTCCACGTCAGTCTCCGCCATCACGAACAGGCCGTACTGGTCGCACAGCTCATAGAAGCGCGGGTCATTCGGGTAGTGGGCGGTGCGCACCGAGTTGAGGTTGTGCTGCTTCATCAGCACGATATCGCGTTCCACCCGGTCCATGCCGACCGCGCGGCTCTTGAGGTGGTCGTTGTCGTGGCGGTTCACCCCGTGCAGCTTGAGGTAGTGGCCGTTGACGTAGAAGAGGCCATCCTTGACCTTGATTTCACGCACCCCGACCCGCTGCGGGATCACTTCCAGCAGCTCGCCCTGACCGTTGTAGAGGGAGAGTTGCAGCTGGTAGAGGTACGGGTCTTCGGCGTTCCACAGATGGGGGCTGGCCAGATCCAGCGTGAAGCGGCAATCACACTTGCCGTCGATGGCGAGATGGTCGAGCGAACCGCTGGCGAGCTCGTTGCCCTGATCCAGCAGCGACCAGACCAGACGGTGATCACAGGCAGCAGCCCCCAGATTTTCCAGCTGGATATCGCAGCTCAGGGTAGCGCTTTGATTGTCGTCGGCCAGCGCGGTGCGGATGAAGAAGTCCTGCACATGGGCGACCGGTTTGCCCACCAGATAGACGTCGCGGAAGATCCCCGCCATCCACCACATATCCTGATCTTCAATATAAGTGGAGTCAGCCCACTGCATCACCCGCACTGACAGCAGGTTCTCGCCAATGTTGGCGTAGGCGCTGATATCGAACTCGGCAGTGAGACGGCTCCCCTTGCTGAAGCCGACATACTGGCCGTTCACATAGACCTCGAAGTAGGTTTCCACCCCGTCAAACTTGATGATCACCTGCTCGCCGTCCCAGGCCGGGCTCAGTGTGAAGCTGCGCTGATAGGCGCCGGTGGGGTTGTTGGTCGGCACGAAGGGCACATCGATGGGGAAGGGAAAACCTTCGTCGGTGTACTGCAACTGGCCATGTCCTTCCATCTGCCACATGTTGGGCACGGTGATCTGGCCCCACTCGCTCATGGGGCTGTGATAGAAGGCCTCCGGCACCTGCAGGGGGTGGTCGAAGTAGTGGAACTGCCACTGGCCGCCAAGGCTCAGAAAACGGCGGCTCAGCTCGCGCTGCATGGTGGCCGCCAGCGCGTGGTCGGCATAAGAGAAGAAGTAGGCGCGCGGGGCCAGCCTGTTTTCACCAACGAATTGGACGTTTTCCCAGTTATTCACATGTCCTCCCGGAACAAGGCAACGTTAACTGGGTAAACTCTAGATAAACATTTACTAAATATCAGCTTTGAGTTGGTAAAGTTTTAACCTGATCACAATGAACAGATGGTTTTGTGAGCGAGATCAGAAGCGGGGGATAAAGGAGGGCAAGATATGGATGAGTGGCATGGATGTTGATAGTAGCTGGCTGAGCTGCAATAAAATCAACTATAAAACAATATGATATGAAGTTGTTGGATGATATGGGAAAGAGGTTTGCTAGGGAGATGTGTCGCACCACCGCAAGATGGTGCGACTAAAAAGCAGAATGTTTTACTAAAATCAGCAGGTGGTGCCACGCAGGGTCAACTTGCTCGGTACCAGCACCCGGAGTGGAATATCCCGCTCGTCTCGCAGCCGCTCAACCAGCAAATTGACCCCCTGGGAGCCCATCAACTCGGAGTGGATCCGCACCGTGGAGAGCGGCGGGAAGGTGAACTTGGCGGTCGGAATATCGTTGACGCTGATAAGCTCGATCTGCTGGGGAATCGCCAGCCCCTTCTCGTGGATGGCACGCAGCACACCGATGGCGATGGAGTCGGAGGCGACGAACAGCGCCTTGGGCCAGTCGCCGGCCAGCATCTCCTTCGCCAACTGGTAGCCGGAAGCGCTGGAGAAGTCGCCACGATAGAGATCGCTCTCCTGCACCACCCCCAGTCGCTGGCCATAATCGCGGAAGGCCAGTTCACGCAGGTCCGGATTCTCATCCTGGCCACCGATATAACCGATGCGCTGGTGCCCCTGCGCAATAAAGTAGTCGACGACCTGCTGGCTGATCAGAGCGAGATCCACATCGACCGAGTCGAACTCTCCCTGTGAACGGCAGTCGACAAACACCAGCTGGCTGGAACAAGCCCTTAGCTGGACGAGACGCTCGGCTGTGAGGGTACCGACCACCAGAATGCCATCCACGGCGCTCAGTTCGCGCCCTTCACCGCAGTTGTAGAGATGGGTCAGTTCGATATTGAGGCGGGCACTCTGGGTCTCGATGCCATAACGGATGGCGAGATAGTAAGGGTCGTTGACCTCGGTACTCTGGGGATAGGCATAGACCACCAGAAAGTGCAGCTTGCTCTTGTGTACCCCCTTGCGGGCGCTGCTGGTCTTGTACTCCAGCCGTTCAGCAATCTCGAAGATCCGCTGCTTGGTCTCTTCCTTGACGCTCAGGCTGGGATCCTCGTTCAGTACCCGGGATACCGTCGCGAGAGAAACCCCCGCTTCCTGTGCAATTTCCTTCAACGTAGCCATCAATACCTCGCTGGCAGCATCACGTGTTAATCGGTAACGGCTAAAGAGTAACGGGCAATCCCTTGATAGCCCAGCACTTTTACTAAAATGCCAGCGGCATGGCAGATTTTTGGAACGCAGAAATGCAAAAAGGCCTCCCGAATGGGAGGCCTCTTCTAAATAGGTGCCTGACAGTGTCCTACTCTCGCATGGCGAATGCCACACTACCATCGGCGCTACCGCGTTTCACTTCTGAGTTCGGCATGGGA